>NZ_LXPC01000012.1:0-447587 GCF_003590275.1 Dehalobacter sp. MCB1 | reverse complement strand
CGGACTCAGGTAATCTTTTTATCAGAAATTCTTTAAGCGGGACATTACTTCATGTTTAGCACGATGACCCCGGCTACAATCAATAAAGTCCCACCAACCTTTGCAGCTGAAACCTGTTCCTGAAGAAAGAAAAAGGAAAGCAGCATTACCAGGATATAGCCCAGACTGACCATTGGATAAGCAATACTGAGCTCCAGCTTTCTCAGGACAAATATCCACATCAGCATGCTGAAAACAAAACAGCTCACGGCAAAGACCATCTTCGGACTGATCATCGAATAAACAAGGTTCCATATCCCACTGTCCGGCCGAAGTTCCCCTGCCGCCAGCTTAAGAACGAACTGCCCGGTCGATCCCAGAGCAATGGAAATCAAGGCCAGCAAATAGATCATCCGTTTATCTCACCTTAGCCAGCAATGCAAAGTAACCTCTGACTGTCTTTGACACCTGCATTTTGCTGGCCCCTTCTTTCTGTTGATAATGAAGAATAAGCGGTACCTCCCCGGCTTTAACCTCCATCCTGCTGAATTTAGCAACGATCTCGGCCATACAGTCAAAACCGTTGGTCGTAATCAGCTCTTTCCAGCGGTCCTGTGCCTTTCTGATTACTCTCACCCGGTAAGCCCTGTAGCCAGATGAATAATCATTGAGGTTTTTGATGCGAAAAAACAATTTAAAGAAACACCTGGCGCCCCGGCTGAAAAACTTTCGTAAGGTTTTCAGCCCAATTTCATATCCTCCCGAAGTAAATCTGGAGGCGACAACCAAGTCAAGATCCCGACTGTTCAGCGTTTCAATCATGCTCTCGATCAGCAGGGGACTGTGGGTATTGTCGGCATCCATGGTAACCAGGACATCGTCATCCTTCAGGGTTTCCAGCGCATGACGTAAAATCGTTTTGACGGCTTCTCCGAGGCCCTTGTTTCCGTGGTGCCTGACCAGTGTTACATAACCATGATCTCGAGCGTAAGTGCTTACAATTTCTGCAGTATCATCGATGCTGCCGTCATCCACCAGCAGGACCTGAATATTATACCGGCTGACCTCTCGGTAGGATGCAATGCTGTTGAATAAATGAATAATCCCGGTTGCTTCATTGTAGGCGGGCAAGCCAATCAGAACCTTCATATCACTCGCCTCCTCCAGGCAGTATTGCCAAAAGATAAACGTAAGTTTGCGGATAAGCAGTCACCGCTCACTTTAGTACATAAATCGGGTAGCCCTGTACGACCTCGAGCTTCTGATATTTTCCTTCAATATAGCTCATTAACTTCTCATCCTGATCCCCATATATTTTCCCCTGAATTGGCACAAAATATTTGGCTCCCCTTGCAATATAATCATCCAGTTCCTGAATAGGATCTTTGGGTGTTGCAGCATACAGCCTAAGATTGTACCGCCAGCCTCTTCTGTCCGTTAAGTCCAGCAGACACGGATCCAGAGAACCGACGACTAGGAGATCGTTCTGATCCGTCAGCTGCTTTACTACGTTTACTTGTTTCGCCATCACCGTGTTGATGGTGAACATCGGTTTGACCAGATCATAACTTTCCTTCATTAAGAGCAGTACCAATACTACTCCTGCAATTTTCCCAACTGAACCCGAAACCGCCCTGGCCAAAAGATTACCGGCCAACAAACAGCACGGCACCATCAAAAATATTAGGTAATAAAACGCCCGGATCTCACTTACAATCAGGATTGCCTCAAAAATCATCGTGATAAACCAGAGCAAAAAGACTTTTTGCTTTTCCCGCAAAAAAAATATTCCTGCGAGGCAAAGAAGCAGCCCGCTTATTCCAAGGGCCTTAGGCAAATTTACCACAAAAAAGTCAAGTGCCTCCGGACTGTAAAAGGCGGTAATCACCTGCTTAAAGATAATATTACGGGTAATGCCCAGTGTAAATTTATATTCCGCAGCGGCAGTACTGAAATAGTAGTAGCAGGCTGGGATCGCTGTCGTAATGAAGCCGTATATCCAAAAAATACGCATTTTCAACCATTTGCGACCATAATACTTAAAACAGAGATACATCATAGGGATTCCAATTAAAATCACAGGTGGTTTGGTCATGATTGCAAAAGCTAAAAAAAACGAGCTTAAAATAAGCAAACCGTATTTGCTTTGCAGATCGCTATAATCGTGATCGTTTTGATTGATAATCCACCGATTAAAATAGTAAAATCCTCCGATCCAGAACATCAGGGCTGCGGACTCAGGCATAATCGCCCGGGAATAATACAGATTAATCGGCAGGATCCCATAAATCAGAAGACTATAAGCTGCTCCGTTCCGCCCGAGATACAGGCGTGCCAGCAGATACAGATACAGGGCTGAGATCAAGAAAAAAGCAATGGGGACAGCCCGTGCCAGAAAATAATGATAGCCGAATACTTTGTACAGGATCGCGATCAAATAGGTCGTAACTTGAATTTCCAACGCCGGAATATTTGGAAATGGTCCGTCGTAGTTCAAATTAGGATGAAACGGGTGAAAGTCATAACCTGCGAAATTCCTTGCGATGGATGCTGTGTCGGCTTGCCGCCAGCTCTCCTCAATTTCAACAGGACCAACATTAATGTGATAGAGCCTGAGCAGAAGAATAAAAGTCAATAGGAAAAATAGGATGGTTTTTTCTCTTTTCGTCATTATCGGCACCCCTGTTTTCAGCTAATGCTTTCATCTTTCCTCTGTCCACCGCGGCGCTCATCATCTGACTTAGCTTTTCCTATATATGAATTGCCTATACCAAAGCTTCTTTCAATAAAGAAAAAACCTTTTCCCTCTTGCTTGTTTGCCCTGAAACAATGCAAGTGGAAAAGGTATCCTGTCCTGTTGATTGACTACAGCGCACCAATTACCGCCGCCGAAGCTGCTTCTTTGTTTCGACTTCCCACCAGTTGAAAGCTTCCTCTTCATCCGTGAGTTCCGGTTTTTTGCTGCACAGTTCGTAGATCCGGGTCCTTTCCGCATCTGGGTTTTCACCGTACCAACTGGGATTGCTCCGAATATCAGCTGTGAATTTCCTGTCTTCCTCTAACGGCCATTTGGATCGCATCAGACTGTTTGGATGCGGTATATTGTTCAGCCGTCCATAAGAGACACGTTCGGAACCAAGAAAACCTGTACCGAGTACCCCTGCCAGCAGTCCAAGACCTATTCCTTCGGAAATAATTTTGACGGCCCCAAGGCTTTCAATTGGAAAATAAAGAGCCAAAAGCAGTATGCCAGCCACAGCATATCCCCCGGCAGCTAGTCCTGCGGGAAGCAGCCGGCCTGAGTCTCTGCTGGCTCGAAAACCGGCAGTCAGGCAACTCAGCAATAGACCAAAATCCACAAGATAGGCGATGATCGTTTCATCAATTCCAGCCAGTGTTGTGACCAGGACGGCCAAAAGGGTCAGGACCGTGACGAGCAGACCTATGGTAATGCCTTTTAGAATGCTTGTTCCCATAAAAAATCACCCGGTTTCGTATATTATCCTAATATAATATATTAGAACCGGGATAACCTTTATTCATCATTTTGGGAACATTTGTCTATTTTTTTCTATATACCTTCCGTTCGGAGTTAAATCGCTCTTAGGGAAAGGAATAAGAAGATTGCATAGAATACCCCGCCAATCATCAGGATTGCAGGGTAGAGGGTTTTTGTTTTGACAATGACAAAATACTGAAGGGATGCAGAGGCTAGGGCAAGCAGCGCACTGACCAGGGCCAGCGGTTCCAGAACCCAGGAGGTCAGCGAAATGCCAATTGCCGGAATGACCGAGCTCTGGAAGACCATTGCTCCGGTGATATTTCCCATGGCCAATGTGTCTTTACCACGACGCACCCAGAGAACACTGTTGAATTTCTCCGGCAGTTCAGTTGCAATCGGCGTAATGATAATTGCCAGGATGAATACGGGGATTCCGGCAGCCGTGGATACAGCCTGAACAGAATTAATGAACAGTTCCGCGCCCGCAATGATAATTGCAAGCGCAGCTATGATCTGAACAAATATGACAATCAGTCTAGGCTCCCCCCTGCGGGAGAAGTAGCACGCGGGAAGTTCCTCTTCTAAATTCGCTTCACCATGGCTTGATTTGATTGTCCGGTAAACATAGGCACAATAAGCCCCTACAAGAATAATCACAATCAGCATTTTCAAAGAATGTGTCGGTAAGAAGGAAGCAACGATTGCGAGTGAATAGACAATCAGAAAGAACTTCAGATCCCGCTCGATGACTTCCGGATGAATATACATTGGTCTGTTTGTTCTACGGAATATCAGCACCGCAATCCCTGTGACAAAAAAAGCAAGTGTTCCAAGCATAAACGGCGCTCCTAAAATTGCCCCTATTCCAATGTCGTGCCCGCTTGCACCACTGGAGGTCAGAATCGCGAGGATCGGAATCAATGTTTCGGGCAAAGCGGTCCCTACTGCGGCAAAAATACTTCCGACAGCCCCTTCACCCAAATTGAGCTTCCTGCCAAGCCACTCTATTCCGTTTGTGAACACTTCTGCACCAAGAAGAATAATACCCAGACTGACAACCAAAAAAATTATATCAATCATTTTTCCTCTCCCGTTTTAGCTCAATAAACTATTTTTCTTAAACTATTACTTCAAAGCTATTAATGTTATTATTTTCCATGGAATTCTTAAGTATTCTATGTTTTATTTTGCATTACTCTTCAAAATTTATTGCTCTTCTTCATCGATTATTCTTCCGGATTACACTCCGGGTTTGTCTTCCGTAGAAAAGATAATATCATCCATGGCCTGATTCAATTCCTGAAGGCCGGTACCATCCTCCGAAGAAAATGGAATAATCGTCTTCCAGTCGGACATTTTGAAAGATTCTGCAATAATTTTGAGATATTTGGGCCGCTGCCCCCTCGCAATTTTATCCGCTTTTGTCGCTACCACCAGAACAGGAATGTTGTTGACCTTAAGCATTTCCATCATCATCCTATCTTCCTCGGTCGGCTGATGACGGATATCAACCAGCTGAATGACGCCTTTCAAATTTTCACGTAGACGAAAGTACGTCTGCATCATCTTCCCCCACTGCATTCGGGTCTCCTGAGCCACTTTTGCATAGCCATAGCCCGGCAAATCAACGAGATACCATTCATCATTAATATTAAAAAAATTAATCGTCTGCGTTTTGCCGGGCGTTTTGCCGACCTTGGCCAGCGCCTTGCGGTTGACAAGCTTATTGATTAAAGAAGATTTCCCTACATTGGAACGGCCTGAAACAGCCAGCTCCGGCCTAGATCCCTCAGGATACTGCTGCGGCTTCACTGCCGAAATCACAAATTCTGCTTTACGAAAAATCACACTATCACCTCAACGGGACATCGTCAGTACAATATCCCCACTATATCCTTAAATATCAACAGCTAATATTGTACTCCAAAATGGGGATTAATCCAAGGGAGACAAATGCACAGGGAGACCGGTTAGACTGGTTAGAAAACAAAGGTAAATACAGAGGGACGTTTTTCTTTATCTCCTCTGAAAAAGGATCCTAAAACGCCCCTCTGTCTCCCGTCTGATTGTATATAGGACTGAACTCTGTTTAGCAGCAGATTATTTGAGTTGCTTACAACGGCCTGCTTTCAGGCTGCGAAAAGTCCGTATTGTAGACCGGTAGCTGCGGCAGAAATTCCTGTGATTTGGGAAACGGAAGGAGGGCTATATCCAGAACTTCCTCCATTCGTTTTACAAAATAAAAATCCAGTTCCTTCCTGATTTCTTCCGGAATATCTTCCAAGTCCTTCAGGTTCTTTTCGGGAAGAATGATCGTTTTGATCCCTGCCCTGTGTGCAGCCAGCACTTTTTCCTTCACACCACCGATTGGCAGCACATTGCCGCGCAAGGTGATCTCTCCGGTCATCGCCACATCCTGGCGGACCGCTCTGGAAGAAAGCGCGGAAGCCATCGCCGTCGCCATTGTGATGCCAGCAGACGGTCCATCCTTTGGTACAGCTCCCTCCGGCACATGGATGTGCAAATCAAGCTGATCGTAAAAATCCTTACTTATCCCTAAAGCCTCAGCCTGGGAACGGACAAACGTCAGTCCGGCCTGCGCTGATTCTTTCATCACATCGCCAAGTTTTCCAGTCAGCGTCAATCTGCCTTTGCCGGCTAGAGGCGTAGCTTCAATGGTCAGTACATCTCCGCCGACTTCTGTATAAGCTAGGCCGACGGCGGCGCCGATTTCCGGTTCAAAGCCCACAGTTCGGTAAAAATAGCGGGGGGCTCCAAGCAGGGTTTCAATATCTTCCGAAGTCAGTGTCCTCGGTTCCCATTCCTTTTTCACGACCCGGACCGCAACTTTGCGTAATACATTGGCAATTTCGCGTTCCAGATTCCTGACGCCGGATTCCCGAGTATAACCGCGGACAACCTTCAGAACGCACGCGCTATCTAGCCGGACAATGTTTTCTTTTAGGCCGTGCGCTTTCATCTGCTTCGGTACGAGGTGCCGGACCGCAATATTGACTTTTTCATCTTCGGTATAACCGCTTAAATGAATAACTTCCATCCTGTCCAAAAGCGGGCGCGGAATATTCTCTATATAGTTGGCTGTCATGATGAACAACACTTTGGAAAGATCAAAAGGAATCTCCAGATAATGGTCCGCATAGGAATGATTCTGCTCCGGATCAAGCACTTCGAGCATGGCTGAAGCAGGATCCCCGCGAAAGTCTGAAGACATCTTGTCTATTTCATCGAAAAGAAAAACCGGATTTTTTGTTTCCGCCTTGCGAATTCCCTGAATCACCCTGCCCGGCAATGCCCCAATATACGTCCGGCGGTGACCCCTGATCTCCGCTTCATCGCGAACGCCACCCAGTGACATCCTGACGAACTTACGGTCCAGGGACCTCGCGATAGACTTGGCAAGTGAGGTCTTGCCTACTCCTGGCGGTCCAATGAAGCAAAGGATCGGGCTATGCATATTCGGCGTCAATTTACGGATGGAAAGAAACTCCAGGATCCTCTCCTTGACTTTTTCCAATCCATAGTGATCTTCTTCCAATATTTTTTCAGCCTTGCGCATGTCAGCTTTGTCCCGGCTCTCTTTATTCCAGGGAAGAGCAATGATCCAGTCAATATACGTCCGGACAACGGTTCCTTCAGCGGAAGATGCAGCCATTTTTTCGAGGCGATCCAGTTCTTTTAAAGCCTTCTCCCTGGCCTCATCCGTCAGATTCGCCTTTTCGATCTTCTCTTTATATTCTTCAATTTCAGCCTGTTTTTCATCCTTGTCGCCCAGTTCTTTCTGGATCGCTTTAATCTGTTCCCTTAAATAGTATTCTTTCTGGGCCTTTTCCATCTGTTTTCTGACTCTGAGCCCGATGCGTCTTTCCAATTCAAGGATCTCGATTTCACGCATAATTAGTTCGGTAAGCTTTTCCAGGCGTTCATTAACATCAATCGCACCAAGAACCGACTGTTTATCCTCTATCTTTAAATTCAGGTGGGAAGCCACTAAATCGGCCATCCGGCCAGGCTCTTTCACAGCAAGCACCGATCCGATCGCTTCGGGAGATACTTTTTTGCTGAGACGCGCATATTCCTCAAACTGATGTGTTAGACTCCTGGTCATATTCTCGTGTTCGGGAGTCATACGCTCATTACCGGGGAATTTTTCAACCTGCGCTTTGAAGAAAGGATCTTCCGTCAAAAATTCGATGACCTGGGCACGGCAGATCCCCTCGACAAGAACGCGCATTGTCCCACCGGGAAGTCTCAAAAGCTGTTTAATATCAACAATTGTGCCTACAGTATACAGATCATCGGTCGTCGGGCTGTCTATTTCCATTTCCTTTTGTGAAAGTAGAAGAATCTGGCGATCCAAAAGCATTGCTTCCTCAATGGCTGCCATGGATCTTTCCCTACCGACATCAAGATGAATCACCATATAGGGAAAGACAAGGATTCCTCTAAGCGGAAGGATCGGTATCTCTCTTTCGTGCATAATTTATCTCCCCTCAAAAGACTTGTCAGTGCTATATTCTAACACGGTTTACCTTGTTCATGCAAATTGCCGGATGGGATTTTTATCCTTTTCAGCACCTTATTAAGCGACACCTCTTTTTCCGATAAATCCACTTCGACCATGTTGGCGGCTGGCAAAGCGGGTTGAAGTACTTCATTCAATATCTCATCGAGCGTCTCCACCGGAATGATCTGGATATCCTTTTCCCAGTGAGTAAACCTGGCCTGCCAGTTTTCCTGCGGAATAAATACCTTTTTACACCCTGACTGGACGGCTGCCTCAATTTTTGCACTGATCCCGCCAACCGGTTTTACTCTTCCCCTGATCGATAACTCCCCGGTCATAGCTATGGTATTATCCACCTTGCATTTTTTAATTGCCGAATACACTGCTGTCGCCATAGCTGTGCCTGCAGATGGACCATCCATTGGAACTCCCCCGGGGAAATTGACATGGATATCGTAATGACGCGGTTCAATCTTATGCTCCCGGCAAAGTACGGTCAAAACATTTTCCAACGAGGAGCGCGCCATGCTTTTCCGGCGCGTTTTTTTACCTTCATAACCTGATTCTTCCTCTTCAACAATTCCAGTTACATAGAGCTCCCCCTTACGGTTCTTGACCGGGTAGGCTGTGACCTCAATTTCCAGGAGCATGCCAAGGTTTGCTCCGTAGATTGCCAGGCCATTGACCAATCCAATCTGGGGGAAAGGTGGAATTTTTTTCTCAGGCCTTGGCGTGTATTGTCCGGTCATAACCACCCATTCGATATTCTCCTCATCAATACAACGATGGCCTTCATTTTGAACGACTCCGGCTGCCAGCTGTACGATATTGACAGCTTCTCTGCCGTTCGTGGCATATTTTTTAAGAACTTCCAATGCTCCGTCTGTGATCTCAATATCAATTTTTTCGGCAGCGTTTTTGGCGATAACCGCAATCTCCTCCGGCTGAAGCGCCCTGAAGAAAATTTCCATACAGCGTGAGCGTACTGCCGCTGGTATTTCTTCCGGTCTTCTGGTCGTCGCGCCGATCATTCTAAAATCTGCCGGCAAGCCGTTTTGGAAAATATCGTGGATGTGCTCAGGGATATTGCTATCCTCAGAGCTATAATAGGAACTTTCCAGAATAACCTTGCGGTCCTCCATCACTTTAAGCAGTTTATTGATTTGAATGGCGTGAAGTTCACCAATTTCATCAATAAAAAGAATCCCGCCATGGGCTTTCGTGACAGCACCCATCTTGGGCTGTGGTATCCCCGCCATCCCCATGGCACCTGCGCCTTGATAAATTGGATCATGGACAGAACCGATCAGCGGATCAGCGATCCCTCTCTCATCGAATCTGGCCGTCGTACCGTCAATTTCAATAAATTTTGCCTCACTTTTAAACGGCGAGAGCGGATTTTTCATAGCTTCTTGAAGGACAAGCCTGGCCGCGGCTGTTTTGCCGACACCCGGAGGCCCGTACAGTAGAACATGCTGAGGATTCGGCCCACATAAAGCAGCCCGAAGTGCTTTCACACCTTCTTTTTGTCCAATGATTTCCGCAAAGACTTCCGGTCTGGTCTTTTCCGACAGCGGGATCGTCAAAGATATTTTACGCATTCTTTGCAGCTTTTCTTTTTGTTTCACGGACTCCTTCTCCACAGCAGATCTCGTCGAGTACTGCTGCCTTAACATCGTCCAGAAATAAATTCCAACAACCAATACAAAAGCCAACTGAATCATTGCCAGTAGTGACCCAAACCCCAAACCTTCCATTCCAGTACCTCCTGCTCAACACTCTCTATGTAGTATTTACCAGATCAGAAGATTCAAAACATATTGCGAAAGTCACCCGCAAAAATCGTTGCATTAATTATATTAGAATGATATCATTATTATATCAATTAAATGTTTGATCCAGTTTGATTTAAACTGGTTTTTCACAAAGAAAGGATGATAGCTATGATTGAAAAAAAAGCATGGAAAGTTAACGGGTTCCTGGGCATTCTCATTTTTTTAGCCCTTTTGGCTGCTGCAACATTTAATATTGTTGCCTCAGTTCAAGAAACAGGATTCACGAATATCGTACTAGCAGTGGTTCTGCTTCTTCTGGCACTGATTGTCTCAACCGGCATCCAGGTTATCCAGCCGAATCAAGCCAAAGTACTGACATTTTTCGGCAGCTATATCGGCAGTATCCGCGAACCCGGTATCTGGCTGACGGTTCCGTTCGTTGCCGCGAAAAAGATTTCCCTGAAAGTCCGCAACTTCAACAGCGAACGTTTGAAAGTCAATGATGTCGACGGCAATCCGATTGAAATTGCTGCAGTTGTCGTGATCAAAGTGGTGGACTCGGCTAAAGCTGTATTTGATGTAGACAATTATGAACAGTTTGTAGAAATCCAAAGTGAGACAGCGCTGCGTCATGTTGCAACCAAATATCCTTATGACAATTATGAAGAAGGTGATGTTTCCTTAAGGGGCAACACCGAGGAAGTAGCCGAAGAAATTGCGAAGGAACTTCAGGAGCGCCTGACACTTGCCGGCGTGGAAGTAATTGAAGCACGCCTAACCCACCTGGCCTATGCCACCGAGATTGCGAGCGCCATGCTTCAGAGGCAGCAGGCTAACGCAATCCTGGCTGCCCGTCAGAAAATTGTGGAAGGTGCTGTCGGAATGGCCCAGATGGCTATTCAGCAGTTGGAAAACAGCGGGACAATTGAACTCGACGACGAACGCAAGATGGCAATGATCAACAACCTGCTGGTCGCAATTGTCTCTGACCGTTCAGCCCAGCCAGTACTCAATACCGGCACTCTGTATTAAAAAATAAAAAAGGCGTCAGCAGGAGCAGGATAATGGCAGACAAGAAGAACTTTCCGCTGCGTATCGATCCAAAGTTATTCAGCATGATTGAAGAATGGGCGTCCGACGAATTCCGAAGCGTCAACGCTCATATTGAATATCTCTTACGGGAAAGCGTCCGGAAAGCAGGAAGGATTCCTAAAAAAAAATCCGATTGACAAAAAGGGCCTTCTATGCAATATTGTAAGCGTAGAGAAATGAGAAATGAATGATTGATCCTAGGTGCCTCAGAATGAGGAGACGAATTCTGAATGCCACTGGATATGATCCGGGAAGGCCGGAAGGAGAATGACCCGTAAGCCAGGAGACCTGCCTCGGATTAGGAAGATGATGTATGGTAAAAACGCTTCCTTTAATGATTAAGCCGACTTAGAATGGGAAAGTCTCTTAGAATTAAGAGACTTTTGTTTTTGTTTTATCTTAAAAGAATCAAAACAAAGGAGAAATGATTATGAAGAAAAAACCATTTGTACTACTGCTGATTCTGACCATGGTCCTTACCCTGGCCCTTGGCTTGGCCACAGGCTGTTCAACAAAAAACCAACAGGCCCAACAGGAAAAGATGTTTACGGACACGCTGGGCAGAGAGATTACCATCGACAAGTATCCCCAGAAAATTATTTCTTTAGCCCCTGCTATCACCGAAATTCTCTTTGCCATTGGACTTGATCAAGAAATCATTGGTGTTTCAGAATACTGCGACTATCCTGAACAGGCGCTGACCAAAGAAAAAATGGGCGGCTTTAAAGACCCGAATGTGGAAATGATTGTCGCTGCAGATCCGGATATGGTCTTTATCTCCGCCGGCGTACAGGAAGATGTTATCACGAAGCTTGAAGAACTAGGCACGACTGTCGTTGTGCTCGATGCCGATACGATTGATCAGGTCATCAGCAATATTGAATTGGCCGGTTCTCTGACCGGCAAGGAAGCTGAGGCTACTGCGCTGAATGCAAATATGAGAACCAGAGTAGAAAATATCACTTCCAAAGTCAAAGGCCTGGCCAAACCAAGCGTATTTGTTGAAATCTGGGATGATCCTTTGATGTCAGCCGGTTCAACCAGTTTTGTCAATAATATTATTGAAGTTGCCGGTGGTGTTAATATTGCTGCCGACAACACGGAAAGGTATTATAATTACAGCATGGAAAATTTGCTTCAAGCCGATCCGGATTACTATATCATCAATACCCATGCACATACCCCTGCAGATATCCAAAATCGAGCCGGCTATAAAGTCTTAAGCGCCGTGAAAAACAACAGGGTATTTGCAATTGATGACAACCTGATCAGCAGAGCAGGCCCGAGAGTTATCGAGGGTCTGGAACAAATGGCGGTAACGATTCATCCCGAAGTTTTCGGTAAATAAACGGAGTTATCAATCATGGATGTATTAAAAAGCAGGAAAAATTGGAAGTACTTGCTGATCATCTTCACTTTATTTTTGGTCATCGTGGGCATTTTCTGCACAACGATTGGCTCCGCGAACATTTCTTTTAAAGAGAGTGCCGGGGTTATCCTGAGCAAAGTACCTTTATTGAATCACTGGTTTCACGCGGAAGACTATTCACAGGTCCACCAGACAATTATCTGGACTCTGCGTATTCCAAGAATCATTCTGGCAGCTTTGGTCGGGGGAGCCCTAGGGGTTATAGGAGGTACGCTGCAGGGTTTTTTTAAAAACCCAATGGCAGATCCTTACGTGATGGGGGTATCTTCAGGTGCAGGTTTGGGAGCCACGGTCGCCATTGTTACAGGAGCAGCCGGTTTCCTGGGTATGATTGAAATTCCTGTTTTTAGTTTTGCCGGAGCATTTCTCACAACCTGGATTGTTTACTCCCTGGCCAGAGTTGGAAAAAAAGTTGTTGTCACTACACTGCTACTGGCAGGTGTCGCACTCAGTGCGTTCCTGTCAGCAGTCATGTCTTTTCTGATGGTTTTAAATACGGAAGATATCGATAAAATCTATCTGTGGCTCATGGGCAGTTTTGCCAATAAGAGCTGGGAACATATCCAGCTTGCCGCTCCGTTCACGATTATTGGCATCATTGTCTTATTTACTTTAGCCAAGGAAATGAATGCGATGGTTTTTGGCGACAGTACCGCTCAGCATCTGGGTATCAATCTTGGGAAACTGCAGATTATTCTTCTTGTCGCTACTTCACTGACAACAGCTGGCGCTGTGGCTGCCTGCGGCTCGATTGGTTTTGTCGGATTGATAGTTCCGCACATTGTTAGGATTCTAGTCGGTCCGGATCACCGGATCCTGCTTCCGCTCTCTTTCTTAGTGGGCGGAACTTTTTTGGTGATTACCGATACGATTGCCAGGACATGCATGGGTTCACAGGAAATCCCTGTCGGTGTCATTACCGCGCTTTTTGGCGGGCCCTTTTTCATCTATCTGCTGAAGAAAAAGAAAGAGAGAGGAATATAAGTGGAGCCTTCAATCATTGCCAGTAACCTCACATTTGCCTACGGCAGTAAAAATATTCTGGAAAGCTTAAGTCTGGAAATCAGCAGGGGCAGTTTTGTGTCCATTATTGGACCCAACGGGTCCGGCAAGTCTACCCTGCTAAAAAATATTACCGCAGAAATTACTCCCCAGAAGGGGGTTGTCTTGCTCGACGATCAGGATATTTTTAAGATTAAGAAAAAAGATCTTGCCAAAACGATTGCAGTCGTCCCCCAGGATACCGGAGGGGATTTTGCTTTTTCTGTCATGGAGACGGTACTGATGGGCAGAATGCCCCATCAAAAGCGATTTGAGGGCGATTCTGAAAAGGATGTGGAGATTGCTCAATGGGCGATGGAGCTGACAAACGTCTGGCACCTGAAGGACCGCTCTGTGAACGAACTAAGCGGAGGTGAGCGGCAAAGAGTCATTGTGGCCAGAGCCTTAACTCAGGAACCCAAAGTCCTGCTGCTCGATGAACCAACCTCTCATTTAGATATCCAGCACCAATATGAATTGCTGGAGCTTCTGGATCGTTTGAATAAAACTAAAGGCCTGACCGTGATCGCTGTTTTGCACGATCTTAACCTTGCCGCCCAATTCAGCCATAGAATCATTCTTCTGGATAAAGGCAAAATTGTGGCTTATGGCAGTCCCGTTGAAGTGCTTACAGCCCAGAAGATCCGTGACAGCTACCATATCGAAGTTGCGATTTCGACGAATGAAATCACCGGACGCTTTAATATTATTCCGTTAAGTAAAAAGAAGGACCGGAGTGAGGCTGCCAGGGATGTACGTATTCATTTACTCTGCGGAGGTGGAAGCGGTGTCTATCTGATGGAACAGTTGGTTCAGGCCGGTTATCAAGTGAGCTGCGGCGTCCTGAACATTGGAGATTCGGACTGGAAAAAAGCCAAAGAACTTGGCATTGCCGTATCAGAAGAAGCTCCTTTTGCCCCCATCTCCGCCGAAGCGTTTAACATGAATGAAGACCTTCTAAACGAAGCGGACCTGATCATTGTTTTGTCTGTTCCTTTCGGGTACGGGAACATCGTCAATTTAGAACAAGTTTCAGCGGCTTTACACCTTAAAAACAAAAAAGTAATGATTGTGGAACCTGAATCAGAACAGTGGGATTACACAGGAGATTTTACCGGTGGCAAAGCTGACAGCCTTCTCACCGGCATGATACAGCATGGTGCAGAGAAGTTCGAAAGCATCCGGGAACTATTAGGTAGGATCGGAGGAAAATGATTTGCTTCTGTGGACTTACGAAACAGGTGATACCGTTGAGCGCTATAAAGACAGTATCATTATTTTTTTCAAGGATGACCGCAAGGTTCTGAGTACCGCCCATTTGAACGGTGGCTACCGTGAAAACCTGAAATTTGTTTTTAACCACGATATTAATTCGGGAATGGGCTTGACGTGTGACATCACTCCAACCGTCTATGAGGAACATATGAAGCTGATTGCCACGGAATTGGGTCTTGATCCTGAAGCCTCCGCAGGTCTTCTGACAGCTGCTGCCATGAATAATGCGGCTATTCGGACAGCAAGCTACGAAGATCTGACCGTCACCGCAGTGGTAACCGGCGGCATCGAAATGAACGGCGGCCGGATCGGTGATCCAGCTTTCTTCCATGAACGGCAGGGGGAAACGGTAAACATTCCGGCTGGAACGATTAATATTCTGCTGTATATCAATGCCGATCTTCCGGAAGAGACCCTGACCCGAGCACTTGTGACTTGTACAGAAGCCAAAACGGCTGCCCTGCAGGAGCTTATGGCAGGCAGTTGCTATTCTAGGGGCATCGCCACAGGATCAGGCACAGACGGGACGGTCATCATCTGCAACAGCAACTCTGGCTCCAGGCTCTTCTATGCCGGCAAACACAGCAAATTGGGAGAACTGATTGGAATCACCGTCAAACAAGCTGTGAAGGAGGCTCTTTTCCTGCAGACCAGCCTATGTCCGGTCTGCCAGTTCAGCCTGCTGAACCGCTTAAAAAGATTCGGTATCAATGAAGAAACCCTCTGGCAAGAATACCAGAAGGGCATCGGTGTCCTGGAATGTCAGGGATCCACGTCTCGAACAGGAGTTCCGAATCAAGCGGAATCGAGAAAACCGGGATCGCTGGATAAGCAAAAGTTCCTGAACAGGTTAATAAAGATAGAACGCGAAGGGGAACTAGTGGTCCCGGCTACGCTCTATGTCCATCTGATGGATCAATTGGACTGGCAGTTATTATCGCCTGCCCAGGCCGCCTCCGAAGGGAAAATCATCATTGAACGTCTCAGGAGAAGCTATGATTTACCGGATGATTTTCTGAATGATTTCTTAATTTCCTACAGCTCCGTTGACGATGCCATAACGGCAATGTCCCATTGCTTTGCAGTGCTAACAGTAAGGATCATTGCTGCAGCGAAGTTCGACTAGAACAGTATCCTCAAATTGTTGTTTTTTCATTTTGTATATTACATTATCATTATGTGAGGGTAAGTCTGTGAGCCACAATACCGCTTTTCGGCTATTGCGCCATCCTTGGCGCAAAAAGCCGCGCTGCGCTATCCTGCTCCGCTCACAGCGGAACTGTGCCCCCCAGACTGATCTTAGGGTTAAGTAGGTTTGCATGCCAGAATACAACTCATTATTTGTGGTACTAGCCGTTCAAACTAAAAACAGCCGCTGGCGAAACTCATTCGTCGGCGGCTGTAAAATTTGCTTGGAAGCTTTATACGGAATTCCCCTCGATTCTGATCCCGCATTCTTTATATGATGGCTTAATAGACCCAAAATTTAACGTCATGTAGTCTATCCGCGGCCAAGCGGAGCACGATGCGGAGCGCGGCTTTTTGCGCCATGGATGGCGCAATAGCCGAAGAGCGGTTAGGGTACATGACGTAAACCCTAAGTTTACAAAAATACTGCCAATAGCATAAAACTATTAACAGTATCTCATAGGTTTAGATTTATTCTACTTAAGCTGATTCTTCCTTCTTGCTATCCGCTGTGATAAGCTCAGGTTCAATTCGCTGAAGGATCGTATCCTTGGTAACGACGCATTTGGTGACATCCGAACGGGTTGGAATATCATACATGACATTCAGCATGATTTCTTCCATAATCGCCCTAAGACCCCTCGCTCCCGTATTACGGCGAATCGCTTCTTCAGCAATGGCTTTAAGCGCATCTTCTTTAAACTCCAGCCCTACACCGTCCATTTCCAGCAGTTTTTCATACTGTTTGACCAAGGCGTTTTTGGGCTGGGTCAAAATGCTGACTAGCGCATCCTGATCTAGGGCATCCAAGGTGACAATAACAGGAAGTCTTCCGACAAACTCGGGAATTAACCCGTATTTTAAGAGGTCTACCGGCAGGATCTGCCTTAAGAATTCCCCGACGTTCTTTTCATTCTTCTTTTGAATTTCCGCCCCAAAACCCATCACTTTCTTGCCGATGCGGTTTTGAATCAGCTTGTCAATCCCATCAAAAGCCCCGCCGACAATGAACAGGATGTTCGTGGTATCGAGCTGGATGAATTCCTGGTGGGGATGCTTGCGTCCTCCCTGCGGAGGAACACTGGCTACTGTGCCTTCCAGGATTTTGAGCAGTGCCTGCTGAACACCTTCCCCTGATACATCCCTGGTAATGGATGGATTCTCAGATTTTCGGGCAATCTTATCAATCTCATCAATATAGATAATCCCTCGCTCTGCCCTCTCAATATCATAATCAGCAGCCTGAATCAGTTTGAGGAGAATATTCTCGACATCTTCTCCGACATAGCCGGCTTCCGTCAATGAGGTTGCATCCGCTATAGCAAATGGGACATTCAGAACTTTAGCCAGTGTAGAAGCAAGCAGCGTCTTACCGGAACCTGTTGGACCGAGCATAATAATATTGGATTTCTGAAGCTCGACATCATCGACCTTCATGCCAATGCTGATACGCTTGTAATGGTTATAAACTGCAACAGATAATGCTTTTTTTGCTTCGTCCTGACCGACAACGTATTGATCAAGAATACTTCTGATTTCTTTGGGTTTAGGAATCTCTCCAATTTCTGAGCCTACATCATCCTGGAGTTCCTCTTCAATGATTTCATTACAGAGCTCGATGCATTCATCACAAATGTATACCCCGGGACCTGCTACCAGTTTCTTGACCTGTTCCTGCGTTTTACCGCAAAAAGAACATTTCAGTTGATTCTTTTCATCGTTAAACTTTGCCATATGCTCACCCCTTTATTGAGAATTCCCTTATCATTATCGCAATAATTATCTTATTCATTTTCCTCCGCAACATTACTCTCCGAATCTGTGTTCTGTGCTGCGGCACTTTCCTGTTCAACACCATTGTTCTTGACCAGGAAATCAACGGTATGCTCTGATGTTAAACTCATTTTGAACATCTGCATCTCACCGCGAGCTTCAAAAGCTGACTTCAGTTCTTCAGCTGTCCTGCCATACTGCATAGCCATCCTATTAATCTCGGATTCAATTTCTTCATCAGTAACCGTAATTCCTTCTTTTTCCGCAATTGCTTCAAGGACAAGTTCAGTTTTTAGTCCATCAGCTGCCTGCTGACTGAAGGATTCACGAAGCGCTTCTATGCTAGTGTTGACATACTGACAATACTGCTCCATGGAAATCCCCTGATAGGCCATGTTCTGCTGCAGGTCTTCCATCAACGCATCAATGCGTTCCTGTTTCATTCCTTCAGGAATTTCACAGACTGCATTTTCAGCAACCTTCTTCATAACTTCGGTCTTATATTCATTGTCGCATCTGTTTTCTGCAGCCAAAATCATCTTTTCTCTAATATCCTGCTTCAATTCTTCTAACGTGTCAAATTCGCTGACGTCTTTGGCAAACTCGTCATCCAGAGCAGCCAGTTCTTTTCTCTTAATACCGTTGATCTTGACTTTAAACATGGCATCTTTTCCAGAGAGCTCTTCGCTGTGATAGCCTTCCGGGAACTTAACATTGATTTCGAGTTCCTGACCATTCTTAGAACCTTTTATTTGTTCCTCAAATCCTGGGATAAAAGTGCCGGAACCGATGGTTAACTCGTGATTCTCACCTTTTCCTCCTTCAAACGGCACATCACCCAGGAATCCTTCAAAGTCAATCGTGACAATATCCTGGTCAATGATTTCTCCGTCTTCAACCGGAATAAGTTTAGCATGTCTATTTTGACGGCGTTCCAATTCTTCGGCCACCTGCTCGTCTGTAACCTCAACAGCCTGTTTTTCAATGCCAAGACCCTTATATTCTCCCAGCTCTACATCAGGTTTTGTCTCTACCTTAACTTTATAAATGAAATCTTTATCTGCCTCAAATTGGACAACCTGTATAGCCGGTCTGGAAACAGGCGTAATGGAATGCTCTTTAAAGGCTTCAAATAAAGCCGGGTAAGAGACCTGCTCCATCACTTCATTTTTCACAGCGTCTTTATCAACATACCTTTCTATTATATGCTTGGGGGCTTTTCCTTTGCGAAAACCTGGTATGCTGAGTCCCTGGCCGGCTCTTTTCATTACCCGGTCAAAAGCTGCAGAAACCTCTTCAACCCCAACCGTAATTTCCATTTCGTAGGTGTTATTGTTCTTCTTTTCGATCTTGACAGACATGTCCGCTCCTCCTTGGAATTTAACCTTGCTTTTATTTTTTATATTTAAATAGTATCAACATTTCACACCAGGATATTCTGCCCTTTTTCAAATAAATGCAAACCTTGCTAAAGAGTAAATCCCTGGAAAAAAAGCAATAAGTTTAGAAAGAGGAAACATCCGTTTCCCCTTTCCAGTAAACCTGATATTGACCAGTTAATATTATCAGAAGTTTTCCAAAGAATCAAGGAAAACGCTTGATATTCTGTTTAAATCTAGTGCCTTGTTAATCCTTGTTTTGGAATATAATGACGGGCAGATTTTCTGCCGGGTACTACATCGCTTCTGTTTTGAACGGATTGGTTTTGGTGTTTTTCCTGAGTGTCAAAATATAGGCAGCTGCATTTTGTGAAGGATTGACCGGCAGTATCATCCGTGCCGCTAAACTCATTGTTTCCAGTCTGGCCGGATGCTTAAACAGTTCTACTGTGTAGCGGATCAGTTCATCCGGGGTACCGAAAGCCTTCCCCGCTCCCGCTTGTTCAACGAAATAAGCATTTCCTTTTTCATGCCCCGGGATTGGTCTGTACATCAGCAAGGGAAGTCCCATGGTCAGTGCTTCGGAAATTGTCAATGCTCCTCCTTTAGTGATCATAAGATCAGAAGCTGCCATCAATTCCTGAACATTGTCGACATGACCGTAGAGTCTGATGCAGAGATTCTTTTCCCGAATTTCACTGTTAAGCGCATGGTACAGCTCTTTATTGTAGCCGCAAACCACCAATAATTGTGCCGAAATATCCTGAGCCAGGTTCCGGACAATCTCCTTCAGTTCTGCGACATTGCTCACGGGTTTACCGTTAAGACCCATGATGAGTACTGTCTTCCGGTTCAGGTCAAGCTTCAGTTTTTGTTTAGCGGCGCATTGTTGGATGGCTTCTTCAAATCTTAACCGGAGAGGGATCCCGGACTGAATCACGTTCTGGGGTGCTATTCCTGCCTCCGCGAGCCTGGTACATGCATCCTTGCAACCTACAATATACTTATCCGTTCCGGAGTGGATCCATACACCGTGAACAAGGTAGTCCGTCACCACCGTAACCAGCGGAACAGAAAGGAGCCCTTTGAGTTTCAGTTCACCCAGTATGGCAGCCGGTATAAAATGGGTACTTACAATCACATCAGGATTGAACTTCCAGATACAATCTAACAGCTTCTTCGTTTCCAATCCCCGCACAAACTTCCGGCAGTCTTCGGCAGTCAGTCCTGCCGTCTTTTCAAAGAGTATTCTCCAGAGTTTCGGCGTCTTCTTGATCATTGTTGCGTAGGCTTTCCTCATAAAATAATCCGTGTTAAAGTAAAAAAAAGAACCAAAATCTAAGTGCTTTACCTGTATTGGAGAAGGCTGATGGCCAAAAGCTTCGGCAAGTGCTTCACCCGCCTGGAAATGTCCTTCACCATAGTTTGATGAAAAAATCAAAATTCCCGACACTTCTTTTTCCCCCTCCAAGACTCTTTTCATCTGGTGTTATTACTATTCATATTATAAACCGGATCAGATAATTATATATGAAAAGATATTCTGGTCCAAGAATCTGGGATTATTCCTGTTACATCCATATTATAATAATTGCCGGTTGACATTTAAATACTTTTTCTCGATTTTTTACATTTGGTGTTATCTCTTCTGTGACTTCTTTGTTACGGCACCTCCATTTTGGCGATTTGTGATCGTAATGTGTAGAAAAAAGACAGTCAACCATTTATAGGTCAACTGCCTGAAGTCCTTAATTTTGGTGCGGGAGACAGGACTTGAACCTGCACGGAGTTACCCGCTGGAACCTAAATCCAGTGCGTCTGCCAGTTCCGCCACTCCCGCATATAAAAGTTGGCTGGGGTAGATGGATTTGAACCACCGGTGTCGGAGTCAGAGTCCATATTTTATTACACATTCCCCAAAAGCCGCATGTACCAAGCGTTTGACGTGTTTTAGATTATTCAAAACCTCTTTAAGATATTCGTATTATATTTATTATACTGTCGGATTAACAATAACACAAGTAAAAAAAAACTCTTGACTTTCCTGTTGATGTGATGTAAATTGTGGAAGTAACTTAAAACAACAACACAAACAACTTAACACATCAACCGAAACCAAACCAAAATAACGCATTCTATGTCTATCTTTAGACGTAGGGAACGTTATTTTTTTTGTACCCATTTTTAAATAAGGAGTAGGTTGATGAATAAACGTATCATAACATTTATGGTTTGTTTAACGTTACTTCTCATCATAGTTGATAGTCTCCTCATTCACAATCTAAAAAAAGAATACAAAGAAATATGTGAAGGGAACGTTTCTTATTCTGAAGTTTATACTTATCAACAAAAACAAGAACAGCCTGATTACATAACCGTAAGGGCAAAAGTAACTGCATATGCACCATTCGATAACAAATCAGGTATATGTAATGACGGTACAGCAAGTACAACGGCAACCGGCACCACACCAAGAATTGGTGTTGCAGCAGTTGACCCATCTAAAATTCCATATGGCACACAACTTTATATCCCAGGCTACGGTAACGCAGTTGCGGAAGATACCGGTGGAGCAATGCGATCTTATGATGGTATCCAAATTGATGTGGTAATGAATTCTTATGATGAAGCAATTAAGTGGGGTGTGCGTTATCTTGAAATGAAAATGGAGGTATAAATATGGTTAAATATTGTGTTTCTCGTCCAATCAATGGGATTTCACTTAATGGTAATGAATATTTGCTCGACTCAAAACTAATGATTAGAACTTTTGATACCATTGATGAATTAAGAGATTATTTATCTCTTTTCAACATGTCATATGAAGAAATGATGGACTCTTTCATTATTGAAGAAATCGAGGTGTAAATTATTTCAATACAAATAAATGTTTTTATATTGATAGTAGACAGTATTTAAAACATGGTTCTTTAATACGATGTGAAGTACTAATACTCAACTTCAAAGGTTGGAATTATCTCGGTGATTAACATGTAGGGTACTTTTCTTTCTTCGTTATTATCTGTTTTTAATAACAGATACATATAAAACAAATTAAAAAGGAGGAGAACAAATGAAAATCGGTGACAAAGTGTACAGTCAAGAATTAGGTGAGGACGTAATCGTTGTTGATATCGACAATTATGACGATATTGTACAAGTTTACTCTGATGTAAATGGATACATCGAAGTTGAACTTGACGATCTTCTTGAGTACACAAAAAAGCCAAAGTCGGTTAAATCAACACCGGCAAAACAACCGGCATATTCGCCAGTTGCAAAAACTATCATTACACCAAATCAAGGAGGAACAGAAAAAATGAATATCAAAAAACTTATGGGTGAATTCGGTATAATCACAAATGGCGAAGTCGCCATCACGTTTGACGGCAAGGTTGTAATCCGCCGTAACGCAGATGAATTTGTCCGTTATGATGCGGAAAAAGATGTGATTGAAAATCACATGTCTCTCGTATTTGCTGAAGCAAGCAAATTCATGTTTATCCTGCCTGTTGCAGATGTTGCCGAAGGTGACGTAATCAAAGTTAAAGGTGATTATTTCCAAATACTGACCGTCAAAGACAACGGCAGCCTATCCGCTGTAAACATCAATAAAGGAACCAAATCCACGATCTGCAAAGAAACCAATGCTTTCGGTTTCAACTTCTACTACAAAGTCACTTCCCTGTTCAACAACGCTGCAACTGATGGAGCATTCAATCCAATGATGCTCATGGCGATGGACGGAAACAAGGATGATTTACTCCCATTGATGTTAATGTCTGGTGCTGGTGGAAAAGATTTTGCATCCAATCCCTTGCTTATGATGAGCATCCTCGGCGATGGACTTGGTGGCAAATCAGACATTAAAGATTTACTGATGCTTCAAGCATTCAGCGGCGGCGCATCCAATGCAGCCATCAATCCCTTAATGTTACTTGCGTTAAAGTAATCAACCCACAAATATAAAGATAACAAAAATCAGAGGGTTAGATAATATTTCAAGGAGGGTTTTTAACCATGGAAAAAACAATCAGAGTAGGTATCATGCCAGGAAGAATTACAGAATACGCGGTAACGACAGGGACTCCCGTTAGCGAAGTTCTCGCAATGGCAGACCTCAACCCATCTGGCTATGATGTGAAAGTTGATGGTGAAAAGATAACTAATATCGATTCAACCGTCGTCGATGATGGTACTAGTCTTATTCTTCTTGTTAAACAGATTAAAGGCAACAAATAAGAAGGAAACCATATTATACAGTCTCCCTTCTATGAAATACAATTAATTTATATTGAATCAAATAGGAGGGAAACTGTATGACTTATCATCGAAAAGTCAGAAAAAATACAATCAAATATATTGAATTAAAAGATCACTATGAAGGTATTATGCCAGATGGACAAATATTTCTTTTTGATAAAGAAGATTTAGATTTTGTTTCTAATAATTATTGGCACTACCTTAATAAAAAAGATTGGTATTTACGATCAACAAAGTTTGGACTAATGCACAGAGCATTACTTGGAGCAAATTCAAATGAGTTTGTTGACCACATCAATAGAAATAGATTAGATAATAGAAAATCTAATCTTCGTATTGTCACATTTCAAGAAAATATGAACAATAAGTCTTTATATAAGACTAATTCTAGTGGTCACAAAGGAGTTAAGTGGAATGCAAGACTCGACAAATGGCAATCACAAATAACACATAATAAAATACGTGTTCATTTGGGAGTTTATGATGAACTCCAAGATGCCATTGCTGCAAGACGTACAGCTGAAGTTGAATGTAAATAACATATAAGTGAAGCACTAATTGTGCTTTACTTGATAGACATAACGTAAATTGACACGTAAAACAGGCATACCTCCTTGAACGTGCACTTGTGTCTATCAAGTAGAACATAATAACTCTATTTTATGTTCTATCATCTTTTGTCTTCCTTTTTTTATATGGTGAAGCACATATCGCCCGATGTGCTTTACTTGAAGGATTTTACATTATTAACGGGTAGCGTCCGTTGTGATGAGTAACGCTGAAATCATCACATCCTTCAAGTAGAGTACAACTACATATATTTAAGGAGGTATATCAATGAATATCACAGTAGATGTTTCCACTTATCGTGCCAAACTTGGCAAAAATGATTCAGATTTTAATTTTCTACACACCATCATTCCAACTATCATCAATAATGAATTGATTGATTTCTTTGGGCAAAAAGTTGAAATGTACAATCTTTGCCACGATAAATTCACAATCGACTCACTTGATGAACAAAAACTATTAATTTATATCAACACAGCTGCAAAATGTGCTGGTAATGATGTTAAGTTTGACACGCCGATTCACATCAATGGAAAAGAATATCCGTTTACTAATTTCATGTCACAATCATTTACTGAAGGTAAAATTGCCATCATGTCAGATGAAGGCATTATTATTGCTGAATTCGTGCCAGCATACAATGAATTGTATGTTTTGTTTGACCCATTTGCGAATGATGCTCAAGAAGGCATTGCAATCTTCACGTACATAATGCGTGAATTTCAAGTAAAAGTATTAAAACCGAAAACATTTGAAAATTCTTGGCTGCATACTAAAAATAAATCTACTTTAACATCACGTTTTTCTGATGTGATTAAGAAAAAGAAAGAAGAAAACATGCGGCAAGACTTGAGATATATTGAAAAATATGAAAATGACATTGTAACTTATAAACAGTCTTTAAAAACCACAATTGATTCTCTCAATCAAACACGCCGCCGTGTTGCTGCTGAAAAAAGCAATACAGATGATTTACTTTCTGGTGTAATAAAAGATTTAGACCTAATTGTTGCACACAAAAAAGTTGACGATCTTCAAGTCAAGAATAATGAAATTACAATCTTCACAAAACCATTATACATTTATGCTGATAACGGCAAACGTTATTACGGCGGTAAATACCGCATCGTGTTGAAACCTGAAGAAGCAGATATACGTTTCTTCGGTGATAATCCACGTCATAGTTACTGGACAGATCGTGACCCACACCCGCATGTAAATGGCGATAATGGTAGAGCATGTCTTGGTAACACCGAAAGTACTATTGCCGAACTGTCTGCACAAATGCAAATCTACGCATTGGCACTCATTGGCATCGACTTTCTTGAAGCTGCAAATACAAAAGACTCTGCCGGGGCAAATGTTTGTAATTGGGATGAAGTCGATGCAGAAGGAAACATCATCAAATATGGTGATGAAGATGATGAACTCTCTGAGCATTGTGATGCATGCGATGAATATTTCCGTGAAGGTGAAACATATCACGTTTACGACAGAGTCGTAACTGAAACCGACGAAGATGGTAATGAAAGTTATTATGCAGATGATGAATATTGGGTTTGTGAAAATTGCCGAGCCGAATACTATCATTTTGATGAACGTGTCGAAGAATACGTACACAATTAAGGAGGATTAATATAATGACAACATTCAAAATTCCAACAACAAAACCAACACTAAGTATCCTATCGGTATGTGCTCCTGAAGTGTACATTTCCTCAGAAGCACTTACCAAAATGCAACTTCTAGTAGACAAATGTGGTGAAGAAGTTGGTTGGCTAGGTACAGCAACCAAACACGATACAAAGAATGTTTATTACATCCATGATGTGTATGTCTTTGACCAAGATGTACATTCTACGACAACAGAAATCACACCAGAAGGTCTTGCTGAATTCGGCGAAAATTTACTCATGCAACCAAACGGCATGGACATTTGGAATAATCTCAAAGTATGGGGGCACAGCCACGTTAATATGGCAACTTCCCCATCAGGTCAAGATAATTCACAAATGGAATTCTTCAGCAAATCAGGCCATGATTGGTTTATTCGCATCATTGCCAATAAGAATGGTAGCCTTCGTGTCGATCTGTATGATTTCAATGTTGGTGTGATTTACAATGAATTACAGTGGGAAGATGTTATTTCTCCTGAAGAAATGGAATTACACAGACAGATTGCCATCATTAACAAACAAATTGAAGAATTGAACAAAGTAAAACTTTCGCAATTTGATGAATTTATCACATCAGAAATAAAAGATAAAGTGCATAAAAAAACATATACCCAAAATACAATTGGCTTTCCATCTTATCAAGGAAATGCTTATAAAAATCTCTATGACGATGATTATGATTGTCATACCGGAAAAGTCTGGTTCAATGGAAGATGGGTTGAACTAGAAACAGTGAATAATGAACCATCAAATGAAAAAAAAAAACAAACAGCAACGACAAAGTAAGCGAGACAAACAAAAATCAAGATGGTTCTGATGATGATTGGGATGATATCTATGATAAAGATATGTTATTGGAAATAGCCGATGCAAGTGATTATATTGAAATACGTGAAATACTTGAAACCTATGGTTATTCTGAAATATCATATTATGATATGATCGATATCAAATCAATCGCTGATGATTTTTATTGGAAACATATTAATGAACAAATCATGAAAGAGAGGGATTGGTAATGCATAACCTTGATATACGTAGACATATGGAATTATTCGACCCTTATTATTTTGAACATCCTGTCACGATCATCGGTGCTGGTGCAACTGGCTCATGGCTTGCCTTGGCACTTGCAAAACTCGGCATCGAGGACATTACTGTGTATGACTTTGATGTGGTTGAGGAACATAACATTCCAAATCAAGCATATGACTTATATGGTCATAGTGAAGATGGTTG
The DNA here is from genome assembly GCF_003590275.1 of Dehalobacter sp. MCB1. NCBI lineage: Bacteria > Bacillati > Bacillota > Clostridia > Eubacteriales > Desulfitobacteriaceae > Dehalobacter > Dehalobacter sp. MCB1. Next base: position 420,881 of record NZ_LXPC01000012.1, on the reverse strand, counting down.
TTTAACAAAGGATAACGGAGATGTTGGAGGTTTTAAAGTAAATCAACTTCGTATTTTAATTGAAAAAGCAACCGGTACAACAATTAAAGTCAAAAACGAAACCTTCACCGACCAACGCATCACCGGCATCGTATTCCTAATGGTGGATTCAATGGCAGCACGTAAACAGATTTGGGAAGATGCTATTAAACTCAAAACCCAAATTGCTTTACTTGTTGAACCACGCATGGGATTAGATATGGCACGTATTTACAATGTTGAACCGACAAATCTTGACCACATCAAGAAGTATGAAAACACATTCTACACTGATGAAGAAGCGGAAGTTTCCGCTTGTGGTGCATCTATGACAGTTATCACAACTGCCATGAGTGTTGCTGCCTATTGTGCAAGACAACTCATCAACTTCCAAAATAAGATTGATTTGGATAATGAAATCTTAATTGATTTCAAATATAACAATCTTATTACTGAAAGGTGGGATTGATGTGTTTGCTATAGGAAATATCGTCAAATTCAAAAATAACATTGTTGAACATGATGAATATTATGATGAACACAAAAGTCTAAATGGTGAAGTTTTGGAAACAAGTGAAGGTTGGGTATGTGTTAAATGGCAAAACGGTCAAATCAATTCATATAAGAATGAATGGCTTGAATTTACTCATCAAAATGAATCTACACCTGAAACAACAATATATACTTTTAGAAAAGGTGATCGGGTTTACATCGATCTGAATCACTCAGATTATGGTGAATTTTACGATCAACATGGAGGTGATATTGGAACAATAGATGATGATGATGTTTATCCAGACCAAGAATGGGTTTCAATTCAATGGGATAATGGTCATGAAAATAGATATCATCAAAAAGCATTGCTTTTGGCAAATAACACGCCACAACCAACACCAATTCCAAATCCATCACCTATTACTGATTTGCCAATACTTGTTGGTCAACGTGTAGCAATTAATCCATCATATGAATATTATCAGGATTATAAATTTGTTATTGGTTATGTAATTTTTTTTGAATACTCATCAAATTATCACAAATGGAGATCACATAAACAAAATCTATTGCAAAGAATATGTCAAGTTCTTGTTGATGAATCAATTCGCAGCAAACATCATTATTATGATAAATTCTTATATTTTTCTCTTAAAAATTTGCTGCTAATTGATGAACCAGCAATAGATGTTACTCAGTATGATTTATCAGATGGTTCAACATTTTACATCACTAAAGATGATAATTATTCATTAGAAAGAATGAATAAGAACATCATTCAAAATCACCGATATGTTAAAAATGTAAAAATATATGATGAGAATTGGCGACAAAGTATTATTGAACAAATCACATCAAATTATTAATCGACCATTTAAAGATTCGACAAAATTCACCTTGTTCTATTTTAAGTAAGGGTATATAATCGAACATATGTTCGTACTAAAAGGGAAATTTTATGAAACTCATGTTGCGTAAAAATAAACTCATATTACAAATCGAAAATAAAGAAGGTGAAATTTTAGAAGAAATATTAAGACGTAAATTTGTTGACGAAAACAAATCGATGCACCAAATAGCAAATGAACTTAATGTCACCTATCTCACAGTTTTCAGATGGCTAAAAAAAGCTGGCGTTTATTCCAGAATGCTGAAGCTATAAGGATAATGTTTTATTAAACAATATTCTTTTATGATAATAGCTTAATTCATATGAGAGGAGGTGGTTACATGACATTTACCGATCAGATTGAATCTTTAAAGACACGTAAAGATGAATTATCAAATCAGATTTCATCTTTATATGTTGAAACAACAAGGCTAAATAAAGAGTTAGCCATAGTCAACAAAGGTATTTCCTCATTGGAAAAACTCGAAGGACAATTAAATGAACAACCTGTTATTTCTAACTAATGAATTGATGAATCCTGAGTTGCAACGTAGCATGCATTTACCACTAAACTTTGTACAATTTGGCATCGCATCAGGTAAAATGTATAAACACTACCGCAATCAGAGCACATTCATTATTTCAGAAGCCTTCAATAAGCGATGGGGAAATTCAGTTGTGTATGGTGGTCTATTCCATTGTTCAGATTTTGAATTTTATTCCCGCATTCTTGATGCTTATCATGTTTGTTCAATGTCAACATTGTACAAAAATCATCATCAAGATATTCATCATCGTGTTAAACAACAAATTATCCCAATCTATTTTAATACCCTCGATGAACTTGCAAGGCTTAAATACCGAGAAGGTGAACCAATCGATGCACAGGTTTATGTGGGTAATGCGAACCATCCAAAAATAACTCAGCGTATTCACAATTTGGCATCGGCCCGTCTTTATGATGGAATCGATGTTTTTAATTTCAAGAAGCTATTTTGGGAGGTATTTGATGAGCGATAAACAGAATGACATGTATGTAAAAGGCTATATCGACGGATTTGAAGAATGCTACAAATCACTGTCAAGAGTTATCACCAATGCAATCATAACAATGCAGTATAAAAATCCTGCTGATGTTGTTTCTAAAATAAACAATGTCATTGCTGCAATGTATGAACAAAACACAAAATTAGACGACATGATTTGTGAATATCAAAATCAACACGATGAAATTGATTACGCTGATTTACATCATGTCGTTAAGAATGGTCGCATTTTGACACTCATCATAAATAATAAATAGGAGGGATTATTTTGTCAGGTTGGGATTTTAACACTAGTGGTTCATCCACATCAACAAAGGCAGAATTCACTAAGTTTCCACAAGGAGTAACCAACATTCGCATCGTCGATTCAGAACCATTCATTCGTTGGACACATTGGATGCCACAACACAAACGTTCCATCAATTGTCCGGGTAAAGGTTGCCCTATCTGTGAAATCAGAAAGCAACAAAAAGCAAATCAAGAACCATACACGCAAAACATGGCAAGACGAATTGCAATCAACGTGCTTAATCGTGAAACAGGTAAAGTTGAAATTATGGAACAGGGTGTTGGATTTTTTGAAGACATTCGTGATTTGATGGATGACCTATCTGATGATGGCAAAACGTTAATTGATTGTGATATCAAAGTGAAACGCCGTGGAACAGGTAAAGATGATACTTCATATCGTCTTGACCTTGGCAGCGACACACCATTAACTGATGTGGAAAAGAAACTCATTGAAGAAGGTAGAGTTAACCTTAATGACTTCTTTAAACCACACACCAATGAACAAATCATGCGGATACTCAATGGTGAAGAATGGAATGAAGTCATGAAATCAAATCAAGAAGAAAAGGATAATGACGAAGAAGTAGTTATCCAATAGTGGAGGTTGCTATGGGAGTAATTGAAAGAAAAGTGCTCGGAGCATTACTCATTCTTTCAGATGAAAACAAAAATGTCGAAGCAACCAAAACCAAAATAGCCGACACAATGGGTTACAAAGAGCCAGGTGGTGCAATCAGTTTTGCACTACAAATTCTCGAAAGAGATAATTGGCTTGTTAAAACCGGAATCAGGTCATATAAACTACTTGTATGACAGCAGTAAAAGCAGATGGAACAGCAGCAAAAGATATTGCAAGTTATTTTATTGATTTGACAACTGATGGACGTGTTACGTCTAAAGTTTGGTCAAGAACAATCACCAATGCCAAATATCTATTAAGTTGTGGTTATACAAAGGATGAAATAATCAATGTTATTGATTATCTTCTTAATATAAAACATGTAAACATGTTTTCACTTGGATATCTCAACTCTTGCATTGGCAATGCCTTAAAAGAAATCAAACGGTTAGAGGACAAGGAAAAAACAGAACAAGTAAAAAAAGAACTCACATCATCTAACGTACTGCATCAAATCGAGGTGACAGATGATAATGAGTCAAAGGAAAGAAATCGAGAAAAGTTGTCAAGACTTGGTGTTCAACCCCGGTTCGGAGAGGAACTTACTTTCGATCTGTTTGAAGGACAGTGATAAAATCATCGATGTGGAGTCGTCAGAGGTTTTTGCAGAACACTTTGGCGTACCTGGACACAAGTTCATTTTCATGGCAATGATGTACTTGTATTCCAAAAAGATTAAACCAACACCGATGGCAATCATAGAAGTCCTTTCAAATGACAAAGCCAAGAAATCTGTTGATGAGTTAGGTGGTTTAGAGTATTTGACAATCCTTGAAGAATCAAATATTCCAAATGACAACCTAACGATCTTTATCGAAAAGATTAAACAAAGCTACACTCGAAGAATGTTATTAAACATTTCTGATGAGGTAAAAAACTTTGTACTTTCTGATAAAGCAGAAATCTTGAATCCGACCGAATTAATTTCGTTCGCCGAAAAACAACTAACCGATCTCTCAGTAAATTCTACCACATCCGATGAAGTTTACAAGATGGGTACAAATACTCAAGAAATACTTGATGAACGTGGTAGTAAACCGGCTCAAGTTCCAGGCCTTGAAGTAGGTTGGACACAATTTGACCGTTATACAAATGGTGCACAAGCTGGCGACTTAATCATTGTATGTGCTCCATCAAAAACAGGCAAATCAGTCACACTTACCAATTGGGCAACAAAATTATCCATTAAAGACCAAATACCAATCTTGTATATTGATTCGGAAATGAATGAACGTGAACAGGAAGATAGGATATTGTCCAATTTAACTGGCATCCCGTTTGATGAGATTGTTTCTGGAATGTATGTACTTGATACCGTAAATGGTTCATCAACTGATAAAGTATCTCGCTTGAAACGTGCTCGTGAAGAATTGCAACTTGGTTATTACTATCACATCTACATGCCGCAATTTACAATCGAAAAAGTTACAGCAATCACGCGTAAATTCTGTATGCAGTATGGTATTAAGGCGTTATTTATGGACTACATCAAAATACCGTCCAACCAAGCTGATTTCAAATCAGTACAAGAATATCAAGCACTCGGTTTTTTCACATCAGGTCTAAAAGACATTGCTGGTTTATTAAAAATTCCAGTATTCACAGCATGTCAAGCAAATCGTAACGATCTGGACACAGACAGTCCAGATGCAAGTAATATTGGAGGTTCTTATCGCATTCTGCAATTGGCAACAAAATTGATGTTCCTGATGAACAAGAGTGATGAAAAGATTGCTAAAGAAGGTATACAAGCTGGTAATCAACAACTCTTTATCAAATATCAACGTAATGCTGCTTCAGATTGTCCTCCAATTTCACTAATGTTTAATAGGCCAATATTGAGGCAAAGCGAGGCGTAACCAATGGATGCTGTAACTCTCATCAATGCAAAATTGGATGTTATGAAGCTATTAAGGTACTACAACTTTGACCACATCAAAGAAGATGGGCAATTCATACGTTCAAGTTGCAGAATTCATAGAGGGAATAACCCTACAGCATTTGTTATTAACCAAGAAACAGGACTTTGGTTCTGTCATACAAATTGTGGCGGCGGTGATATTTACACACTAGTTCAAAAGATGGAGAATATTGATTTTTTCTCCGCAGTTAGATGGCTTTCATCATTCTATGATGTGGATATCACTAATGCTGCCATAATTGATAGAAAAGAAAATTACCTTAAAGACATTAAGAAGTTCATCCAAATCGTAAAAAGGAAGAAAGTTACTACTTTCTCTGAATTTACGATTTGTGAAGAAATACGTGAAGTGATGAAGTTTCGTCAGTTTGAAAAACAAACCATCGACCATTTCAGATTGAGTTATGTCGATTGTGTGTCCTTAACCAAAAAAACTGGCGAAATATACGTTCTGAATCATCGCCTTATCTTCCCTATTATCTTTAATGGAATTCAAATAGGCATATCATTCAGACGTGTTAAATCAACTGATGTACCAAAATGGTCACATCAACCAGCACACTTAGAAATGGGCAACGTGTTATACAATTACGATGATGCATCATCGTCTTCAGAAATCATTGTTTGCGAAGGTATTACCGATGTGTGGGCGTTTTATGAAATCGGCTTATCAGCTGTAGCCACATTTGGCACTCACATCACAAACACACAATACAAACTTCTGATGAAAACTGGTGCAGACATTGTACTGGCTTATGATGGCGACCAAGCCGGACGTGTCGTTACAGAAAAGGCTATTAAACAATTCAAAAATAAAGCAAACCTTTCTGTCATTACTTTTGATGAGGGTACTGACCCCGAATCAATAGAAAGAAAGGAATTGTTGCTTAAATATGAAAACCGAAAAAAGATTTGGTGAATTATTGATTGAAAAAGAAAACGCTTTGCTTGTTAGTAAAGGAAATCAATATTCATCTGATGTGCAAAATAATCGTTGGCAGAATTTCTATGAAGTTGCAGCTTTTGAAGGTCGTACTCCAGAGGAAGTTGCCCTAACTTACCTGTTAAAACACATCCAAAGTATCAATGTCGCTATTCGTAAAGGTGAATTTGATTGGAATTGGGTTAATAGTAAAGGTGAAGAAGGCTTAATGCAACGATTCGCAGACGCACGTAATTACTTGTGGTTGCTCGGCAACATGATTGACGATCACGTTAATTACGAAAAACAAATCAAACCAGGTGGAATAATTTACGTACCAAAATAAATTGTAATTAAAGGAGACTTTTAAATATGTTAGGAATATGGCTTGTTATTGACTCAACTAAATCAGAATCTATCATTTCTTGTAACACTTTTGTTAATGGTGATAAACACGAATTATGGGTAACTAAACCCACTGGAAAAACAATGAAAGTTCTTGAAAATACAGACCCAGAAGAAATTCAACGCTATAAAGATGCTATTGACTATGCCATCAGTAAACGCGACCCGATCTTCTATATGTATATGTAGAAGGTGACATTATGGGATTTGGTCATATCCATGTTCATACAGAGTATAGTTTGCTCGATGGTGCTGGTAGAATCAAAGAAGTGCTGGAACGTGCTAAAGAATTAGGTCAATCATTCATTGCTATTACCGATCATGGCAGCATGTCCGGCTTATACTTGGCACAAAAGATCGGCAAAGAAATCGGCATCAAAGTTCTCATGGGATGTGAATTCTATTATCAAAGAGAAAATGACGGTGAGAATGGACACCTCATCGTCATTGCCAAATCCCAAAAGGGTTTGGAAAATATGCTCAAGATGATGGAGTTTGCATACGTAGATAACTTCTACAAGAAACCACGTATAACGTGGGATATCTTGCAAAAGTATTCATCTGATTTGATTGTAACTTCTGCTTGTCTTGCAAGTACAATCAACCAACACATCATGAAAGGTGAAATTCATGAAGCAAAGGAATGGGCAAGAAAATTCAAATCAGTATTTGGAAATGACTTCTATTTGGAGATTCAACCGAATTCTATACCTGAACAACTTATTGCAAACCAGACAATTGTCCGAATTGCAAAAGAAGTTGACTGCAAAATTATTGCTGCAAATGATATTCACTACGTTCTCAAATCAGACGCATTTGCTCACGAAGTACTTCTTGCTCTGCAAATCAATAAGAAAATGTCCGATGAAAAACGATGGCGATTTGACACACAAGACTTCTGGTTGAAGAGTTACGAAGAAATGTGTTCCACATTTACTGGTGTATCGCCGGAAGATGTACGTGTTGCGTGTGAGAACACGCAGGAGATCGCCGATAAATGTAATGCAGAATTCATCAAAGGACATTATCTTCCTTCCTTCTATGATGTGCCGGAAGGTGAAAGTGAAAGAAGCCTACTTGTTAAACACACGATAGAGGGTGCAAGACGTGAAGGCATTTCAAAAGATAAGGAGTTTATGCATGAAGTCCAAAATGAGATCGATGTTATCGATAGGAACGGATATAGTGGTTATTTTCTTATTGTTGGTGATTATGTCAATACAGCACGACGAAATGGTGTTATTGTTGGCGACGGCAGGGGCAGCGGTGCAGGTTCTAAAGTTGCATGGCTTACAGAGATAACCAAGATTCCTCCACATCATTATGACTTGTTGTTTGAAAGATTTCTTGCAGATGGCAGACAACCAGATTCAATAGAGTCGAGTGTCATAGAAATATGTCATGTTAAGTTCGGTGAACGCTTAGTAAGCGGTGTGCATCTATGATGTGCTAACGGTGAAACCCAGATCGGGCAATACCGTGCCAAATTATACAGCAATTAAATCATCATCTACAATTAATATATAAGGATATAAAGGAGTGTATTGATGATGATTATTAAAAAAGTAAATGGTTATGATGATTACTACATTGCAGAGGATGGAACAATTCTAAAAGCCATGAAGCCTTGGAATGCAGGAGGTTATAAGGATATTAAATTAAATGGAAATCACCATTTAATACATCGTCTTGTCGCTGAGCATTTCATAAATAATCCGTGTAATGAAACGGATGTTAATCATAAAGATGGCAATAGAACAAACAACCATTATACAAATTTAGAGTGGTGTAGTCGATCTGAAAACCTGAAACATTCTTTTAGAGAATTAGGACAAACACCAGTAAGAAACTTTATTGGTTGTGAATTGTATCGAAATAATGAATTACTAGGTATTTTCAAATCAATAAAAGAAGCATGTAGATATGCCCAATTGCTTGGTGCAAAATTTTATCAATTATACAAAAACCACTTCTCTAAAGAATTTAAGATTGTTGTATTAGAGGTGTAACGACTATCCCATAGGGGAGTAGGGTGGAAATTACTACCACTCGAAGTGCCGAACACCCTAACGTAAAGTCGAGGGTGAAGATATAGTCTGTGCCTATAGGAATATAGGATAAACACGTTTGACGTGGACTTCTCGGACCAGAATGCTGTATTCACCGATCTTCAAAGAAAATATGGTCATAAAAACGTTGCACGTATCATAGCGTTCGGCACACTTACGCCAAAGGCAATATGCCGAAAGGTAATGAATTGTTTTGAACACGATGAGTCTGTTATCAAATCAATAAGTAAACTCATTCCTGATTTGTGTCAATCAATGAAAGATGCCTATTCTGCTTCACCAGAACTCACTACCTATCGCATACAATACAAAAAAGAGTTTGATGTGATAGAACGATTAGAAGGCATTGTATCTCACGAATCACAACATGCAGCAGGAGTCATAATCTACCCTAACCTATCGTCCTACTTGCCAATCAAAACACGTGGCGAAGATCGTTCACTTCGCATCGTAGCATTTGACAAGTATATGATCGAAGAATTAGGATTTTTTAAATTTGATGTACTTGGTCTTGAAACCTTACCAATGATTAAACACTGTCTCGATAGTATGTCAGATAAGATCGATCTACATCACATCGATCTGGAAGAAAAAGAAGTATATGACATGCTTTGTTCAGGCGACGTTAGTGGCGTATTCCAATTATCAAATCAAATGCAAAAAGTTATGGAACAGCAGCCACGCAACTTCAAAGACTTAATTGCAATAAATGCACTCATCAGACCAGGAACCGGCGATTGGGCTGAATATATTTCTCGACGTAAAGGTAAAGAATGGTCGGTTCATCAAAATCGTTTACCTTATCTGAAAGAAACAGAAGGTCTTATCACTTATCAGGAACAGTTTTTACTGGATTGTAAAACATTTGCAGGGTGGGATATTGCATATGCAGACAAATATGTACGCAAAAATAAAGCTATTAAACAAGATACAGAGTTGGCAAGAAAATTTATTCTGGACTCGGTTAGCAATGGATTCTCGGAATCCGATGCGACTTTGGTATGGCATGAAATTGAAGATGCTGTCGATGGTGGCTACTCGTTTAACAAATCACATTCAGCGTCATACGCTGTAATCTCATATCAAACAGCATGGCTCAAATACCATTATCCAGAACACTTTTATGCAGCTCTCATGTCTTCAGAGAAAACGGATGGTGATGGTCAAAGTGCAATATCAGGATATATTGTTGAGTGCAAGCAGCGTGACATTAAAATCTTACCACCGGACATTAACCACAGCGGAGATAATTTCATTGTTAATGATGAGGGAATCAGTTATCGTATCACTACCATCAGCCACGTTGGCGAATCAGCTATTCGAGCAATTGAAAGATTACGTCCAATCACTTCCTTCTCAAACTTCCTTGAACGACGTGAAAAACAACACATCAAACAAAATGTGTTAGTTAATCTCATCAAAGCTGGCTGCTTCGACTTTGACAATCCAAACAGAGCAGAATTGTTGTGGCAATTAGACATGCTCAATCGCACAAAAACTCAAATCAAGAATAACTATGAATGTCCTCGATATGCTTATGACGATAAGATTAAAGCAGAATGGGAGAAAGAAGCACTTGGTATGTATCTTTCACTTCACCCCATGGAGAAGTATGGTTTTAAACCATTATCTTCATTTACCGAAGGTTCGTATGTATTACAAGGTGGAGAAGTCTATGATATTAAAGAGTTTAAAGACAAAAATAAAAACGATATGGCGTTTGTGTTTATCAACACATTATTCGGTAATGTTAAATTACTGGTGTTTGCGAGCACGTGGCGTTATTTACAAATCAAATCGTCTTTCACAAAAGGAAACATTGTACTTGTTAAAGGCAAAAGAAGCGGCGACGCGGTTATCGTTGATTCGGTGGAGGTATTAGAAAATACAAGTAAAATTGCTTAAAGGAGGTGAAGAAAAATGCAAGTATTGATAACAATCAATCGTGACACAGGTAAACTCTATGTTGATACGAAAGATATCAATCAAATTGAAGCAATCGGTGCTCTTGAAATGGCAAAAGATTTGCTAATTCATGGCAAAAGTACAGAACAAGAAGTATTGGAGGAAGTTAGTTGAATTGTGTAAGTTGTTTACTTCCAATTGCCGATCTACGTAAAGAAACACACTGTTCTATATGTAACGGAAATTTACACAAAGATTGTGCGATTAAAGAAGATGGTAAACACTATTGTGATACGTGTTATACCGTCAAAGAGGAAGATAAAACAACACAAACCAATGTAGATATTGATGTGCCTGATGTGATAAGACGCTCCTACATTGAAACGTATCGTGCATGTCCATTAAAGTTCTATCACGAAGTTATCAAAGGCGTTCCGTCGCCACCAAATATCTACACTCAAATGGGTATCGATCTTCATGAAATGTTTGATAAAGCAAGTCAAAATAAAGACTTCATCAAATCAGACATGCAAAAACACTTTGAATCAATCTTCCATTCTTATCCTGATTCGCTTTTTGGTGATGTGGAAAAGATTAAAATGTATAACCGTGGCGTTAATTCCATTGATACATTTTACAAAGTTATTTCAGAAATGGGCAACCCATTTAAAACTGAAGAAACGATTCAATTTAGTGTTGGTGACGATCTCCCACTTGTTCAAACCACATCAGATAGAATTGATGAAGTCAATGGTGAATTAGAAATGTCTGATTGGAAAACAGGACAAGTAATGGTTGGACAGAAACTTTCTACCGATTTGCAAGCACCACTCTACATTCTCGGTGTACGTGACAAATTTCAAATGCCGGTCCGCAAATTCACGTTCTATTATCTTGAAGATAACAAAACACGTGTATTTGAAAGATTGGATGATGAACGATATGTCTGCACAGTGAATAAAAGACAGTATTTCGTGAACATAACCGAAACCAAAAAAGAAGTACAGCGTATACTTACGCAAATCAAGAAAGGCCAATTTAACATTCCTCAAAGAGCAAAAAACATGTACTATACTTGCAAGATGTGTCATTTGCAGCAACTTGAAATATGTAAAGGTGCAGACATTGAAAGTTGGCGACAATACAACAATTTCGGGAGGACGTAAGTATGCAATATTCTATGATAAGTGCCATTAATAATCTTGATAAAAACATGATTAAAGAGTTAATCGATATCATGTATATCAACAAGCGTATTACGAATCAACAAGCTATGGATATATTGTTGAAATACAAAGTATGCACTAAACGTTTAACATCATTATCAGCCAGTGCTAATTATCAATCATATTCAAACAACAAATATACCATTCGCATTTCAAAAAGAGGTCATTATAATTGGATAACTTTCACATTTTATCAAGATGAACTTCCAGAAATAATGGCTAAATTAGATAAAATTGCCTAACCTATCTCAACCCAAAATATTCATAATGAATATTGAAGGAGAGATTAAATGTTATTAACGGATTCTTTTTTGTCACAATATCCTGATATGCCAGAACACATGAATGAACTTGCAACATTTGTATTCTACCGCACGTACAGCCGTTGGCTGCCATTGCATAACAGACGTGAAACGTGGCGTGAAGCTGTAGCACGTGCTGTTGAATATAACGTTGGCATATCAAAAAAAGTCTTGTATAAAAATGACTTCGATGTGCCTTACGATAAGCTTCAAACAGAAGCAGAAACGTTGTTTGACAACGTCTTCAATTTACGTCAATTCTTATCTGGTCGTACACATTGGATTGGAGGTGCTGAAACACGTGTTGCTGAAAAGTTTCCTCTTGCAAACTTTAACTGCGCATATGTTGATATCACATCATGGAATGATTTGTGCGATTTATTCTATCTTCTTCTTGTAGGAACTGGCGTTGGCTTTTCATGTTCAAAAGAAAATGCAGCTAAAATAGACGTTGTACGATTGAATTATGAATTGACGCATTCAGAATATAAACCAGTTTCCAAAGAAGAACGATTAGAAAAGACAAAACTAGTAATCATGGAAAATGGTTATGCAAAGATTTACGTTGGTGATAGTAAAGAGGGTCAAATGACCCGGCCCTCTATAAACTTGGTGAACCTATAAATATAGGGTGTATATCAAACGAAATGTAGTCGTAGGAAATGACGATGAATTGATATGCTAACAGGGGAAGCTAATAAGTTATCCTGTGCTAAGGCAAATTATACTTAGTATCACCTATGTGTTACGCTTTAAATGAGGTGATATTAAATGCTGTGGAAAAATATTAAAGATTTTGATAATTATCAAATCAGTAACACAGGACTTGTAAGAAAAGATAATAAAATAATAAAATCATTTGACAATAAAGGTTATGAAAGAATCTTATTAACAAATGGTAATCTTAAATCAAAAAAACTAATTCATCGATTAGTAGCAGAACATTTTATTCCAAACCCAGACAATAAGCCACAAGTAAATCATAAAGATTTGAATACTAAAAATAATAATGATTGGAATTTGGAATGGGTTACAAATAAAGAAAATGTTCAACATGCGATATTAAATATTCCAGAAAGAAAAAGACAACTTAAAAATGATATGAGTTTAATAGGTAAGAAATTTGGAAAAGAAAATGCAATGAAATCACGCAAACCTATTGAACAATTATCTATTGATGGAAATTTAATAAAACAATTTTCTAGTGCAAGAGAAGCAAGTCATGAATTAGATATTTCTTACAAATGTATTTCTAAGTGTTGTTTAGGTAGTTTGAAATCATATAAAGGATTTTTATGGCGTTTTGTTGATTTGCAAAGTCAAACGACTATCGAAATCACATCAAACGATGTAGAGAGTAGAGTAGGTTGAAGGTGTAATTCCTTCTACCGAAGTGCCAAGCATTGAGTGAACACACACTCATAATGATATAGTCTACTGTGGGTTGAAGCATTACGCAATTTCTTCACAATCATTACAGACCCAGATTGCGACAATATTAAGCACATCAAGATAAGTTATAATTCCATTCGTCCATCTGGTGAAAGACTTGTCACTTTTGGTGGAACAGCAAGTGGATATGAGCCATTGAAAGAAATGTTCGATGGCATTGATAAGGTATTAAAAAATCAACTTGACCCAACACTTGCGCCACTTGAATACGATGAAGAATTTGATGCTTATTATGTACGCCCCATTCACATCATGGATATCGGCAATCTCATCGGTGCAAATGTCGTTGTTGGCGGCGTTCGCCGTACAGCAGAAATGTTCCTATGTGATGAGGGTGATTGGGAAGTAATCTTAGCCAAGTATGGCCTTAACGCATTGGATTGTGATCGTCATGATGAGATTGGACAGGCACTCGATAAACTTGGTGTTAAACCGCAATGGTGGAATGACAAAGACTTGCTAGACGTGCGTAGCACGTTGCACCATCGTCGTATGTCCAATAACTCCATCCGATTCACATCAAAACCAAGTGCAGCTTTCCTTGATTTGATTATGCTTCTCATCAAAGGCGAAGGTGAACCTGGGTTCGTCAACATTGAAGCTGCTGCAAAACGTAGGCCGAACGTGAAAGGTTTGAATCCATGTGGTGAAGTTTTACTTGATTCGTACGGTTTATGTAACCTTACAACAGTCAATGTAGCTGGCTTTGTACGTTATGTACCTGAAATCGTTGATGGAGATAAAATGTGTCCAGCAGGATATCAACTTGACTTCCAAGGCTTAATGCAAGCACAAGCACTTTCAGCACGTGCTGGCCTACGTATGACATGTCTTGATTTGGAATTATCACAATGGAATAGAGTCCAGCAGCGTGATAGGTTGGTCGGCTGCTCTCTTACAGGTTGGAAAGATGCAATGAGTATGCTTGGTTATTCGGATGAGCAGGAAAAGAATCTTTTAACATTTCTACGTGAAGTTGCTGAACAAGAAGCAATGCGATATGCATATACACTTCGTATACCTACACCATTACTTGTAACAACAGTAAAGCCGGAAGGCACGCTATCACAAATCGCCGGTGGCGTATCAAGTGGTTTACACACAAGCTTCTCTCCATATTATATTCGTCGTATCCGAATCAATGCGAATGACCCACTTGTACAAGTTGCATGGGAATGCAATTGGCATATATCACCTGAAGTTGGAACACCGGAAGGTGAAGTACCAAGAACGTATGTGATTGACTTCCCAGTACGTAGTGGCGCAAAGCGCACACGTGCAGAACAAACACTCGAAGAACAATTTGAAACCTACTTCTCATTCCAAGAAAACTATACTGCACACAATTCCAGTAATACCATATCAGTAAAAGATGATGAATGGCAGCATGTTGCTGAAATTGTATTAGATAGATGGGATGACTTTATTGGTGTAACCTTCATGCCGTATGACGGTGGAACGTATGAATTGGCACCATATGAAGAAATCACAGAGGAAACTTATCAGAAACTCAAATCAGAAATGAAACCATTTTCTATTGATTTGCTAACACGTTTTGAAGCACATCAATATGAAGATGATTTGAGTGGGATGGATGGATGCGCCAGCGGCGCATGTCCAATACGTTAAAATAACTCATTAAAATACACCCTACCCCGGCTTTCCTTCGCCAACCGTCTGCTGACGTGGAAGTGTATAGAGGGCAAGACTGTCCGGGGTACATATTGAAAAGGAGAATGTGTGATGAAATTAACAACAGAAGAATTAAAAAAAGCCAAAGAATTAGTTGCGTCTGGTGAAATGTTTGAAGATATGGTACAAGCCTTTAAAGATGATTTCATTAGTAATGTGATTCATGGTGTGTCTGATTTACTTGACGTTATTGAAGAACAACAATCCGAAATCGCCGAACTCAAAAAAGAAATAAAACAATATCAAATTATTGGCAAAAAGCTATGTGTACAGGATGCCGAACTCAAAACGGTCTTGGAACAGGCGAGGGAAGCATTAAAACTTGCCAAAGGTGCTATAACCGTTGATGACAATATCGGTGAACAATTAGCCTTAACCGCCATATCAAACGTATTGGACAATAAAAGAATACACGTACCTGACGAATGTTATGAACAGTACGGTGATGATTTGGATGGATGTTCAACTCAAGAACGTGAAGGTTGTGGAAATTGCAAAATTGCGTTGGATGAGGGGATAAATAATGAAAACTACAGTAACTAAAATATCTTGTGATGTATGTAAGGTTGAAATTCTCACTACTCCAAAAACTATTAAATATCCAGTAATATTTCATACTGACCAGACAGAAGGCAGATATTCTAAACCATATATCAGTATCGAAAATATTGATATATGTGAGGATTGTGCTAACAAGATACTAATGTTAGATGGATGGGGCGCACAAGGACTTAATGAATATAAAATAAGAAACAATTAACAATCAACCATCGCATCAAGACAATCCTACTTCATATAGAAAAACAAACAAACATATTGTAATAAAATTTAATATCTTATTATTTATATGTTTATACAAATTATAATTGATGAGCTGTTTTATTTATGTAGGAGTAATTGATGTTTATATAAATATTCAAATCAAAGGAGAAAGTCAATGATTAAAGTGAGCGTATCCAACAATGGCTTCTCAGTCCATGGACACGCAAACTTTAAACCCTACGGTGAGGACATTGTATGTTCTGCCGTATCTGCAATAACCCAATCCATCGCAAATGGGTTATATAAGTTTTGCGATGCAAGTTATGCTTCACATGAAGGACTACTTGCAGTATACGTAAGTAATCCAGATGATTGTTGTAAGGCATTATTGTTTTCATTACGTTATGGACTACAACAAATCCAAAAAGAATTTCCTGAATATCTTTCTCTCACGGAGGTATGGGATTGTGCTTGAATTAACATTACAAGAAATATTCGAGAATCGCCTACGTGAAGAATTGGTCAATCAAGGTTATCCATATTGGATGATTGACGGAATGGATAAATACGAATTAATCAATTTATACAATGAAGGAGTTTTAGCAAATAATGAGTGATTCAATAACTATTTCACACAAACGCTATGATGAACTTATCAAATCAGAAGAAATTCTCAATGCATTAGAAGCATATGGCGTTGATAATTGGGGCGGTTATTGTGAAGCATTACAATCAATAAGAAATGAGGACGAAGATGAGTAAAGCAAAATTTGGATTTGAAGTAGTTCGTGACGACAAACGTACAGCACACGATATTTTTACTGATGAGAAAAAAGTACAACACAAGTTTCCCTGCAACATTACACTTCCAACACGTGGCAGCAGCAAGTCAGCAGGTTATGACTTCTATGTGCCAAAGGATCTTCAAATTCTTCCTGGTCAAAAAGCCATGTTCTTTACTGATGTGAAAGCGTTCATGCCGGAAGGCTATGTTCTGCTCATCTTCATCAGATCGTCAATGGGAATTAAACACGGTTTGATGTTATCAAACAATGTTGGTGTCATTGATTGCGACTATTATAGTAATCCGGACAATGATGGCAATATTGCCATGTCCATCATCAACACATCAGGAGTAGCAGTTAATCTGAAGGCTGGCGACAGAGTTGCGCAAGGTATCTTTGTACCTTTCGGTGTAGTTGACAATGACACCACATCAGAGGAACGTACATCTGGCATTGGAAGTACAGGTAAATAAGGAGCAACAAGTTATTTGGCAAAAAGTAAAGTTATTGATGAGAATGATTTGTTTAGAGATAAACCACAATACTCTAACAAAAAACTCAAAATATCTTTACCAGTGCCACCTTCAGTAAATCATATGTATTACAACACACGCAATGGTGGAAAACGTCTAACACCTACAGCAGAAAACTACATCCGAGTTAGCCGTGCACTAATCAATGAAGCAATTGAAGTGCAAAGATGGTTAAGACAAAAAGACAGCACGTGGTTTTATTGTGATTTAGTATTTTACTTTGGAGATAGGAGAATACGTGATGCCTCTAATTGTCTCAAATTACTTCTTGATGTAATGCAAGGGATTGTATATAAAAACGATTACTATTGCTTACCAAGAATACAATCTGTCGAATACGACAAAGAAAATCCTCGTGTTGAGGTATGTATTACGACACAAAGTAAAAATGACCGAATCAAAGCAATAAACATGCAAAAATGAAAAAATACCTCCTCCATATTTGCCCTGTAAGGCTTTAAAAATAAGTGGGTAAGGTATTTGTACCTGACAATTTCATATGTAAAGTAAGAAACCCCTCGTTATGAGGGGTTTTTTTGTGTGGATATGGTATTTATGATTAAAACAATGCCACCAGCAATTGTAACAATTGAAAATATGAGCATCCACATCTTTGTCAAAAGAATTGAACCCGTCTTTTTCATCAATCTTCCTCCATTATATTGTTTTTGTTTAATTATACCACATCATACATATTATTGTTGATTTGCCAGTATTTCTTTAATCCTCATGGCTTTATAAGCATCGTAGTCATAAGATAAGAACTTGAGGCCAGTGGCGTTGTTTAACACATGTAAACCTAAATCCATACCATTTTTTGTTGCAAGTCCACTTGCCACACCATATGCACCAAATTGTGATGCAACGTGATCGGCACGATTAGCAACGGCCTGACCAACAGATGAGTCATCTTCAACAATCGGACTATCGAAAAAGAAATTCTTATTTGCAATTTGTTCAACAGGTGTTTTGAATAATGGATTTGATTGACTAAATAATTCTTTTGCTGATTGTATTGGCCTTGTTACATCAGGTATTCTACTTAAATCCATAAACGGTAAGTTTGGATTCCACAATACTGGCTCTGTTCTACCTTGCGGATTACGAACACTAAACGGCAACTGTACCCAATCAACAGCAAAATCATTAACCAAATCCTTATTGATGCGATCTTCTTGATTGGTGATGCCTTCCACTCCACCAAGCACTTTTGATACATATAAAAACTTCTTAGGATTTTCTAATAACACACGCAATTGCAACTCAGCGTTCTTTCTGAGCCACGTGTAATAAGGCAATACACGTTTCATAACACTCTGTTCAAACTCAGTCAAATCAGAATAATTAAAGAGGAATTCATCAACTTTGGCAGCGGCGTCCTGCGGTGCATAACCTTTCTTCAACAACGATGCGAAGTGGATAAGTCTATCTTGATTCTCAATCTTACCACCGATCTCTGCACCTTTCTTATAAAGGATGAAATCTTTAGTATTGGTAACATCAAACTTCCGAGGTACTTTTTTAAGTACACCTTTACTTTCTGCACCAACACCAACATCCATAGCAAAGTAACCAGTGTTAATTACGTCGTATTTCATAGCAAAATCATAGACATTACTCCATGATAACTGTTTTGTAAGCATGGCTTCTGTTTTTCCTTGGTTCACTATCGCTTTAAAAGCGTTCTTTTGGAAATCAATATTAAATGCATCAATACCAACATCGAGCCAGTTGAGGTACGTGTTACTTAACTTATTCCTTAAATGAAACGCTGGTAATATAGTAGTTTGATTCAGTTTCACAAAGTGCGTAAACTTATCATACATTTGCAAGAAACGATTTTGGTCTTTGGCAATTTGAAGTTTTCTTGCCTGATTTGCCTTCTCAACAATAACATTGTCTACCTGATTTGCACGAATACCAAGTTTGTCATACATATCTAATTTTGTGAGCATCTTATTAAGTCTTTGTTTTTCCGCATCAGTAAAATAATCATTCTTCAAATAATTTTTGATTGCTTCACGTGCTTCATCGGAAGACATTCCAATAATATCTGTCTTCTCAAAGAAAGACATAGATTTACCATTGATACGATAATAATGACTATTAAGAAGTGATACAAGGCCACCTTTGTAATAACGTTTAATATTATCAACATTACTATCATCAATGATTTCCTTACCAAGTATTGATTCGAGATAATCTTTTTTTAACTCATCAACATGGCCTTTCATGCCTTTATATTGTTCATCATTAATTTTCAACATCGGCATAGCCAAGTCATCAAGTACACCTGTGATGTGATTATCAGCCATAAATCTATCTACTTCACGTTGATATATCTGACTTCTCACATCAGATGGAAATGTCTCTTTAATAAATTGTGTTACACATCTGCCAACTTCAGCATCAAACAATCTCGAATATTCACTATTTATATCATATTCTTTAACATTCCATGCATGAAGTTTAGTTGAAACAATATCGTTTATTTCAGATTCTAATCCACGTTGAAATTCACTTTCCAACCAATCAGATACTCTTTTATTGATTTCAATGGATACTCTTGCACTTCCAATATCATTGATACTTTCCTTCATCCTGCCGTAATTGACAACAATATCATAACCTTCTTTTACTTCTCCATCATAAACATCACCAAATGTATCCATCATATTTTTCATGTAGGCATTGTCATACATCAATTCCGTATGTTTCATTGCACGTGCCAAATAAATATCAACGATGTTTTCATTGAAGAAGTTTTTACCTTGAAGAACAGGTTTAAAGAAGTTATTGATTTGTTCAATAGTTGGATTAATAATCACTCCACCTTCACCGTCAGGCAACACTTTTAAAGTCCTACTCTTAGCAAAGGGATTGAATTTACGTCCATATCCAAGATCGGTGCCAAATTTAGGAATGATCTTTTTGATATATTCAGGCATTTCACCAGTTTGATTTGCATAAAACTTTCTGATTAATTCCTCACCTTCTGGAGTAATAATGTGAGGAAGATAATCCAACATCATCTTTTCAAATTGGTCAGACTTCATTTTGCCTATTGTGACTTCTTCATGTCCAATCTTTATGAATTCATTTTTAAAGAATGTGGCTGCTTCACGTACTTTATCATTTACATTTAAAGTTTCATCAAGTACAGCTTCATAAAGTTTAGGTGATGATTTATAAGTTATCTCATCAATTTTGTCATTGCCATAAATACTTCTCATAGCAGTTTCAAAAGCATCCTGTGATGCGAACATATCTTCATACTTTTCCAAATCAGAATAAAGATTATCAATATTTTTGAATTCACTACTATTTAAAGCATCATTGATTAACTTACGCTGCTCTTGAAGGTCACTTATAGTTTTTTGCAAATCAAGAATATGTGCTTTATTTTCAGCAACTAAGGTTTCATATTCTCCACGTGCCTTAACCTTCATTTCAAGTTCATCGAAGTTTTCAATAGTCTCTTTTATGATGGGGGTTTCTTCAATTGCTTTATTGGCAACATGTGTGATTTGACCCGGTGCAATCTGCACCACTTTACCATTGCTCATTTGCACGTGATATGTTGGCACATCGGAACGATTGTCAATTCCAATAACTTTACCGGCTTGCTTACCACCTTCACCAATGGTATCTTTTTCTTTTTGCAAATCAGAAATTTCTTGTTTTAACTTCTTATATTTATCTTGCGGATAATGTAAATCGATCTTGATAGCATCTTTTTTAATTTGACCCATTGTTTTGATGTGAGGAAGATCTTCCTCAGTAAATTGATATTTGCGCTGAATGGTATATTTCTGTTGATATGGAATAAGTTTTGCAAACAATTCATCACGCTTTTTAAAAGCGTCTTCAAATTTGACTAACTCATCTTGTAATTTTCCAATCTTCTCATCAATGGCAATCTTCTGTTCAACGCTGCCAGTAGAAAATTTCACATCAGAATTGATTTGTACATTGTCTTTAACGTGCTGAATGTGTGATTTAATAAGCCTTTCTTTTAAGGCTCCTTTTGCAGTTGTTTCCAATGTCTTTTTAAATTTAGATTCGCCGTTATCAACAATTGTTTTTGCAACACCAAATGCCCAATTCTGTCGCTTCTCACTCAACTTACTGAAATCATCGACATTAAATGTTTCCTTAATAAACTTCTGCATTTCAAATTTGAGTTGTTTGATGTATTTGGAAAAACCAGGATTCGAATCAATATTCTTAACACCTTTTGGGAATTTATCTTGTACATACAAATCAAGAGAATAGTTGTTTTTATAAATAGTTTTACGGCTTTTGAATTCAGTTTCCATAGCTGAATCGCTGTCAATGAATTCATTTCTATTCTTCTCATCGATGAGTTTTCTTTCTTCATTGAAAACTTTTTCAAATTGCTTATTTTCCACATCAGTCATGATTTGTTTCATTTCATCTGTGTTTTTGGCAGACGTTAATGCACGTAATAGTAATTTCCTATCACGTTCTGTATTGATGAAATTGGGATTATTCTGATT
Source organism: Dehalobacter sp. MCB1 (assembly GCF_003590275.1). NCBI lineage: Bacteria > Bacillati > Bacillota > Clostridia > Eubacteriales > Desulfitobacteriaceae > Dehalobacter > Dehalobacter sp. MCB1. The sequence goes on along the minus strand of NZ_LXPC01000012.1, from coordinate 398,969 downwards.
TGCTTCAACAACTTCTTTCCACGACTTATATTGTTTTCCTTCACCATATCCAAGTTGTTTAGCAATGAAGGAATAGATCGTCTTGGCCTTGCCACTGAATTGCGATGAATTGGAATCAATATAATCTACTATCATATCCTTTGATTTGCCTTTTCCAAGCATGTTAAAAACAATGTCCAGATATTCTTCCGGAACACTATTAGAAATCATATCATCTTTTCCAAACAAATCATGTGAAAGTGATTTGATGAGTTTAGGCCTATCCACATCAGTAATACCTTTTATCTCATCAGCATAATCCAAATCAGAGAAAGATTCATCCTTTACAAGCCGTCCTCTTTCCTTTTGTGCTATCTCAGCAGCACTCTTATATGATTTGTACTGTTCAAGTAAATCAGCCGATGTATGTGTTTCAGTACTTTTACCCAACAACGCATTGGTATATTTCTGTACTTCCTCATCAGTTGCCATTTCACCAATATACTTCTTAATTGATTCTTCATAACCATTTTGCGCATGATGTAAATCATTTTGTATATCAACGATTTGCTCATCAAGACTCTTTCCAGTGTTTTCAAAGAAAGCTTTACGATTTTCCAAATCACTTAATCTTGTTTCAGCATCGGTTTGTTTATATCGATACTCATTCTGCATCAGTTTAGCTTCACGTGTATCCATAAATTTCACAAGTTCTGCAACACGTGACCATTTTGACTTATCCTGCATCAGTTCTATGATTTGCCGAGTATCATCTGGCGTCAAATCATATTGTGCAGCATAATCACGTATGGCCTTCTCTGCAGCGATTTTATCGCCTTTAAGGCCACGTGTATGTTCCGCATAATCGAGTACTTTATAAACTACATCAGGTCTAGTTTTACTTGCCTGATAAAGCGAGGATTTTGTGGAAAACAACTTACCCAATTGACTTCCATAAATACTATCACGCAATCTTGCGTAATGTGGTGCAAGAGTTGCTTCACCAATATCCTCAAGCGTCTTGGCTTTAGCTAATGTGATACGCTTATTCTTGCCGAACAATCTTTCGCCAAACGGAAGATTACTTGGACCGAACGTGAGATCGGCATTAGTACTTCTAACTCCGGCGACCTTATTATAAGCCTTAACAAATTTCTCAGCAGCTTCGTCAATATTATCTATTTGCTTTCCTGATTTGCTAAGAATACTTTTTGCCATATCAACAGTCATACCGCCAGTATTGGCAATATCCTTAACCGCATCAGCAGTATGTGTAAGTTTCAGACCAGCCTTACCTGTTCCACGTAATAATGCTGATGCACCACCTGTGAGGTACGTGGTAGGGTCTAATAACACATCACCAATAAACCCAACAACACCTTTCGCAATACGCCCGCCGGTGCTTTCAGGTTTCCAACCAGCATCTTCTAATACTTGGCTATAATGATATTCACCATTTTCATAACCTTCACCAAAAGGATTTGCTGCTCTCAATGCCCTCACTATCGCATCAGAAACAGATAAATCCTTTTTTACAAGTGCATCGGCAATACCAGCAGTAAGATAATTGCCAATAGATACAGCATCCAAAACACGGTCAAGACCTGATCGTTGTGATGGAATGTTAAAATAATTGTTAGATGAAAACAATTTAACTAATTCAGGGTCAGCTTTGGTAGTACGATTTGTAATATATTTGTTTTTAAAATAATAATCAGTTTTATATTTAGTCATACAATATGCCCCTATTTTTATTTAAAAGTAGGATTATACAATCTCTCTAAAGCTGCTTGTGCTGCTTTCTTAGAGGCTAATTGTTCATCTGATGAGCGATCTTGATTATCGATTAAATTACCAAGCCACATTGGTGCAAAAATAGGGTCATAATATCCAGTTGAACTACTTGTTCCAGTGTATGGATTATAGTTAAAAATGTTCGAATCATCAAAAGGATTATAACTCAATTTTTCCTCATCAGAATACTTCAATGCAGGGTTGTTAATAATGCTATCAGCTTCAGCTTTAGTTGATGCATCAAGAAAAATATCAGCTTTTTTAATAGCTTGACTTTCATTGATTTGTGCAACACGTAATTGATACGCTGCATCACTTGCATTTGGATTGATGCCATATGCTTTACACATCTGAATAAATTCAGATTGGTCAGCAGCTAGTTTAGCTTTTGCATTTGCAGCTGCCGAAGCACTTATCTGTCCAAGTTGATATGAATTTTCAATAGCAGCTAATTCTTTTTTATATTTTTGTTCTAAGTTCATATTAGTTTGAGTATATTCTTGCTGTTTAGCCATTTGTGCTAATTCATTTTGTTGTGCAGTTGCAGCATTCTTTTCGGTGTAGAATTGGTTTTGTTTATTACTATAATCATCACCAAGTATTCCCATCACAGATGAGTTATACATTTGACTTGCTTGCGCAGATGCAGCAGCCACATCAGAATTGTAATTAGCGTTGGTTGTTGCAATATCAGTATCAGTATTTGCCTTTAAAGCGTTAAGACGTGTTTTTATATTAGCAACGGTTTGGTCACGAGTTTTCTGTGCTGTAGTGATGTTGGTATTTTTTCGTGCAGCGTCACCAGCCATAAGACCAACCATTTGTTGACTGTTTTGAATACCTTGTTGCTGACCAAATACAGCCGTTTTCTCGGCATCGTTATAAGCTTCTTTTTGAATAGCAGCAACATCTGATGCAAGATTATCTTCCGCATCACGGACACTGATTTCACCTTCAGCAACAGCATTTTGATATGTCTTTTGTAATTCTGCAATTGCAGAATTTAGATTGGATTGTAACATAGCTGTTTGTGATTGAAGATAAGCATCTGAATTTGCTTGTGCTTGATTTAAAAGACTCGTTAATGCAGCATCCAAATCACTACTGCCATCTGCTGATTTGCCATTGACAACTTTTGTGCCGGTAAGTGATTTCAAATCAACAGAATTATTAGCAGCAGTGACACCGTTTTGAGAAAGATAATTCTGATACTGTTGATTTGTATCAGTACGATTAGAACCGGTAAACTGATTATTACCATATTGTATATTGATACTGTCGCCATATTGAGAACGTAGGGCCTGCTCATCAACAGACCCTTTAACAACAGTTACAGTTGGTTTAGTTGTTGTTGCCATCCACAACACCTCCTGCAATTTCATTCTGTTTAGCAACAAGTGATTCAACAAGTGCTTTGGCTTTTTCTATCACATCAATAGAAGGCGTTTCACCATATTGTTTTGTATAATCAGCAATAAAATCCTTCACAAAATAATCCATCTTTTCACTACCATTGATGCCCCATGATTTGTAGTTTTCTTCAATCCATGCAAATACATCAATAGCAATGTTGGTGTATTTTTTTATCCATGGATAACGTTTAATCAAAACACCAACGATGAGTGCAAGTATAGCAACGTATAATGATAACGCTGCGTTTGATGTGAAAACTTGAATCAATACATCCTGCATGTTAAATCCTCCTTATTTCCACTCAACAATTGGTTGATTTCTTTTATGTTCAGTAACACGACCATCTTTCCAAAAACAAATATAATTATATGCATCTTGATGTGCAATTGTACGTTCAGGCAAATCTTCAAGCCATCCATTACCTGATTTGAAAGGTGTAATGTTATTGCCGGTTGGAATAACAACTTTTGCTGAACTTGTACTCATCACTTTGCCTCTCTCATTTTTAATACCGAGAAACACGCAAGGGTCAATATCTTTGCCATTTGTCCAAGGTACTTCACGTACTTCAAAGTGTAAATGCGCACCAGTTACTTGACCTGTTGCACCCATAAATCCAAACTTAAATCCTTCAGTTACTTTTTGCCCTTCTTTAACATATTGTTTGTCACAATGTGCGTGTATTAAATCGTATTGTTTTCCATTACATGCTGTAACACGTAGGATAACGTACTTTCCCCAACCCTTCGCATCATAATAAACTCTTATAACTGTTCCAGAAAGTGCTGCATAAATGTTATAGTCAGTACTAATCAAATCAACACCAGTGTGATATCCTTTACGATATGTGATATTGGAACCGGGTAATTCTTTATAACATTTGGTTATTGTCGCATCCTTCATTGGAATCATTTTTCTTCACCCCATGTTTAATCTTAGTCCGTTTAATAACAGTAAGATTAATAAACTCACCAGTACAAAAAGCAAATACAGCACCGATCAATACTGCTGGCTCTTGCCCACCATTTTCAACAATCTGTAGAATTTTAATGGTGAATGCAGCCAGCACGAAAAAGACAAACCACACAATAAGTGTGGATGTGTTGGGTTTTTTTATTTTCATATCACGTACCTAAAATGAGTTTCATTAAATACTGAACAATAAAAACGAGAATTGTTGTTATCGCAGCTGTTGTTAGTGCTGCATATCGATCTGCTGGTTTTTGTCTTTCGTTATCCAATATTTTTCTGATACACGCAATATCTGATTTCAAATCTATTTTAAAATCATCTATTGATTTGGATAGGTTATCAAATTGAATATTTTTTTGCGCATCAGATAATTCAAGTTTACTTACTCTTGTTTGTAAGTCTTTTATGTTGGATTGTGTTTCTTCATGAAAAACACAAACATCCATTTATGCACCTCTATTTCATCAACGCTTTTAATACTTTGTCTTTGTTCTTAACTTTACCCTTCTTCTCTAATCGATCTAGAATCCTGTTCCAGATCGTTTCCTTTTTGGCAAGGATTTTAGCCTTATGGTCTGCTTTTATCTGTTTCATAAATTACACCCCTTTGAGTGTCGCGATTTCAAGCGTGAGCAGGTCGATTTCTTCCTGCATTTGTGTTATTTTTTCAGAGTCCTCGACTGGTTTGTCGGCATAATCAAAGCTATACACACCGGTGGTAAGATTTAAATATGTTTTAATAACAACCTTACCCTCTATAAACTCTTCTTGTGGAGCGCTGTTAACATAAAACCCTTTGTTTTTGTCATCTTGACTTAAAGAATCGTCTACAAGAACAAAACTCTCTACGGTAACGAGATCATTTTCTTTTTTTCCAAAGATATAAGGCATTAAGCATCCCTCCAAACGTTCTTATTTTAATAAACTTGATATTTTATAACAGTAAATAGTAGACGAGCTGCTAATTATAGCAAGACCTACACCGATTAGATTAAATGCGGCATCTATAATATAGATTCCGGTATCTATCGGATAAGATTGATCTCCATTCAAAATTACACAATAATTAGACATATTATATATTATAGTGAATGCTCCAATATTACTTAACGGGTAAGTTGCTATACAGTAGTTTATGTTGTTTGATCTTCCAACGGCTGTGCATTGTGCCAAAGTTGTATAAGAATACCCATAAGAATAACCATAGTTACTTCCATCTCTATAACTAAAATATATGATGTTCTGTGAATAATTACCATTCAAAGCGTATCTATACGAATACGTTATAGCGGAACTAACAGCGACTAATGCTAGAGTGCTTCGATTTATTTTTGTTATTTTAGTAACGCCAGAGGTTGTGTCGAACATAAACACATACTCTGAGTCCACAAAGAATTTGTCTCTGTTTGTAGTATACGAACCAGATGAAGTAACAATAGTTGCTAAAGTATTTGTGTTTAGCTTAACCATTGGTGACGATGTGCCAAATACGACATACAATGCGTCCTCGTCAATAGATAAAGACATAGCGCCAACAGCGTAAGTGAAAGCTGAAGACGTTGCGATATTAACTCCGCTAGAATTATACTTATATATTTTTTTATCAGAAGAGTTTGCAATGAAAAAACTACCATCATTCATCACAGCAACGGCGGCGTAATTAGACAATGCAATATTTAGCGAATTCGTATTGTTTACTAGATCAAGAACCATGAGATAGGTTAATCCTAAACTGACTTGAAGGCCGTATTTGCCATTTGCAGAAATAGCGCCTAAAAAACCACCATAAGATGTGTAACTACATGCTATAGCGCTTCTAACAAAAGACATCGTACCGAAAGCTCCAGGAGATATAGTAACATTCTTCTCATATGCGTCATAAGAACCACTGAGACCAAAAAGTTCTGCATTCTTTTTTATATTTTCCGCCAGAAAATTTGAATCCGTGACAGTAACCTTATCATCTACACCGTCCCGGTATCCGTCAGAGGCTAGAAGTTTAAGCGTTGTCCCAGATACTTCACTGGACAGAGCCGCAGTGTCACCGGCCCGGTTTGGCATTGTTCCGACTATACCGGTATCGCTGTCGTTGCTGAATGTTTTAGTGGCTAGTACGTTTGCAGCAACGGCATCACCTTCCGCACTAGCTTTGACAAAAAAACAGTCACCTGATAAGTCATACCAAACGGTATAGGCTTTTCCTGCAACGAGATTCGGGGCGGTTGTTGTGTTTGGTTTATATAGCGGCTTGCCGTTGATGGTAGTGGCTGCGCCAACATTATTTGCACCGGCTATGAATGTCTTAGGATAATTATCTGATAATACAACATCTGATAAGGTAATAACTGTACCAGTACCACTTGCAGATTCATATACAGCAATAGATTCCAATATATTCACACGATCTTTAATTTGCCCTGCTGTATTAGACAACTTCACATCAGTAAGTGAACCATCTGTGATTTGTCCAAGTTCAATACTAGTAACTTCAGCCTTGGTTGCATATTTTGCATCAGCTTCAGTTTCTGTATAATATCGACTGTCATGATCGGTTGATGTTTTATGTGTTACTAATTCAGCAACATCTGCATTTATAGCATTTATTGTTTCATTTATTTTATCAACAATTTCATCATTGTTTTGGTCAAATTCATCTGGATTAATTATCTGCCCAAGAACAAAGTCTGGATAAGATAATGTTAAATTTGAAATTGTCACTCAATCACCTCTTTCCACGTTTCTCATAATCACCATTGATTTGATAGAATTTCATTCGTTGTTCCAAATCATAAAGTGATTGTGCAAGCCATTGACCATCTATATATAAATAGTAACAGTCTTCGTCTGCCACGTATACTAAGAGTCCATCAACCTTACCTGTGTACGCTGTCAAATCAGAATAAAAATCAACTTCACCATCAACATCATAACTGCAAGATAATTTAAAACGAATATTACGTCCACGTCTTCCAATTATAAATGGCAGACTTTCAGCAATATTACGTGTAATAAATCGTGAGTCTCCCCATATTGCTTTGCCAAACTGACTTATCTGATTTGATATGATGAGCCGATCTACAACATCAATATAGTCAATTTCAAACAACACAGTGATATCTGATGGATAATCCTGAAATACGTGTGCTACAAGATAAAATTCACGGAAGTATTTATAAATAACTGCATCACTCATATCAAGATTTGCAGAATAAAATGATGCTTGATAAGGTTTACCAAAATCTAAATACGTGTTCTCATCAAGAAAAGATGTTGTACCATCTAGCCTACCGATGAGCAATTTATTATCTTTAGAATAGAATGAACTTGCGTCTAATCCTTTTGAGATAACCCATTTTTGATTGAGATAACTGTAAACCAAAACTTTATCTGATATACTAAGATAATATTCATTATTGAAAAAGAAAGCAGTTGCATAATCAATTTCATAAAGATAAAAGTTTAACGGCTCTTTTGTCAAATCAAGATTCTTACTGATATTAACAGTTGCCAATACTCTCTCATTATTGTTATTTGCTGATGCGAGACTGTATACAATACCATCACTACCAAGATAGAATAAATAATTATGAGCCACTTTCATCGAATCATGATTAGCGATGCCGGTATGTGTGTTAAGACGCTTTAATGCAAATACATCAGCACCAGTGTCAATAATATTTGTATCACCAGTAATGACATACATATCCTTCTCTCTGCCAACAATCACACTATTATCATAAACACATAATCCACGTATTTTATCTGAGTTAGGTGGTACTTGCATTGGCAATGATACTGGATAATAAAAAGGATGCTGCAAATCAGTAATAAATACATTATCATCATCTTCTGCACAACCCGATGCAAATAATCTTCCTTGATGTGAAATGATATATTTCAAATTATCAGGCACAACATTCGCACCACTAAAAGTGTCTACGAATTCATTTTCACATGGTACATAATAGATTTGCATATTCGTGTAATCAATATTTAATACACCTTGTGTGTGGTCAGTATTAAGACGTACCGCAGCAATATCTGGACTCACAACTGTCATTAAACAATAACTTGGATTAGGCGTGCCGATTACATTGATATACGTGCTGGTTACTTGGTCGAATTTACCATAACAATACAATTTATCCCCATCACAAAAGAAATATTTACCTTGATGTGTAACACCACAAGGTTTCCCTGCAATATTTGTCAACAACGTGTTATTCACATATATCTCACGTTCAGTAGCACGTATAAACATCGGAAGATCGTTATATGGTTTATATTCATCTATAAACACCACTTCACCATCTAATTGCAGATCGTCATAATAATTTTGCCCAGGTCTATTTTCAATTGATGTGTTATCACCAAAACGCACGTTCATCAGTGATTTAGCTTCATTTGGTTCTAATACTTCCGATCGATTATTCAGGCCGCCAGTAAAATCTTGAAGGGAGAAAGTATAAACAACATTAGGAGAAGGAAGTTTTTTACGTATAAAAGCCATTATTCAACCCCCTCAACTCCTAATTCTTCTTCGGTATCAAATTGATTTGCATTCCAATAAGCACTTAAATCAACATAATCAATAGGATTATCATTGGTAATTGTGTTGCCGTTTATATCAGTAATAATCACATCACCATTATCAATTTTGGTCTGCAACTCGTTTAGTTTACTTTCAAATTCATTCATCATATCGCCGCCTTTATAATCATTCCCATCTTGGGAATAGCAGCGTGATGCGGCGTACACAGAAAGCAGGTAGTGATATTGACTCGGTAATAACGTCGGCACATCAGAGTTATTTGTTAAATACACCATACCTTCACATTCAGTTATAACTTCACGCACTCTATCGATCGCTTCATTCAGATAATCAGTAATATCAATTTCACGAAAGATTGAATTTGAAAAGTCACGTGTATAACTTCTAACTCTTAAAATCAGTTGTATCCTTGTCACATTATCACCCCTTTGATTTGCGAGGTTTTGTCACCTTTTCCTCAACAACGTTTTGCGTAGTTGCAAGATTATTTTGATTTGCATAGACTTGAATAAAACTATTCATCATTTCAATTAACGCATCAAGACGCATACATATAGCATATAAATAACGTTCATTTGCGTTTAATGGAATGTCTAATTTTCTTTCCATATTTCACCTCATCATGCTAAAGATGTAACAAGTGTAATTTTCTTAACTGCTGCAGATGTTGGTGTATACGCACCAATGGTTTCCAAAATGCCATAAAGGGATGTGCTATTATCGGCAAGTTTGATGATTTTCTTTAAGGCACTCACATCACTTATCAACGTATCTCCAAAATCAACAGGAGTAGAAAAAGTGATATAACCTAGATATTTCGATCTGTCAGCAGCGATAAGATTAAACGCTGCATTGTCGGCAATCGCAGTTGGTGCTGCATTATAAATGTGTAATCGGAATGTGGACATTCCACTCGGTACAGCAGCAACATCAATTTCCATCATTGCCGACTCGATCTTAATAGGTGCACCACTTATCATTGACACATCAGAAAAAGATAGATTACCAGTAACAGCAGGACCAACAACATCATTTGCTGTATATGCAGTTGTATCTGCTGGTCTGGTGAAACTTGTGGAAGATATCTTTGTTGATGGCAATTCTATTGCAGCAAATGAGAAACTATTGTCGCCATTATCTATGATTCGCATCGCATTTCCATTGTAACGTGCGGTTCTATTAGACATAGAAAACCTCCTTTATAGAAGAAAAGGGGCAACGCATAGTCACCCCAATATTCTTGATTTGATTCGATTAGATTTCAGTGTAAAAGATATACACATCAGCATGCATTTCACTGAAAGCATTTGGTGCAACAGCAACAATTCTGTCACTTGCCGGACAAATCGTGCCAACCAATGCACCAGCACCTTTAACAGCAGCAACAGCAGCAACACTTGCAGCAGCAATAAAACCATCTGGGTCGCCACTATCAGCAGTTGCAGTACCAATGTTAATGGTTTTGGTTGTTCCGGTCGCTTCAGCAGTAGTCACATTGATAAGAACCTTCTCAACAATCGCTCTCGGCAAAGCAGTATGGATAATAACCTCACTTGTACCGGTAAACATTGTATGACTAATGGGGATTTTCAAACATTTCAACAGATTATGCTCACATTCGCCAAGGTCATTAAATTGACCAGCAATGCCGTTTACACCGGGAACGTTAGAATAACTCATTAATTTACCTCCTTATATTTTAAGAAAAAGGGAGAGGGTTACTCTCCCTCATTACTACAGACCAGTAGAACCGATCATTCCTCTCCAATCACTTACACCCATTGAATACCGCATATAACCACGATATTTGCTGACGAAGGAATCGAAATCTTCTTCCCACTTGAATTCAGGTCTTACACGCCAGAAGAAGTTCAATTCATGTCTTGCACCGTCTTGGAGAATCCACATTGTATCACTTCCACCAGCAGCAGCAGAGAGATAATCCATAATGACGATTTCAAGACCAGCAGATTGCAAATATTCGTTAGTATCGTTATTTGCAGAACCAGGAACTTGTGCAGAGTGCAGTAAACGTCTTGCAGTATCTTCCAATGCCGGAGGGATGATAAGTTTTGTTGCTTTAAACTGAGCAAGATTACCAGCTTCATCAACAGTCTGTCTCATCAACTGAAGGGCAGTTTTTAAGTTTACATCAGTTAATGCACCTGTCTGCAAGTTATCACCAGTACCAGTAGAATCAAGCAGAGGGTGGTCATTAGCAAACAAAGCTTTTCCATCATAGAGAACAGTTGTGAAACCATTAACGAGAGGAATCATTGCATCCTTCTCAACCTTAGCACGTCCACTTCTTGCCATTGCTCTCGGCATCTTTTCGATTTGACGATATTGCTCATCATCAAACATTTCACGAGTGATAATGAAACCTTGGGTAAACGCAGAGTGTGTGTACGTTCTTTCAAGACCAGGAGACAGAGTTTTGTAAGCAACAGTGTCGAACTGGCTTGTACGTTCAGTCCAATCACCAAAAGCACCCATACCCCAATCTTTTTCTTGAGCTTTATCAGAATCCATTACATTATAGATTCGAGGAAACTGCTCAGGGAGTTCATCGTAAGTCTCGAAGAAAATCTTCCTTAAGCCGGGTTCGAGTAACTTACCAAAATTAGTCTCATTGACTACATCTGCATCAGTATAATAGATTGTATTTTCAGTAGTAGGTTGAACAGGTGTAGCAAACATCTGTAAACCTAACCATTTAAAATCAACAGCCATTTGTTAAAAATCCTCCTCAATTATTTCTTTTTCTTACTTGCATCACGCCATTTGATGTAATCACTCTCTGAAAGTCTCATTTTCTTAGCAACGAGCTTTTCAGCATCAGAGATTTTGGGCGTGTTGTCAGTAACAATGGGATTAGCACTATTTGTCGTAGAAATAATTGTTTTGGTTGATTTGTTTTCGTTTTCTATTTCTTTTAAAACTTCTTCACGAAGTTGTGCTTTAAGTGTTTCTTTATCGATCTGTTCGGTCTGAACAGGCTTTGTTGATTTGACAAGTTTATAAGCATCTTCCAAATTGGTTAATCCTTTATCTCTTGCCATTTCAAGAACTTCACGTACTTCAAAATCTGAATACTTACCTTGCAATTTGCTGATTTCCATTTCAAGTTTCAAATCATAGATCGTGTTTTTTAACGCAACAATCTCAGATTGATTTGGGTCAACAGACTGCGGTGTTTTGTTTTTTGTAATTTCAACAACTTGTTTCGCAACTTCAGGATTGGCTTTCAGATAATCAAAGAAAGCAATTGCTTCTTTTGTTTCAGTACGTTGTTTTGATAAATCCTGAGTTTTCTTGGTGTAATCTGATTGGCGAAGATATCCATTTTTCAATTCATCAACAGAAATTTCACCAATACCATCAATTGTGATTTTCTCGGGTAAAACAAAATCAGAGGGTTTTTCTTTCTCCTCTGATTGTTTTGGTTTATTTTCAACAACTTCCGTTGTGTTATTTTCAGTTTTCTGCTCTGGCGTGGTCGGTTGTTCAGTTTTCTGAGCCGTTTCCTTCGCCTTCATTTCTCGATATTGAGTGATATTCAATTCATTTCCTCCTTGGAATCCACGTTATTGTGGTTGTTCCATATTTAATAATTCCATCAAATCAGGATTCTGCTGAAGTACAACTGCTAACTCATCATCAGACATATTATTAAGTCCAGTTAAGATTTCATCAGGTAATTGTTGTCCATCTGGCTGCGAAGAAACTGAATCAGCACCTCCTTCTGATTCGGGAACATAGTATTTCTCCGCATCAGCAAAACCTTCATTATACGAATTGATTTTTATTTTTTGCTGTTCTTCTTCTTTTCTCTTATCTTCCTCAAGTTTATCATGCTTATTTTGGAGTTGTATAATTTGCTTATTTATCCTTTCAATAGCACTTGTCATTTGTTCAACAACGGCTAATGTTTCTTTATCATTAGCGTCATTTTGCTGCATGTATTGCTGCATCTGTTGAGTAAGTTGTTCAATCATCTGTTGGAATTGCTGTACTTGCTGTTCAATAGCTTGTTGCTTATTACCCATACGTCTAAGCAACGATGCTTTAACTTCTTCAGGCAAATACTCTGCAACAGCTTCACGATCGACAAGCATTTGTCCATCAGGCATTGGCGTTTGCGCCAAACGAATCATCAAATCAAGCATTGCACCACGATTAACCGTCATTGTGGAACCAGCTGTAATTTTAATATCATAATCGTATTTCAAACTATCAGTAATAAACTTTTTCAAATCATAAGAACCATCTGCTCTAGTGATTTGAATCCATTTGTCACTTTTCCAATACTGCCGACAACGTGAAAAACCCTTACGGCACATTTCACCAAGTGCATCTTCAAGCAACTTCACTTTCAATCTGATGCGTGTTTCACCAGCTTCTTTGAGAGCAAGGATACCTTGTGCAGTATAAACACCAGTGGATGAGTTACCTTTAAGGGAATTAAACACACCACTTACTTCTTGCAGATCGTATTTAAGTGTTTCAACTGTGTTTGGCACATACATAGGCATACCAGGTGGCTGCAAGCGTGTCACTTCAGAGCCGGGGTTTTTACGCAAGATAAGGCCGGGTCGTGCAGTAATCTTTCCTTGTCCAATACCACTATTCTTATCAATAACCCATGGTGAATTTGCTGTCGCTTTGGCGTTATCAATAATAGCATTGTATAGATCATTCATACCTTTTTGCGGTGAAAGCATCTGACTTGGCTCACCTTCACCCCAAAACTTGCCAGGTACATCATAATCCTTAATGAGTACAAAAGGATGTTCACCATCATCGTATGGATTATCTTGGTCTAACAAGACCAAACCTAATTCTGGTGCGACGATGATATGACGACCTTTTGGATATTTATATTTGATGCGTTTTACTTTACCATCATTTTCTTCAATGGTTTCATAATCCTTACACCAAACTTCAAGTAAAAGAACTTGATTATCAATTCGAGCATTCAAATCATTGTTATAAACCAATTCGCTGTACTTAACACTTCCACCACTAAGTTTATCGGCGTATTCAGGGAATAGTTTTTTTAATCGATTTACGTGACTATAAGTTGCATAAACTATATATTCTGCATCTTCAACACATGTTGCAAGTGGGTCCGGAAAGATATTATATGCAGATACAGGAATATATTTGGTATTCTTTTCATCAGCATTCCATGGAACAAAGAATACAGATGTGCCACGAACGAGAACTGGAATCAATTCAGCACATACTTTACGTGTCATCTTTTCCCTATCCCATTCATAACTCATCGCTTCATTCACATCAGTAGTAAATGCTAAGCCTTCTGGTTGCCTTGCCATGACTTGGAATTTTGGATTTGATTCAAGCATAATTGGTCGAATAGTTTCCACAGTGGAAAAGATATAATTGCTAATGATGTTAGATTTGTAATCCGGCAGAGATTGACCCTTACTGTATTCACCAGCGTATGCTTCATCATACTCTTGCCACCTTTTGGTGTAACTTGCTTTATACACCATAGCTTCTTTAAATTTCATGTGCCATTTACTGGCTAATTGCATATTTTCCTGTTCGATTTGAACAGTATTTGACAAAAAAAACACCTCCTGTTAATCAGAAAACTCATCGCTTTCGTTTGATTCAAACAGAGGGTCTATGATATCTTTTTTTATATTATTTCTCTGATCGATAGGGATCTCGGGAACGTATGAATCTCCTTTACCTTCTAAAAGTAATTGTAACATAATAGCAGTAGCCATTATAGTATCGTCATAACAGCCGATCTGAGCATTGGTTTTACCATTATCTTCAATGATATATGTGAATGCTTCACTAATTATCAAATCAGAATAAATACCTAAATAAAACTCCCTGATAAACTCTGCTAATTTATCAATCATCAATGGTTTAGTTCTGCTTGAAGTTGTCCAACCAAGTTTCTGTGTGACTTTTTCTGAAATCTTGTCATATGATTTGGAGAAGTACAAATTCCAATATTCTTGCTTCTTAAGAGTGGTGAGTGTTGTAAGACCATGATTATTATTCTCCACACCAAGATACGCATCATTATAGAATTTGCCTAACTTTTGTAATTCAAGACCATATAAATCAGGGTCAATATGACCATGCCATATAGCTTCAATATCAAATGTTTCAGAATTTCCAACACATGCTGCACTATAGTCACCTTCGACAAGTCCTTCAGCCACGTCTGCTCCAATACAGTAGAATTGTCCAGGTTCAGGATGTTTCCAAATTGATATATAACCATTTGGGTCTTCTATAAAAGAAACACCACCATCCGGACACAATTGCAAATATCCACGTTGGGGTGCTTTGGTAATGGTTTGATATTTCTTTAAGGCTTTAATACTAAACTTTGGTCTACCTGATGAGATAAACGCTTCTTCTGGTGTACTTGGGTATTCCTGCATAAACTTTTCCTCATCACCTTGACACTTATTGGCTATTGTATATCGTCGCCAATTGAGTTGTTCAAGTGTGAGTCCATGTTTATTCATTAATTCCCACTCATACGTCCGTACTTGCCCTCCGTTGCCATCTGTAGAGATGATAGATATTTCCTCAAGGAATTGTTGTTTAGCGGCTTCTGAGGGGAAATTACGTGTGTATGTTGGGTCTACAAACCATGCAAGGAATATTGGAGTAAATTCATTCTCTCCACGAACAGCCTTATTCCACATATCATGAAAGTAATCACCAACACCATTTGCAGTACTTTCAAGTACGACCAAGGTATTTAATTCATCCGGCACACTCTGCATAAGTGACAACATCGTTGTACTCGCATCAGGCCAGAAGGCCACTTCTGAAGCATGGACATTATGATTTGTTGATGAACGTGCTACTTCACCTGTTCCAGCGGTTGCAATAGTAATTTTGGAACGAAGACCAGGATTATCTTTCTTAATTGATTCGTCATTTTCTGGATTTTCAAACTGTAAAACACGTCCATTTGAATACTTCTTCATTGGCCTGATGAGATCGGGAAGTTCTTCATAATATAACTTGGACATATTGAATAAATTCGAAGATGCGGTATCCTCATGTGCCACAATCAGCGACGTTTTGTTATCATTATTTGCCGTATCATGAAAGATTAATGCTTCAAAGAGGGTTGATAATCCCATTTGTCGTGCTTTCAGTACGATGTAACGTTTTAATCTTCCCTCTCTTTCATCTTTTTCAATGATATCCATAACGATTTTTTGTGCAGGATTAAGAACAAAGGGTATTATCTTTGCTTGTTTATTACGGATTTTTAAGAACTTTTCTACATACCATTTTTTATCGTGTTTTAGTTTCCAAAAGAAAAGTTGTTCTTTTGTCAACTTAGCCATTCAAACCTCAAATTTGTATGATTTTTCTTGGCTCAGATTCCAAATCAATATGATTATTCGGTACAAAAGTAAGTGCTTCAGCTACTGAATAAGAACCATCTGGATTAAGTTGTTGCGTAGTAACTTGGACGATACAACCACCATAAACATTACAAACTTTAGTTGATTTCATCCAACCTTCATTCTGACTTGAAGCCTTACAAAGTAGATGAAATGTATCACCATCACCATAAACTTTCAAATCAGAAATATTAGCCTTTGCACCTTTAACTTCAGAAATATCAAGAGTTTTACCCATTATTCTTCCTCCACTTTTTCATAAGTCTTTTCAAAAATATCTGGTTTACAAGGATAGAATTCTCCTTGAATACCTTTGATAATGAAATCACCAACATCAGCTCTCATTTCACCTTCTAAAGTGCTAATGAAAATATTTGTGCCATTATGCCATGCATTAATTTTGTCTTTCCCTTGATTTGCCCAATTCACAATACTATCCATGTTTGGTGAACCTTTTGGTTCATTATTTGTTTTAAATTGCAATGCTTCAATCACAACAGGTTTCTTCCGATATTTCATAGACTTCCTCCACATCAATAACTTCTTTGATGAGATTGTTAAGTTGCTGTTCATATGATATGACAGTCTTCTCAATCTTCATTTCCTGTTTTGGTTTGTGTCCTCCACGGTCGAGAACATCTTTAACTGCCTGCAACGCAACACCATCAATAGGCGAATCAAGGAGAGAATTGAGTTTGTTTGTCGCTTTCAGCGTCAGGTTTTGTAGTTGCGTTGCAACCACTTCATGCGTCATGAGTTGTGTTTCTTCAATGACTGTTTTGATATCTTTTCGTTTCAACCACTTCCACAATGTGTTTGGGTGTAACTCAAGAAGCTGTGCCAGCTTAGGTATAGTATATTGTCCTGTTAAATACAGCTGCACAAACCGCTGCTCTTTCGCAGATAACGCCATTAGGTGTGTTTCTTTTTCCTCATCAATAATAGGTTTAGCATTTTGTTTTGACACATCAGAAGAAAGATTATTTGTGTTATTTTCAATCATCGAAAGTTGGGAGGGGTTTCGGTTCGATAATGTTGTAAGTTTCTCCTCTGAAGACACGATACTCACCACCTTCAATCTTTTTAACTATCGTGTCCAAATCAGAAAAAGACTTGGCTTCATAGATTGCTTCAAGTTCTTCAAAAAGTATGATGCCTTTGATGTAGAGTATATCGGCGATAAATTTTAAGACTACCTTATCCACGATTCCTCACCACCGATTTACGTGTAGTTTTCTTTTCAACCACATCTTTATAAAAATAATTGTCTCTCATGATTTGATGCAGAACACGTCCGACACGATCTACAACATCTTCATTTTCAAATAATTCACGAAGATTTGCTTCACGAAAAATGCCATGTACTAACTCATGAAAGAACGGAGATAAACGTTGTTCTGGTGTATATTCTTCAAGTAATGCAATCTGTTTGGTTTCAGTATTAATGCTGCCAGCATAATCACATTTATTGCCAATAATAATAACTTCTGGATAGACTATTTTAAAATCATCTGCACCAATTCTAACCACATCAGGAATAGTAAGTTGTTTCATTAAACCTCCATTAAGTTCTTCACGTACATCGGCGTTCTCACGTACAGCAGAAGTACATCGGCGATTTACGTGTTATTTAAAGTGGAAAGCCAACTTTATGGAACACTTTCCTGCCCGTGCACAAGGGTTTTAACCATGTCAGAACAAGCTACATGGAGGACCTACACGTACATCACACGTTAATCATTCCATTCCACGTCCGGCAAAGCGTTATATCCATCGATATGTACCGCATTGTGTGGAATATTGTGTACGGCAGGATGCAACTCCGCTGCTGGTTCAGTTTCCGATAAACGTATTTCCGCACCTATACCAAGTTCTTCTCGTAACTCGGCAATACGTGCGTCAAACGCTTTATTCTTTTCTATTCTACTTAACTCTTCTTCACTAAAAAAATCCTCCATTGCAGGAGGACTTGTCGTACATAACTCAATATATTTTGTTAATTTGTGGTACATTAGGCACTCAATACCAACTGCGGCGGCGAAGAAACACGTGATTATAATTTGTATTATCAAATCAGAAGAATACCTCCCATTAATTAATAATAACGTGTAGTACACGTATATCGGGTGTTTTGTACGTGTGTTACACGTTATTTATGTATATTACGTTATTCAAGTGTTTACAAGTACTTCGGCAGAACTTGCCGAGTAACTTGCCATATGTCTTCGACATATATATTATCTATTGATTCGATAATAAAATTACGAAGTAATTTTAACTTGACTTGCGTAGCAAGGCAAGTTCATATAACGTGTTCAAATCAGAATAAATATAAACGCTAACAGCGTTTCTTATAGAAGAATGCTACAACTCCCTTCGGGAGTTGAAATGTTTTTTTTATTTTCTTTTTTCTTTAAGCACGTAAAGAACGTGTAATCTAATTATACAAAATACACAAAATCTTGTCAAGTTTTATTTTATACATTATACAAAAAACATTTCGACAATATCTGAATATTGTGTATATAACAAGAGTAATACACGTACATCGGCGATTTACACGTACAGCACGCGCTGTATTTCACGT
Source organism: Dehalobacter sp. MCB1 (assembly GCF_003590275.1). Classification (NCBI taxonomy): domain Bacteria; kingdom Bacillati; phylum Bacillota; class Clostridia; order Eubacteriales; family Desulfitobacteriaceae; genus Dehalobacter; species Dehalobacter sp. MCB1. The sequence continues at coordinate 380,251 of NZ_LXPC01000012.1, read as the reverse complement.
ATTACAACCTCTATCACGGTACTTAACGTATAAATGACGTATACCCTATTTTGATGCGGCACGTGTTGCTGTACGTGAGAGCACATCAATATTGATGAGTAATTACACGTTGTGAACGTGTGCATGACACTTCTGCTGTACGTGCTCAAATCAGTATGCTTAATGTGTGCATGACAAGAATCATTATTAGCCCGTGAAAGACGACGAGGCTCCAGGTACTGATTTTGGCTCCCCCGGGGGTCTTGCCAATCATGATTTGATAATTTGATTTTCATACGAGTATAACACGTACAGCAGAGTGTATAGTACGTGGCTTATGTGTTTGTTTTGTGTTGTGTAACGTGTGTCAGGGTGGGTGGGGAGAATGTGGTTCTTGTTGCGTGTAGCAACCCAAGTTCAGCACAAGTACAGCAAGAGTATAGTACACATCATACTACACGTTCAACACACAACATATGAGCGTACATTCATACGTTTTCAGCACGTGAAGTAAACAAGTGTTGCATCACATCAGGGTTTGTGTACATCATTGTGTACTCACATCAGTATTGTGTAATGAACGTGTGCTGTATGTGTTTATTTACTTTATTATTACTTTCTTTTGAGTCTTCGACTCGCTTGCTGCTAAAGCAGCTTCGCTGATATATTTGGATACTTTTTCTCATCATAGAGGAATCTATCTGATTTGCTACGTGTTGTAAACACGTTTTGCAAGCACGTCTTTCGGGTGTTTCACGTACATCACACATACAGCACACATTGTTTTGTCAAGTTGACGCTTATCCTCCCTCGCTATGCTCAGTCCGGTAAGTAGTGCTTATTCTGCACTTGACAAAACGTTCAGGGCAACTTTACTGCCGTCATGCTTGTGCTTAATGTGTATTACATAATTTATTAAATATTTTGAAAGAAGGTGATTGATGTGTAGAGCACGTTGTGTTTTGTGTATCACATAATTGAATATGGTTCAAAAACTGAATAGGGTACGTTATGTTTCATGTAATTTGTTTTTAATTCAAGGAGGTAATTACCATGACACAGCAAACTTTTACATTCGACTATAATGCACGTGACTACGCAGCTTCTTCTACTAATTCCAATCGTACAGCGACTCCTAATCAAGTACGTAAGTACCTTGAACTTTGCGAACAAAAAGGTTTGCCAGCTGAAAATTATGCAGCCTGGTCTATCGAATATATGAGTGACAAAATCTCCGATCTTTACAGATTTAAACCAGCCAGCGAAAAGCAGATTGCGCTCATCAAAGAAAAGATCACCAATCTCCAAGAGGCCGGTGTTTTGATTAACATGCCATCTGAAAAAACATTACATTTACTTACTGGTGGTCTTGGTGGAACTGCATCTGAATTGCTTGACCAACTCATCAAGCAAGAAGCTGCTCTCGGCTTATCTGCTAAGATTCCAGCAACAGATAACCAAGTGTCTGCCATCGTTAAAATGTTCCTTTTCCCTGATGCAGATTTCGAATCATTTGGTGTTTCGCGCAAGATTCAAATTGATGAAACACACTGGCGTTATTGCACTCCTGATGAGTTTGCAATCATGATTCAAAGTTCATTCAGCAAACAAGATGCATCAAAATTTATTGAAACAAATCGTGCTGCATTTTATGAATGGACTTCCACTCGCATTCGTCCAGAACAAATCAGACACATTCGTGATTTGGAAAAAAGAATGCAATCTCTGCACAACCAAGTCACAGTTGAATGGGTTGTGGATATTGAAGGCAACCTCACTAGACAAGAATCCGTAAAACCACAACACGAATGGCTTCCTGATGCATACATGCCAATGGAAGACATGCAGCTTCAAATGATGAGTAAAGAAGATGCCAACACGTACATTAACATGCTCAGTAAGGATTTGAAAGACAAATCACTCACCAAATTTGGTGAAAGAAGTGATTCGAGCATGACATTTGAAGCACTCCGGAAATCTCAAACAATAGAACAAGTTAAGAAAGAAGAATTCCGTAATATTCAAGATGTTCTCTTTAAACTTGAAGCTGTTGCTGGCTATCATAATGATGAAGTTCATGATTGCATTACATCATTAATGTTAGAGCCAGAATTAAAAAACGATGAGCATATCAAAATAGCAAACCAAAAACTCAAGGATTTTATGGTCTTCCTCATCGAAGAAGATTACATCACCCTTGAGTCCATGGTTGAACTGATCGGCGACTCTGAACTCGCTAAATCAGTCTTGATAAAATAACTTTCATCGATAATAGTATAATACTTGGGAAGTATCTTGTGAAGGGTACTTCCCCTTTTTTGTTCTAATTTTTTTCTACACAATAACACAAAAACCTAGGGAATGCTTGATTGAGTACAGGCAGCGGCACAAAATCAGACATTTTCATATCAAATAAATATGGAGGATAATCATGCTTTCACAATATTCTTCTGATTTTAAATTAGAAATCATCCGTAAAATTGAAACTGAAAATATTTCTATACCTAAAGCAGCAATTAGATTTGGTGTTAATAAAAATACATTACAAAGCTGGATGAAAAAATATAGAAAAAGTTCTGCTTTGATATTTCCTGAAAGTAACACAATAGAAAATATAGATAAGCAGTTAATCAGACTCAAAAAGGAAAATGAAATGTTGAAAGCGGAAAATGATTTACTTAGACGTACAGCAATATATTTTGCACGATGTGCTAATATGAATTAAAAGCGAGAGTCATATTGTGAAAAATCACGTTCAATAGCAAGACCTTTAATATAATTTTGACACGCTTTTTTTGGTTTGTGTCTATTTGAATCATGACATATATAATTCTTAATACAACTACTACAAACTTTATTTATATCATCAACATCATTATCTTTTTTTGATGTATTTGAAGAAGTAAATTTTATTTGTATAGGTAATTCATCAATCATCCTCCATTTACCATCACAATATAAGACTTTTGATATTATTAATAAAATGTTTTTGATGATTTTGTCTGTATTATTAAATACAAATATATTATCTTTTGTAATTTCAATAAAACCAGCTTTTTTATAATTTTCTTCAACATAAATACGTTTAACATTTTCGCCAATCCATATAGTTAATCGATATCTGTCACTATATTTGTTTTCATCAACATATAAAAATAGAATTCTATTATCAATCCCAATATCGCCATATACAAGTTTTTTAAAATGACTATGATGACATTCTGCGATTAATTTTTTCATCAATGCATTACCTCTGTAAATATATAACTTTTACAGAATATTATAACATTCACATTTATTTAATCCAATCAAATGTTTCTTAATCGTGTTTTCTTAACCAAATTATTAAGTGGTGATGCTGATTGTAACGCAGATTTTAAATCATCATTTGTTGCGGCGACATATCGCTTAGTCATCGTAAGATCGGTGTGTCCTAAAATTCTTTGAAGGAACAATGCATTTCCACCATTGCGTAAGAATTCTAATGCAAACACGTGTCTTAAATCGTATGGACATATCTTCACATCAAGAAATTTAGAATAATATTGCAGTCTATCACCCCATGCATTTGTATGCATCATGCTGCCATCACAACTTGCAAACAATGGTGAAGATTTTGTCCAATCTTTTGGTCGAATCATAATAATTCTATTGATGAGATTACATGTTGCTGGCCCTATAGGTAGGGTACGTTGCATTCTCGTCTTTGCAATTTCAGCACGAACTATGATTTGATGAAATTTAACATAGTAATCATCAATGCTTAATTTGCACATTTCACTTGGTCTTATTCCAGTATCGAGTGTCAAATAAATCATAGCTTTATCACGTAAACCAGTATATGTGGTTATATCAGGTAATTCAACAAGTTGTTTTAAATCACGCAAATCAATATCAACAATACGTGGTTCAGCTCTTTTTTGAGAGATATTTGATAATGGATTTGTATCAATCCAACCTTCAGCAATACACCATTTAAAGAACGCTTTAAGATACACAAGTCTCAAATTGTAAGTTGCCGATGCACACTCCTCTGCAAGATAAGAATACAAATTCTCTTTCAAATCACCATTTGGATAACGATTGAAAAATTGTTTGATGTGAAATCGATAATCTTTTAACGTTCTATCAGAACGTTGTTGAGCAGCCTTTTCACATAGAAACGATTCCATTAAGTCATTCCAATCAAGATTCATTCTGATTTGATTTAGTTTTCTTGACATATACAAAAACCTCCTTAAATTTTCGTTAAAGAGGTTTTGAGCAACACGTCGGAGTAGTTATTTTAACACTGTCGGATTCGTGATGCTATACTTTATTGCTAAACTTCTGGAACCCGCATGAACTCCTGCTTTTGGGACTATGGCTGGGGTAGATGGATTTGAACCACCGGTGTCGGAGTCAGAGTCCGATGCCTTACCGCTTGGCGATACCCCATTGGAATAAAAAATCGGTTATGCAATTCGCTGACGGCTCTAACACGCAAACAGTATTATACTTAAAAAAAATTGCCCTGTCAAACAAAAGTTAATACAAAAAAATAGTGTCCTTATTTTATCGGACACTGAAAGTTTTTGCAAAAAGAGTTAAAACCAAAGACATAAAGCGCTGCTTTTTCAATTCTAAGATTCTGCCATTGTTTTATATCCATTTTTTCACCAAACCGGTTCTCGGCAATTCCATCTTTCCCAATCCAGCCTGAAGCTTCCCCCTCACCTAAACGAATTTCCCATTTGCCTTCATTTATATCAGGTAAGATCTGAACATTGCATCGGGCATGGAAAATCTCCACAATTTTGACGAATAATCTAAATAAATATTCTTCATATTCAATGGGCTCACTTTGTGGGATCGCAAGGTCGGAACAGATATCCTCGACCAGCACCGTCAGCCCCTTAGCAGGGTTATAGCGATGATAAAATGCTGTCGTAAGGGATCCGTAATTAATCACTCCGGAATCATAATCAATCGTCAGCGGATGGTCTAGGTCTGTAAATCGAAGTGTAATCCTGTTACCCGAAATACCCCATTTCCCGTGATAGCGCGACATCAGCTGGTCTGCTATCTGAAAAGACAGAATATAGGTGGATATTTGCTTTTCATCTCTAATGGCACATCCTATACAATCTCTGTCCTGATTATAAGCTATTGATGAAATCCTCATCATGATCAATCACTCCCCACCGTGTTTCACCATATAAAACAATGTTTCATTTTATACCTATAAAAATTAGTTTTGTTTTATTATCTGAAACATTGTTTCATTTTTAAACTAAACCTTCATCATTGTCCCCATCTTTTCAATTTTTTTGCTGAAGCTTAATGTCTGATCTTTTGGCTATCTTATGCAAACCAACACAAAAAGATTCTGAAATATTTGAAAATATAGTATTAATATTATGTACTAGTTTCCTACTTCCGTCAAGCGTTTTTTTGGGTAGTACTGTAAGATCAGCGGCCGGAATATCCTAATCTGGAGGATATATCCTGACCAACACGCTTGATTTCCTGACCGACCTTTTCAATCCCTTTCTCCATCAGCCTATTAATGGGTCCGGAAATGCTGATCGCACCAATGGTTCTACCCGAATAATCATAAATGGGTGTTCCTATATTAATGACCCCGACTTCAGTTTCTTCAGCGGCAACTGCAATGCCTGTTTTTCTTATTTCCTTCAGCTGTTCGATCAGTTTTTCCGGATCTGTAATCGTCTGCTGAGTAAAACGGGGCATACCCTTTTTTTGCAGAATAAGCCTTACTTCCTCTTCCGGCAAAGTGGAAAGAATCGCTTTACCAACCGCCGTACAATGCATGTAGCCTCTGCTGCCTACCTTGGAGTACATGCCGATTAACTGGGAACTCTCTTTATGATCAATGAACACTACTTCTCCGTTGTCGGGCAGGACAAGATGAACTACTTCATCAAAGGTTTTGGCCAGGCTTTCCAAATAGCGTTCGGCAATCTTCCGGACTTCAAGCTGATTGAAAAATGCGTTGCCGACTTCAATTATTTTTATCCCGAGACGGTACCGTTCCCTATCTTTTTCTTTTTCGACATATCCCCGATAGCATAAAGTCTGAATAATCCGATGTACCGTGCTTTTATGCAGCCCTATCCTGCTGCCGATTTCAGTCACACCAAATGATTCCCTAGAACTGGCCAGTACTTCCAATATATCCAGCGCTCTTTCCACAGTCTGAACATATCTTTCTGTCACAAACAGGCCCCCCATTCTTCTTGCTGATTTCTATTATGGATGATTTTACTAAGAATAACAATAAAAATTTAAATTGAATATTCTAAAAGATTTACATATAATTTACAGATGATAAACCAAAAAATGGTATAATTGTTTCATGATTCTTTAAAAGAGAATGCAACGGGAGGTGAATATCCTATGGGAGAAATCAAATCCAAATCATTGGTGATACTCTTATGCTTCCTCGTCAGTTTCTTGACTATGCCTCAGATTTCTGCCGCTGCCTTGTCCGCTCCGACAAACTTATCCGCTTCTGCACTCGGTCCAAATGAAATTGCGTTAACCTGGACTGCAGTAAGCGGCGCAGACAAGTACAATGTCTACCGATCAACTTCCCATTCCGGAACCTACACTTTTACTAATTCGGTTACCACAAACCAATATACCGACACCGGTTTGGCCTCCAATCAAACCTATTACTATAAGATCCAGACTGTCGACAACAATGAAACAAGTTTACTTTCTTCCTATGCCGGCGCCACGACCCTTTCCTCTTTCTCAAGTCTTTCAGCGAAATCCTCCGGACCAGGGCAAATCTATCTTTCCTGGAATTCAATCAGCGGAATAACCTCTTACACGGTCTACCGCTCAGCTTCGTATTCAGGGGCCTATACGGAGATTGCCTCGACGTTCTATACCAATTATACGGATGGCAGCCTGACATCAGGCAATACTTACTATTACAAGATCAAAGCTATGGGGAATTCCGGCACAGACTATTTTTCCAATATCGTTAATGCAGCCGCCGGCAGTCCAGGATCCTCTTTCATAACCTCCAATCGTTTGTCAGGCAGTGACAGATATGAAACATCCGCCCTGATTTCCCAGTATGGCTGGAGTTCTTCCAACTACGCCATCATTGTCAATGGTGAAAATTATCCGGATGCCTTATGCAGCGCTCCGCTCGCCTCTAAATATAATGCTCCTATTCTGCTGACCTCCAGCGAATCATTAAGCACCAAGACCAGGACCGAACTTTCCCGTCTGCACGTCTCACATGTCTTTCTTATCGGTGGGGCTTCAGCCATCTCCACAAGTGTGGAACGGGAGATCTATTATATGGGAATATCCATATCCCGGATTGCCGGTTCTGACCGCTATGATACCTCGGCCAGAATTGCCCAGACGCTGGGAAGCTATAACCAGGCAATCATTGCAACGGGTGAAAACTTTGCGGATGCTTTATCTGCCGCTCCTATCGCCGCGATCAAAGAAATTCCGATCCTGCTTACAGCTAAAAACAGCTTGCCCGGTAACATCCAGCAAGCTCTGCAAAATGTCACCAGCACATATGTTGTTGGCGGAACCGGTGTCATCAGCACCAGTGTTTTAAATCTTCTTCCTGCGGGGAAAAGGCTGAGTGGTGCTGACCGCTATGAAACCAACCTTAAAATTATCGATGAATTTTCAGCTCAACTTAATCTGGCCGCCTGCTGTATCGCAACCGGGCAATCATTTCCCGATGCGCTCGCAGGTTCGGCCTTGGCAGCACAGACAAATTCCCCCGTTATTTTGGTCAACAGTCTGACCAACACTTCTGTCGGGAATTATATCAATCAAAAAAGTAATCTGATCAGCAAATTGATTGTCTTCGGTGGTACAGCCGTGATACCGCAAAACGTCGTAAACACCCTTTTAGACGATATTGCTTCTGTCCCGGCTGCTCCGCCAAATCTTACAGCGAAATCGCAAAGTATCAGTCAGATCGCGTTATCCTGGCCAACAGTAAACGGTGCCACTTCCTATGCTGTATACCGCGCTTCTTCCTACTATGGGTCTTACTATCAGATTGCAAAAGTTTCCTCGACTTCGTATATCAATAGTGGACTATCCCCCAACACAACATATTACTATAAGATAAAAGCTACGAACGGTACCGGATCGAGCGCCTTTTCACCTGTTGCTAGCACCACGACTGCGCTCAGCATCCCGTCTGCCCCGGCAAATCTTACGGCAACACCGAAAAGTACCAGTCAGATCACACTTTCCTGGTCCGCTGTCAGCGGGGCAGCATCCTATTCCATTTACCGGTCTTCCTCAGCATCAGGACCGTATTCTCTGCTTACGACCATTACCGCTACTTCTTATACCAATAGTGGTCTGACAGCCAATACGACTTATTATTATAAGGTGCTGGCCACAAACAGTGTCGGTTCGAGTTCTTATTCTGCCATTGCCAGTGCCAAAACCATTGCTGCCAGCGTTCCTTCCATTCCTGATAATCTCACTGCTGTGCCAAAGAGCTCAACACAGATTTCCCTATCCTGGTCTTCGGTCAGCGAAGCAGATACTTATTCCATATACAGAGCCAATTCAGTATCAGGGACTTACACGCTTATGGCCACGACCACAACCAATGCGTATACAGACAGCAGTCTGACCGCGAGTACTGCCTATTACTACAAAGTCCTGGCTGTGAACACTGCCGGCAGCAGTGCCTATTCGGCGGTCACCAGTGCCACTACCCTTGCCTCGAGTGTGCCAACTGCTCCAGCAAATCTGACTGCTGCAGCGCTAAGCTCTTCGCAGATATCGCTGTCCTGGTCCGCCGTAAGCGGAGACCCGATTTATTCCGTATACCGGTCTCACTCTGCTTCCGGAACTTATACACGTATCACGACTTTATCTTCAACCTCCTATACCAATACGGGTCTGGATGCAGGAACCACCTATTACTATAAAGTTTTGGCCTCCAACAGCGCCGGAGATGGCCCTTATTCTTTAACAGCAAATACCATCACATTTCCGTCCGTACCATTAGATCTGACGGCAACAGCCGATAATTCCAGCCAGATTGTTGTGGATTGGACTCCGGTCACCGGTGCAAGCTCCTATATCGTTTACAGGGCATCCTCTTCCGAAGGCACCTATAATCCGATAGCGGAAAATGTGGCAGCGCCCCCTTACACGGATACAGGCTTAGATCCGGAGACAACCTATTATTATAAAATTGTTGCGTTAAACAGCAGCGGCCAGAGCGGTCTATCCGCGAAAGCATCCGCCACGACGCAGGCAGCATCACCATAAAAAATCTACACCGCCCTAAAGGGGTCAGGTTACTGACGAACCCCATGATTAAAAAAAATGATGGGACTTGCTCCGCCGCTTCGCGGCTATCACGCCGAGGCGGGTAATCAAAAAGCTTTATCTTGCGATAAAGCTTAATCTTTTTATATGGGGTGAATGATGGGACTTGAACCCACGAGTGCCGGAGCCACAATCACTCTGTGACTGCCGCGATACCACAAGCCATAATCCATGCGTGTTTGCGGGCTTTTACCTTTGAAAAACACCGTTTCTCATGCTGTATTTGATTTCTTAACCTACCTGGATTTTAACTAATTATTTTATAGAATACAAGTAATTAATTTCACAATTAGTATTTATTATAACTATACTTGGGTTAGAAACAAACTATAAGCAATTATGCTCCTTTAGCCTTATATACCTGCCGGTACCCGGTTGTTTCAATGCAGACTATTTGTTCAATCTCTTCATCCGGATTTTCCGGTGCAACAAAGTCCCGGTGATCTTCATACTTGACGCAGCTGCCGCAAGAAGAGCTGAGACTTCTGGGAACAGGCATTACGACCGCATGAAGGTTATTGGCTATACACTTTTTTTTAAAGCGCATCGCGCCATAATGCGAATAAAAGGTTGCGATGTATTCCATAAGTGGATTTCCCTTCGATGTTTGTGCTACATTATTATTTTTTTGTTATTTTCAATGTAAAGATCCCATTTTCTTCAGTATAATCACTATGATATCCTGCAACTCTCGCAAAACGTGAGACATTTTCCAAAGAGGTACGGTTGTCAAGCAGTATGGCATATTCATCCTCGTTGGAAGCCATTGCTTTCTTGATCATGATAACAGGCTCTGGACATGAACGGCCTCTTGCATCGAGCATGTCAATTCTCCTCTCAATGTAATGTAATTTTTTACATTTGAATAAATATCAAAGCGTATGTCAATTATTCACAGTTGCAGCGGCCTTCCGGGTGTTGACCACAGCGATTATCAGCATGACAACCAAACCAATAGCGACCGCGATCATGCCGTTGGTCGTAGGTCCTTTAGCTGAAGAAGCTAAAGAAAAATTGTGCGCAAAGGCTGCACCGGCAAATAGGCCAATCACTGTAATAACGGAGTCCGTATTGCCTTCCCCGGCAAGAATCATTTGCCGAAGCGGACAGCCTCCAAGAAGTGTCGAGCCAAAACCAACCGTAAGCATACCGAGAAAATTCCATAAACCATCCGTATGGGCAATGGGTTGATTGGCAAATCCCACGGATAAGTTACCGGTAGCGGTATTCATAACAAAAGCAGATGCCAGGATAGCCAGAAAACCAAGCAACAATTTCCATTCTCTAAATAATACTAGATCCCGAATGCCGCCAACCATGCAAAGTCGGGTTCTTTGCGCTAAGATACCAACAAGGATACCCGCAGCTAGAGAAATTGCGATCGCGGCATGTTTGGCTCCGGGACCGGCTCCTGCTTCCGTAAAATAAATAAAGGCAGGCGCTGCCAAGAGCAAAGAAAGAAACACAATTTGTATCACCGGGAATATGACTCCCTCAATTTTCGGAAGACTATAGGTTCTTTTTAATGTATAGCCCCTGTTAAGGAAGAATATCCCTGCTAAAATGCCACAGATGAATCCAACCAAGCCAACAAGAGCATTTAAGTCTCCGCCGGCAAGTCGTAGAATCATCCGGAAGGGGCATCCCAGGAACATCAGCGCTCCGATCATAACAAAAAATCCAAGAATAAACCGCGTTAAAGGGGAAGAACCACCTCGCGGTGAGAATTCTTTTTTACTTAAAGCCATCAGACAGGATCCCAAAACCAAACCAATAATTTCCGGTCGTATGTATTGGACGGCATTGGCCCGATGCAAACCCAGCGCACCTGCTGTGTCGCGGACAAAGCAGGCAATACAAAAGCCCATATTGGCTGGATTGCCTAGAAGTACCAGTGTGACAGAAATAATACCAATGATAATTCCAGCGATAACAATTACAATCTTTTCGTTTTTGATCACTCTTCAATGACCTCCTTCTGTAATATCATTATTTAGACATTATGTGTCTAACATATGGAGATAATATTACCATAATAGGTTTATAAAAAAAAATTGAAATTTTCAATAATAAAAGTCTTTATGAATAGATTATTCGAATATATTAACGCAACAAAATTGAGCTATAATATAAGCTGAATAACATCAGTTAGAAAGGGAAAAAATGAATCTCACCAAAATATATTTTGATAATGCTTGTACAACTTTTCCTAAACCAGCTTCAGTTTCTGCTGCAGTAGTGCACTACATGCAGAGTATCGGTGCAAATATCAGTCGGGGTGGCTACGAAAGTGCCTATACAGCGGATGAAATTGTGATTGAAACCAGAGAACTCATTTGTGAGTTATTCAATTACCCCAACTGTAAAAACGTTATTTTCACTCCAAATATCACAACTAGTTTAAATATGATCTTAAAAGGCTTCTTGCAAAATGGCGATCATGTGCTTGTTTCAGCAATGGAACATAACGCGGTCATGCGGCCTTTGATCCAGCTTCAAACTTCCGGAGTAGAATTTGATAGGATTCCCTGTACTGAGGATGGAGAGTTATTGTTCGAAGAAGTACCCAGGCTACTCAGGCCGAACACTAAAGCGATCGTCATGACCCACGCTTCCAACGTTTGCGGGACACTTCTTCCTATTCAGAAAGTAGGCAGTTTTTGCAAAGAACAGGGGTTGGCTTTTATTATTGATAGCGCCCAGACGGCTGGAGTTATTCCAATCGATATGCAAGCAATGGGTATTGATGCCCTCGCTTTTACCGGACACAAGGGTTTACTGGGACCGCAGGGGATCGGCGGCTTTATCACGACAGAAGCTATGTTTCCGTTAATAAACCCCCTTATCAGCGGCGGAACGGGGAGTTTATCCCATACAGAGGAAGTACCAGGCTTCATGCCGGACCGATTTGAAGCAGGCACGATGAATCTTCCGGGAATTTTCGGACTTCATGCAGCTTTGCGGTATCTATTGGAAACAGGCATTGATAAGATTCGAGAAAAAGAACTCGAATTGACCGCCCGTTTTTTGAAAAAGCTGAAATCATTACCGGATATTCGGATTATTGGGAGGCCGGATATAACCAATCGCACAGCGGTTGTATCCATTCAGACCACCAAACGCGATCTTGCCGAGATTTCGTTTGAACTTGACAATCGCTATGGCGTGATGACAAGGGTAGGTTTGCATTGCGCTCCAAATGCCCATAAAACATTGAAAACTTATCCAACTGGAACTCTACGCTTCTCATTTGGGCACTATAATACCAACAAGGAAGTGGATTATTCAATTGAAGCCATTAGGAGAATTACTGATGGACTTTAATCTTTGCGGCAATTGCAATTAGCACCTTAGCATAGCAAATATGGGCTTAGAATAAATCTTGTAAGGTACGTTTACTTTTTTGTTTTGCGCTACTATAAGCAAGATAGTTTTTTAATGATGTTTCCCAATTCTTTGCGTAGTCTTGTTGATTATTTTACGCATACGTGACATAAAAAATAACCTCCTTTTGATTTGGAAGTTATTCATGCCGGACTGTCTATTTTCGGTGACCGGATTACGTGATTTTGCAACTTCTTGCTAATCTCTGAAACCCTTGGTACACACTGCTTTACGATTTTGGGGTGAATGATGGGACTTGCTCCGCCGCTTCGCGGCTATCACGCCGGGGCGGGTAAATGCTTCCATAGGTCGCATTTCCTTTTTCCGACGGCCATGGATGGCCTACCGCTATGAAGCGGAGTTTGCATGATCGGCCACCTCCCATAGCCGGAAAACGCTTCTACAGGGCGCGCTTTCTGTTCAAGTCCCATCATTCCTAATAATAAAAGCTTTATCTTGCGATAAAGCTTAATCTTTTTATATGGGGTGAATGATGGGACTTGAACCCACGAGTGCCGGAGCCACAATCCGGTGCGTTAACCACTTCGCCACATCCACCATGTCTGAATTACATCATTTGTTTTCGAGAAATGCACGCTCAATGAAAAATGGCGCGCCTGGAGAGATTCGAACTCCCGACAACCTGCTTAGAAGGCAGATGCTCTATCCGGCTGAGCTACAGGCGCACGTTTCGGTCACCGCAGCATTTCATTATGGTCGGGGCAGAGGGATTTGAACCCCCGGCCTCCTGCTCCCAAGGCAGGCGCGCTACCAAACTGCGCTATACCCCGCCGCTTTTTGTGACAATGATTAGTATATCCCAAGAGAAAAAACTAGTCAAGAAGCATTTTTAATTTCACATTCAGAATAATAAAAAATTATTTCAGTAACGTTGTCAACAATGGAACTGCTTTCGCAAAAGCCTGCGCTCTGTGGCTGAGGCAATTTTTTTCATCCGAGCTGAGCTCCGCCATCGTTTTCTGAAGGTCAGGCAGGTAAAACACAGGGTCATAACCGAACCCGCCGGTTCCGATTTTTACGGTCAGTATTCTTCCTTCAATCGCTCCCTCCGTCAGATATTCCTGGCCGTCAGGACAGACGATAGCCAACGCACAGCGGAAGCGGGCAGTCCTATTTTCCTCAGGCACGTCTTCCAGGTCTGCTAGGAGTTTTTCGATATTACGCTCATCATTTTTCGGCTCTCCGGCATAGCGTGCTGAAAAAACACCGGGAGCTCCAGCCAACGCATCGACTTCAAGCCCTGAATCATCTGCCAGCGTAATCATTTGGCCTGCAGCACAGGCAGCCCGCGCCTTGATAAAAGCATTCTCGGCAAATGTAATGCCGGTCTCTTCAACCTCCTGGTAATCCTGAAGATCGCTTAACGATAAAATTTTGATTTTTTCGTTATGAAGCAATCCCTCTAGTTCCTTTATTTTGCCCTTATTCGTTGTTGCAAGCAAGACCTGCATCCTTACAGACCTCCTTCGGACTAGGCTACCGGAAGCTCTTTGGCCAGAGCTTCCTTCTGCAAAGCGCTGAGTTTTTGAATACCCGATTCCCCGAGGTTTAAGAATGCATTCAGATCCTCTTGGTCAAACGGCTGACCTTCTGCAGTACCCTGGATCTCTACAAAACGCCCCGAACCGGTCATCACAATATTCATATCGACTTCGGCTTTGGAATCCTCCTCATAGGCAAGATCGGCTACAGGTACCCCATCTACTTTGCCTACAGAAATGGCCGCAATGCTGTCTATTAAAGGGTCCTGCTTAATCAATTGATTTTTCAGCAGGTAGTTTACAGCATCAGCCAGGGCAACATAAGCACCCGTGATCGAAGCGGTCCTGGTCCCGCCGTCTGCCTGAAGGACATCACAATCCAGCCAGATGGTCCTTTCTCCAAGTTTACTCAGATCGACAATGGAACGAAGCGCCCTGCCGATCAACCGCTGAATTTCCATTGTCCTTCCGCCCAATTTTCCCTTGGAAGCCTCACGCTGATTGCGTACGGCCGTCGCCCTCGGGAGCATAGCGTATTCCGCTGTGACCCAACCGCTGCCGGTCCCCTTTTTAAATGGCGGTACTTTATCTTCAACAGTAGCCGTGCAAATCACCCTGGTTTTTCCGACCTCAATCAGGACGGAGCCTTCGGGAAGATCCGTAAACTTCCTGGTAATCTTCACAGGCCGGATTTCATCGGGTTGTCTTCCATCAAATCTTAGCATATTATCGAGCTTCCTTTCTGTTCTCAAAAAATTATTGATATTTATCAATTGTATGACCGGTCATCAAGCTCAACGGTACTTATACTTTCTGATAGGCGAACCGAATTCTTGCAGCAACAAGAGCGAGGATCAGTACGGCAGAAGTAAAAAGAGCCAGAATCCTGACAACCAAATCAAAGAAGAACTGCTGCGGCACCATTTGGATCAGGATATCGGTCTCCGGATTAAGCAGCCAAAGGTCATTTGTAAAAATCAGATAGTGAAAGTTGTCCCAGAACACTTGAAAATCCCGCCAGACCGCAATCCCTACTGCCCCAAATACACAAAGAAATATGACTGCCGCGGCCAGAAAACCACCGGCCCAGGAACGAAAGTATTTCTTCCCACTGCTTACCCTTAGTAAGATCAGAAACAGAAGCAGGATAATCAAGCCTGTGTTACGGACCATGCGGCTGCCCAAGTACAACCTTTGAACATCTGCCATATGGACGATTTCCCGCTGATTAAACACCTGTCTTTCCTGACCGTTAATCTCTCCACGGATTTCAAGGTTATCCTTGTCCCCCTGGATATAAGCCAGCAGTTCCGTGGTCGTCACCATTAGATCCTTTTCCGGCATCCCGGTCACAGATACCGTGTCTAGTTTGGCATATTCCGACCGGAAGAAATTGAGATCAAAGACGCACTGTTCAATCACCGTCAGCAATATGATCGTGATTAGAATCAATCCGCTGACAATTGCAAGAAACCCATTCGCAGCCTTCTTACCTGACATTATTTCTCCTCGTATATCCTAATATCCTTACCAAATACATTAACCAAATATCCTATTTAAATACGTTAATCCTCACTTCGTATCTTGCCTGAATTCCTACTTGTTTTTTCTGGCCAGCGCAATACCGTCGCCAAATGGAAGTACGCTTACCTCAAATTCCGGCAGACAGGCCAGACGCTGCAGGAAATCCCTCATACAACCGACCATTCTATCATATTTCCGGTCAAAAACCGAATCAGGCACAACCCAGCCCCTGAACAGAACATTATCCGCCACCAGAACACCGCCGGGGGAAATAAGCGGTGTGATAAGATCAAGATAATCCAGGTACTCCCCTTTGGCTGCATCTACGAATATCAAGTCATATGTTTCCGTCAGTTTCGGCAGGCAGTGCAGCGCATTCTCACAGCTGAAGTCAACCAAATGGGCAAGACCGGCTTTTTTCAGATACTCTTTGGCTTTGTTGAGCCTTCCTCTGTTCATATCCAGCGTAAAAACCCTTCCTCCAGTCTCGGCTGCGCCTCTGGCCAGATAGACAGTGGAGTAGCCAATCGCCGTACCAATCTCCATGATGCGTTTTGCACCTGTCATCTTTACCATAAGCTGAAGAAAATGACCCACGGCCGGTGTAACCACAGGAATCGTTTCCTCCAAAGCTACGCTTTCCATCTCACGAAGCAGTTCATCTCTGGCAGGAAGTAATTCCTCGAGGTACTTTTCCAATTCAAAAGAATAGAACAAACCATCACCCCAATATTTGATATTCTTCCCTGCCAGTCTCGTAAAGATTCTGCCCGAGACTGTCAATCAGGACGATGGCAGGAAAATCTTCGATAACCAGTCTCCGGACTGCCTCCGTTCCGAGTTCAGGATAGGCAATGACCTCAGCTTCCTTGATACAGGAAGCCAGGAGTGCTCCGGCACCACCGATCGCCCCAAAATAGACTGCGCCGTTTTCCCTAATGGCCTGTATGACCTCAGGTGAACGAAGCCCTTTGCCAATCATCCCCTTTAGACCATTGGCCAACAGACCAGGAGAATAGGCATCCATTCTGCCACTGGTTGTCGGTCCGGCAGATCCGATGACTTTGCCTGGAGGAGCTGGGGCGGGCCCCACAAAATAGATCACCTGTCCCTTCATATCAAAAGGCAGTTTCTCTCCCCGGCCCAAGGCCTCAGCCATTTTCTTATGAGCGGCATCTCTTCCGGTATAGACGACTCCGTTGATCAGCACCTTTTCACCGCATCTGAGAGAAGCAGCAGTCAAATCATCTAACGGTACTGAAATTTTCCGGGTTTCAACC
The DNA here is from genome assembly GCF_003590275.1 of Dehalobacter sp. MCB1. Classification (NCBI taxonomy): domain Bacteria; kingdom Bacillati; phylum Bacillota; class Clostridia; order Eubacteriales; family Desulfitobacteriaceae; genus Dehalobacter; species Dehalobacter sp. MCB1. Next base: position 363,234 of record NZ_LXPC01000012.1, on the reverse strand, counting down.
ATTTGATCGTTACTCACAGGAAGAGACCCTCCCTTCCAAAATCACTTGACGATGTCGGGTAACATGACAATTAATATTGACTGCTGCGGGCAGCCCTGCAATATGCGTCGGAAATACCTCAATATTTACGGCCAGCGCCGTCATCCGACCGCCAAAACCCTGGGGACCTATCCCTAAATGGTTAATTTGGGTCAGAAGCTCCTGTTCCAGCCGGGCATATTCCTCAGCCGGATTCGATTCTCCGATCGGACGAAGCAAGGCCTTTTTAGCCAAGTAGGCAGCCTTTTCCATCGTACCTCCCAATCCAACTCCGACCACAATGGGCGGACAGGGATTAGGCCCGGCTTTATCCACTGTTTCCACAATAAAATTCTTTACTGCAGGTAAACCATCTGAAGGCTTAAACATTTTCAAGGCACTCATGTTTTCGCTGCCAAACCCTTTCGGTGCAATCGTAATCCCAATCTTGTCCCCTGGTGTGATTTCATAATGAATAACTGCAGGTGTATTATCTCCGGTATTGATTCTGTTAAAAGGATCTTTGACGATAGATTTACGCAAAAAACCCTTTTCATAGCCCCTGCGCACGCCCTCATTCAGGGCTCCCGTCAAATCTCCACCGACAATATGTACGTCCTGGCCGACTTCTACAAACAATACTGCCATCCCGGTATCCTGACATATCGGTATATTTTCTTTGCCTGCAATCTCCGCATTTTCCAAAAGCTGCTGAAGTACTTCTCTGCCCTGGGGGGATTCCTCAGTGCCGAGAGCCTTGTTCAAAGCATCAATAACGTCCTGATTCAGAATACAGTTCGCCTCAATACACAGTCTCTCCACTGCAGAAATGACCTCGTTAACATGAATCTCTTTCACAATTTACCTCCGCTTTTTGTCCGGAACACTTTTATTCAGTATAGCGCAAATACGGAATTCAAGAAATATAACTTTTAAAAAAAGGTTTGCCGTCAAAAAAAAACATCTTTGCCGGGAAGATCTTACTCCGACAAAAATGTTCAATAACCTTTGTATTCGATTTTTACTCTTTTCTGGAAAGTCTCTCATATTTATCGGATAACGTTTCTAGAATACCAATAATACGCATCCGGTCTTCCTGTTCAAAAGATTCCAGAATACTTTCAAGCCTTTCTGTCCTTGTCTCAATTACCGATTTGACCAATTTTTCTCCCTTGGGTAAAATATTAAGCCTCACAATCCTGCGGTCCCGTTTTTCCCTAATTCGCTCCACATAGCCGGCTCTTTCCAGTTTGTCAGCTAGATCGGTTGCCGTACTGCAGGCTGAAGAAATTTCCTTGCAGAGGTCACCCATCGTAATCTGGCCCTTTTCAAAAATAATCGTTAACACTTCAAACTGCTGACGGGAAATACCAAGCTTTTCTGCAAAATCACTCTTTTGCCTTTGGGTAGAAACGGTGAGCCTCTGAAGCAGATGGTCAAGATGACCTGCTAACTCTCTGTTCTCTAACATGCGAACACCTCACCTCAAAAATCAACTCAAAATAACCCCTATATATAAGTATATATTGTTATATATCATTTTTACAGTATTTTACCATATTCCGGAAATCAACACTAGTAAAATTTTCAAAATTCAAATATTATTGAAAGATTTAATGATAGGTGTTATATAATTAATATCATAGCGTATCTTGATCTTTTCAACAAATGGTAAAATATTGAAGTTATTGTTCAAAAAGATTGATTTCACTTGGGGAATCTTCAGTAGTCACTTCATCGTCCTGCACAGTCCCTGAGGCGTAGCCGATCAAATCATTACGGTACCTTAAGTTCTCCAGACCGATTCCGCGATAGGTTTGAATGTCCTCCCCCTCGACCCGGATCTTCACGATCTGGACGGTTTGAAACTGAGTCAAGGTGTTGACTAAACCATAAAGAGCGGTTTCGGCCGAGACATTGCTGTAAGGCTCAAGAAATTGCTTGCTAAGATCTACTGTGGCAATGCCGTTTTTGATTCCAATGTCCAATAACACCGTCTGAGGGTTCACCATCGGATAAGCACTTGATCTTCCGGCCGGCCCCAGCAGCCATTGGCTTACTGTTTCGCGGGCCAGGCTCAGTGTCTTGGGAATTGTTCGATTTTCTTCGATCAAGACTTTCCCGTCAGCATCTGCGAAATAAAGTTTTACAGTTTGTTCCGTCTGCTGAGATTCTGTAGTCACTTCAACCGTGTCTTCTTGAGCAGTCTTATCCAGAAGTTTGCTTAGGGGCGCATTACCGCCTTCCTTGATTAGATCATTCAGGATATTGCAGCCAACCAGAAGCGTAATGGCTGCGATCAGCAGAATGAAGGTCAGCAGCAACCGTATTTTTCTCATAAGAAGTTCTCCTTTCTAAAATGAATATAGAAATGTCCGCTAAAAAGAAATTTCTAAAAAGATAATATGCTTTGTCCCAAAGAAATAGAATTCAAGGAGGTTAAAAATATGAAAATAAGAGCCTTGCTGGTTGATGATGAATCCCCGGCCCGTAAAGAACTGCGTTATCTCTTAAAATCATTTGAAGACGTGCTAATTGTCGGGGAAGCAGAAAATGCGCTTGAGGCCATGGAACTGATTGACAGTGTCGACTATTCCGTTATTTTTCTCGATATTAATATGCCCGGCTTAAACGGCATTGAACTTGCCAGGAAGCTTTCCCAGAGTCCAAAACAACCGGCGGTGATTTTTACGACCGCCCATGAAGAATTTGCTTTTGATGCGTTCAGTGTTCATGCTTACGATTATCTTCTCAAGCCGATTCATCCGAAGCGGCTTGAAGAAGCCTTAAATACGGTAAGAAAGCGTAGAACGCCTGCTCCCTCTCAACCTAAAGCTGAACCGGTCAAGGCGGATATCCCCGAATTCAAACCCCTTGAAGTGATTGCAGCTGAGTATAATGGAAAAACCATTCTGATCCGGCCGGAAGAAATTATCTATATTTCCACAGATAAGGATAATGTTTACGTCAAAACAGAAGCTGAATTCTACCTGACCCGTTATACGCTGCGGGATTTGGAATCCAGACTTGATCCAAAAACTTTTTTCAGAACCCACCGCTGCTATCTGGTTAATATAAAAAAAATGAGGGAACTTGTCCCTTACTTTAATGGTACGTATACTGTAATCGTGCAGGACAAAGACAAAAGTGAAGTCCCAGTCAGCCGCACTCAGGCCCGCCGACTCAAAGAGATCCTTGGGATATAGTACCTGTTAACCCTATCTATATTTATTGACGGTAATGCTGTATTGCGAAATTGCTCGCCCCTAGAAAAAACGCTCCAGAAAAAAGCCGATTTCTTTGCCCTGATAGGTCGGCTTTTTTTGTTTGGCTGCTGTATTCAGCGGCACAGCAGGCTTACCGTCAACAGGAAGTGATGTGGATTCCTCGACATTAACAAAGCATAAAGGCGGGAACAAAACACACCACCAATTAGCCCCTTCAGCATTTCCTATCTTAATCTCAACCGCTTCGTAGTCTCCTGCTGGGAGTACAATATTGCCGTAAGATTTTGTCGGGAAAGCAAATACACCATACTCAAGGGTCACCGGATAAGTTTTTCCCCACTCTTTGACCACCCTCCTAGAAATCTCCAGCAACTGGTTTTCCATGCTCAGAAGGATTTCTCTGGATTCGGCTAGGGATTGTGATTCAGCCAGGTTTGGGGAAGCAGCCTTCAAGACCTCATCCCTCACCGCATATTTCAGCAGCTGATCCTGTTCATTGTCCGAATTCGCAATAACATGAAAGCGAATGAGACTTGTACTGTCATACGCTTCTGTTTCAGCACTGTTTGCTGACCGGCCGCAGGGATTAACCACCAAGAAACTAAAACACAAGACCAGACAGACAATTAACCTTATTATGCTTTTATTCACAAATTTTAACATTTAATTTTCCTCTCCCGTACCTTTTAAATTCTAAATATATAAACCTTCTTTATATGGTTATTTTTACCACCCAAGAAGTTTTTTATTCAGCGCGTCTCGGAAGTTTTTTGGCAGTACGAATATTTATTGAAGTCTGAAAATAAGATTCATAAGGCCCTGTCAGATTTGCTGACAATCTGCCGAAAGAATCGGGTGAAAAAATGCTCCTGGACTTCCAGTCTCCGTTGTATCTGCTGTACATCAGCACAATTGCCGGGCTGGCCACAACAGCCGGCTGCCTGATTGTGCTTTTCCTGGGGGACCCTCCGGATTGGCTTCTGGCCGTTCTACTGTCCGCAGCAGGAGGCGTCATGTTTGCTGTGGTGGCCTTTGATCTTTTGCCGCTGGCTGCATCCTTCAAACAGCCGGGACTCCTCCTGGGCGGGATCTTGGCCGGTATGGTACTGATGTCTTCTGCCGACAGACTGCTCAAAGCAAGAAACCGTCAGCTTCCTAATCATAGATACAGCCGTCTGAAACGGATGGGCATTCTGATTGCTTCCGGTATAGCGCTTCATGATATACCTGAAGGAATGGCCATTGCTGCGGGGCACGAATCCGCCGGTCAATTGGGTACATTTATTGCCCTTGGCATTGCTCTGCATAACCTGCCTGAAGGAATGGCTACTGCTACACCTCTGGTAATGGCCGGGATCAGGAAACCGAAGATTCTGGCGCTGACTCTCCTGATTGCACTATTTACTCCGCTGGGTGCCTTGCTCGGTAGGATGGCCATGGAACTTGTCCATACCTCACTCTGTTTTTTTGTGGCCCTGGCCGCTGGGGCAATGGTGTTTCTCGTTCTGGCTGAATTATGGCCGCTGTCCCGGGAAGACCACCCGGTCTGGGCGTTTATTGGAGGACTGGGCGGATTTATTTTCTTTGGATTTATCTCCGTCTTCTTACCCCATTAATGTCGCCGCTCCTTGCCCTCCATGGCATCGCGGCATTTGTCCATCCGTGGACGTCAAAAAAAAAGACAGCCCGAAGGCTGTCTCACACTTTTATCAATATGCTAAATATTACTGCAGGACTGTGGCGGCATACTCACCCATGGCCTGATAGCCGTCCTTATTCGGATATCTCCCGTCATCGGAATATTTTCTGAGGATCTCTTCCCCGTCGCCAAACAGTACTCTTTTAAAATCAAGTGTCGTAATCTTTTGCTCCTGTGCATAAGCTGTTTCCCATTCCCTGTATTGTTTATAGAGCTCATCCGTGTCAGGGAAAGGAACCGGCAGCGCCAGGACAGGCTTGATTTGATTAGCCGTGGCTTTTTCGACCATGGCTTTGATATTGTTTTGGTATTCTTCCAATGGGGTTCCGCGGATAGCATCTCCAACGCCGGCAAAAATAATGACTGTGTCCGGTTTCTCAGCAATTACATCCTCTTCAAAACGTTCCAACAGGCTGGATGCATTCTGATAAGTCTGACCCGCATTGACCACTTCCACTTTCAGGACATCCGCAAGATGCTGCGGCCAGGAATTAATCGGCTCACCCGGGTAACCGTATGTAAATGAATCACCTAGACACACCATTTTGGTATTGACAGTCGTACCGCTGCCATTCAAAACAGCATCACCGTCGGTATTACCGGCTTCATTTTCTGCACCGCCCCCATTACTTGCTCCGCCATTCTGGACTGTCGAGCTGCCACTGGCGGACTGTTCCGGTGTTCCTCCGTTCCAAACATTTACATACCCAAAGACCAATACAATAACAGCCATCAATACGGAAAGCTGAATAACCCTAATTTCCAAACGGTAAGTGCGCAATGTTCATTCCTCCTCATCGCAATATTTTTCTACATATTTCCCTTAAATCCTTCCCGAATAAAACTTTTTTCGTTCTTCGTTTCCTGTTGGTTACGGTTTGTTTGTATTTTAAGGCACTCCGACATTTTGAACTGCATAACCTGATACATAAGGAGGTGCCTGATTCATATGGAATACATTGTTAAAGCACGTGAACTCGGTGAAGCGCTTCTACAAACACCGGAAGTACAAAGGCTGAAAGAAGCAGAAGCCGAAATCCAAAACGACCCTGAAGCTGCCAAAGCTTTTGCGGCATATCAGGATAAAGAACGTCAAATCCTGACCGCGCAAATGTTCAGCAAAGTGATATCTGAAAAGGATACCTTAGCGCTCATCGACTTAAAAATGCGCCTGATCAAACTATATCCTTCTATCCGAAGCTTCTTCTCCATTCAGCAGGATCTGGAGAAAATAATGGCAACTGTGAACCTGACGATCACAACCACAATTTACGGTATGCCCAGTGCCGAACAGCTGCCTTTCCCCAAAGAAATCCAAAATCTTGCCCAGCAGCTTCTGGATACAATTGGAGGCGACAAAAACGGCCCTGCCATGACGATCCCGGAAGGCTTCCAAATCCCTGAAGGGCTCAATGTCTCCGAACTGCTAAGCCGGTTAAACCCCAAGAGCAAGTAAATCACGTCTTATTCTGCCGTTTGTCTTTTCTTATTATAAGGGATAGGAGATTTTTCAAATGATGTTCTTGAACAGCGACCCATATCCAAATAATCAATCCTTTGGAAGTCCTTCCTCTGCAGAAATGTTCCCGCCCTTAACACCTATCCCTTTAACGTTCGCCCTTTTTCTGACTGACAGTTTGTTTCCTCAAAATAGCTACAGCCCCGTCGGAGCGTTGCTGATACCGCTGAAAATATTAAATATCCCCCTCAGTTACCTGATTATTATTGCACTTGGACTCGCAACTTCTCTGCTGGCAAAGTGGTCTTCTGCTTTCTCAGGAATTTCTGCTCTCAGTCAATATCAGCAGGCTTATCCGGATATCAGGCTATTTCTTGATGGCCTGCCCTTATCTCCCCAGACAAATGCCGCCGGAACAGGTGGTAATAACACAGGAAATCAGCAGGAACCCGAAACTCCGTTGGAACCGAGAGGTTTGGCGTTTAATTTGGCTTTGATTGCACCTTACTCCGGAGTGCCTCAAAGTACCGGCACCAAATTTGTATTAATTTATGGCATTGAAATGTTTGAAATTAAGAAACTCCCAAAGACATTTATCCCCTTGCTTATCTTATTTATTTACTTCCTGCTCTACCCGAAATACAAAAATGATCCGAGTAATACGGAATAATTAAAAGGGGGCCAATGCGAAAAATGTCTGCCGTATTCTATCACCGCAGTCAAATTTATCAGAACACCGCTCCTGCCAAATCTTTGACTGGGGAAAAAATAATAGAGGCAGCGGTCCCTTTTTATATCTCCCTCCTGATCTCCAACGCACTCCATCCAAGTAACAACAGTCCAGTAGGCACCCTGATCATCCCGCTGACCAAAATCATGATTCCACATGGGTATTTTATTATCGTCGGTCTGGAACTTGCGACGGCCCTATTTTATAAATGGTCCGTTGTTCCGGTTTCATCCCGAATATTCTTTCCGGGAGAATACGGTCAGGCCCTGCCGGACATCAGCGCTTTACGAGAGGACAGAATGGCTCAGCTTAAGATGACTCAGACTCCGCTGATCCCGAAGGAAGGAATGACAATCAATATTTCTTTGAGTGCTCCTTTTACGCCTGTGCAAAGCCGCGCTTCCACCTTATATGCTTTTAAGCTCAAATCCATTGACAATGTTCCGGGATACGTGGTACCGCTGGCTTCCCTTATTCTCTATGGTCTGCTGGCCATTTTCGGCAGGACGGACACGGCGAATACGTCAAACGGCAGTTCATCATGAAAACACACCTGACCTTTTACGGCCACGTGCGTCTTATCAAGTACATCCATATTTATTTTTCCGAACCCCGGCAAAGATGAACTTTTCTGCCTGCTATGATTCCTTCGGCTCGTCAGGCGATATTTGCTGTATCGGCTGGCTCTTGGCTTGTTCTGTGACCTGAGCGGCCGGTTGAAATTCCATAGGTTGAACCGGCGCTGGAGGCGCTGGAGACGCTGGAGCTTGCATCATCGGACTTTGCATACCTGGAACTTGTGAAGCAGAATTCTGCCCATAAACCGGTCCCTGCTGATATCCGCCCTGGGGCATATACGGCCGGTCATATCTTTGCCTGTTAGGCTGCATCTGTGTTCCCCATTGCGGATAACCTTGCTGCGGATAAGTACGTTGCTGCGCGGCATACTGAGGATTCTGCGAATAATTGGGATACTGTTGATTTTGAGGCTGCTGCGAATATTGCGGAATCTGGGACTGTTGATTCTGATTGATCTCATCTTTGCTGCCAAAACGGCTGCCGACAAAACCTCTCACCTTACCCCACATATTACTGCCGGCTTTTTTAACCGGTCCCAGCCCTGGGAAAAAGCCTTCCTTGACTTTCATGACAATAGGACCCTGCGGAGACTGCATAATGGACTGTGGGCTCTCCAGTGAAATAACAACTTTGTCATAATGCACGAGCGGCACCGGACTCCTGAAATTGGCCTGATACATTCCATTGCCGGCCGGTCGTAGCGTTCCTGCATAAAATCCGTTTTTTCCCTTGCCGTCAACCAGATAAGCCGCATAAACTGCCGGAGCATAAGGACTAAATGTATGAACGGGCGGCAGGTGCGCAATGACCGAAAAATTGTTATCCGATCCGATCGTCGCCATTCCGTTTCCGCTAAAGCCTTCCGAAGCGACCAAGTTGAGCTGTCTCGGCGTCATACCCATCATTGATTCTCCGGGCATACCCCCCATACCCTGGGAAAAGATTCCTAACCCTTTGTTATGTCCGAACATCTTTTTAACCTCCTTGTATGTTTGCAAATTGCGCTGTGTTGTGCTATGTCATAATATGAAAAACAGGTTGCAGCTGTGACACCGTGAAGCTTACTAAACTTTTTATATATAAGACCATTTTGTCAGAGCAAGTCTGGGGGCCACAGTTCCGCTTTCGGCCGTTATGTCCTCCTTGACACAAAAAGGCCGCGCTACCAATCCATGCTCCGCTCACAGCGGAACTGTGGCCCCCAGACTTATCACAGGGTTATTTAAGCGTCTTCACGTCAGAAGGCAGCTGCAGACAAATCTTTTGATTCGCTTCAGCTGCCTTCCTTTGAGGAAAGAACCCTAAGTCTTATAGCTTTCATATACCCTTATTTGATCTTATTAACCATATATCTTCCTGTGTTAGACACAGAAATTATGGTTTCCGATGTTTTTTACAACATCTAGGGTTTTGATCCAATTGTCGGTCGCTGTCCGCGGATTGTAATAGAAGAGAGCGCCCTCGCTTGGATCCTGCCCCTCAAGCGCTGCCAACGCAGCCTGATAGGCCTCATCTCCCGGTGTCAGTTCAATCTGCCTGTCAAGGACTGCAGAAAACTGTCCCGGCTGGTAAATGACTTCCCGAATCGTATCGGGGAACTTCGGGCTTTCCACCCTGTTCAAAACTACTGCCCCTACGGCAACCTGACCTTCAAAGCTTTCTCCACGGGCTTCAGCATAAATGATTTTTGCTAAAAGCACCACATCTTCCTGATCGTAAACGGTTCGACTGCTGCGGGAAATATCCGAACTAACCCGTTCAGGCTCCCGGACTGAATCCACCGAATTAGTCAAATCTGCTGAATCAGCCGGTTCGGCCATTTTAGCCGCCTCAATCACCATATCTGATCCTTTGTCTGCGGTAATAACAGCCTTTTTTTCCAAAGGCAGCTGTTCGATCACGAAAGAAATCTGACTTTCCGGCTGCCCGGAGAATTTGTCCAAAAGAATCCGGAAAATACGATTCTCATTCGCTTTCGTCAGGATAATGTTTCTGGCATCTGACATGACATTCTCAAGGACAGTCTGTTGGATTTCCAATACCCTGGAATAGAGCAGTTCCTTTGATTTTTCAGGTATGGCATATACAGTCTGGGCAGTAGCACTCAGGATAATCGCCGTGGTCAGCATCACTGCCAAACCTTTACGGCATCGTCGGTCTTCCAAAAAAAATCACCTCTTGGGATCAATCTATTTCTATTCTTTCCCATAAAAGGTGATTTTTATACGTTGTTTGTTAATAGTATCACAAAAAGATTTTATTTTACCGTTGCGGCCAGCGCTACACCTCCGGTAATTGCCTGGCCCTGAACGTCCTTGATTAAAGGATGAATCACCAGCCAATACCCGGTATGGGCCTGAAGTTTCGTTGCCGGTTTCACAGTCATATGCTGCTGATCGACAAACGTGTATGCGCACTTGACTCTTTCTCCTGTAGCCGTATTGATCAGTTCAATACTGTCTGCCGTTACGGAATTCCAATCCATTTCCCGGTTAAAGCTCACGTTGAACACCTTTTCGAGCGGAATATTCTTAAGATCTCCGGACTTTTCATATCCCGGGTAGTAGATCTGCCAGCGGTCCTGGAGAGTCTCTTCCGGAAATGGCTCCCAACCGTTAGAGCCTCCGAGTTTGAATGTTGTGGTTACATAGGCTGAATCCAGGATTTTCTTGCCAATTGCCCAGTTTTCGGTTTGACGAAGCTCTTTTACCGAAAGAGGATAAACATAAGGGCCCGCCTCCAACTGAATATACCCTGATTTATCTTGTGATTTATCTTCAGCCTTATAATTTTTAAGCATCAAAACAGCGGTATTCAGCTCATTGACACCGGCCAAATCCAGATGGGGCTTGATTCCGATCACATCAATCGGGTTATAGTACGGAGAGAAAAACCTGTAAACGGACATTTTCAAATAGTCCCCGTTACTCAATGGAATCAAAGCCTTAACCCGACCTGAACCGTAGGTTGTTTCCCCGATGACGGTCGCCTTGCCATAATCCTTCAGCGCGGCCGTAGTAATCTCGGAAGCACTTGCCGTGTACCCATTGATCAGCAAGACAATCGGCCCTTCCAACGTGAAAGCCTGCTTGACGGCTGTATCGACAATACCCAGGTTCCCCCTCGCCTTCATGATATACGCGCTTTTCTCCTCGATAAAATAACCCAACAGCTCCATTGCCGCTTTTGTATACCCTCCGGAGTTATTACGCAGGTCAATAATCCAGCAGTCTACGCCTTTTTCCTGCAGGGCCAGGGCCTGCTTGCCAAACTGCGTTGCAACATCCTCGCCAAAGGAATTAACTGCGATATAGCCAATATGCCCTTCCAGTACCCGGCCTTCAGCCAACGGCATCGCGATCTTCATCCGTACGACAGCGAAGCTCAGGATTTGAGCATTTCTTTTGACTTTTACCCGAACCTTGGTTCCCTCCGGCCCCCGAAGTTTGCCGGCGCTATATTCCGAGGTTCTTCCCGCCAGGGAATAACCATCTGCTTCAAGGATAATATCCCCTTGTTTGATTCCTGCCTTATCAGCCCCATAACCTTGAATGACCCGGGTAACCTTAACCCCCTGCTGTACCATTTCCAGTTCTATCCCTATTCCGGAAAAGGACATATTCAGTGAACTGATCATATCTTCATATTCGGCCGCGGTCATATACTCGGTGTATTTATCACCCAACCTTTGAAGCATTTTTTCGACCGTCGGCGCGTTCAGTACCTCATCCGGAACAACATCGACATATTGCTCCTGCAGGATTGTTCTGACTTCATCCAGAGTATCGTTTTCCGTGCCATAAGCCTGCAGTGGAAGTCCCAAACCCAGACATAATACCAGAAATACTGTCATCAAAAATCTTAGACTTTTGCCAAGTTTCACGTTCTTTTTTCCCTCCTGTATGATTTGCAGGTCCGGCCTAATTCATATCTTAGCAGTAATTCGACAGAAACGGGCATTCCCCTTTCCGTTTCAAGATTATTTGTCATACGCTTCCCAGACTTTGATTGCATATTCAAGGCTTTTCCGATAATATTATCTAAACAGGACTATTTTAAAAACATATTTTTCTGATCATCGCTGATAAGAAAGGTTCGGACAATGTTAAATCTTCTTGATTACTCCAAAAAAGTATTTATCGCCGTATTAATCATTGTTGCAACCCTCGTCATTCCATATGGCCTTTATAAGATTCTTCCGCATTTTATGCCATTTATCCTTGCTTACTTCACGGCCCTTTTTCTGGAACCTGCCGCAGCATGGTTGGGCAAGGTCACCAGACTTAAAAGCAAGACACTCTCGGTGTCTGTGACCTACCTGTTTTTTCTTGCCAGTATTGTTATTTTCCTTTATCTGATCATCAGTAAGCTCTATGTTCAGCTTTTGGACCTGCTTGACTTTATTCAATCGAACGGCCCGGCAATTCAGGTTTGGTTTTTGAACCTTACGGAGCGTATCCAGGAAACGATCGGATTGCTGCCTCCTGAAATAAACGATATGATCATGAAATGGATCAATGACCTGGCTAACATCAACCTGGTATCTGCGATTGGTTCCTCAACACTTAGTATCTCCACGGCGATACCGAACATGTTCTTCCTGTCGATTATCTACCTGGTATCCGTTTTCCTGTTCACATTCCAGTTAAGCAATATCCACCGTTTCTTCTACTCCTTCTTCAAAGATTCCTCCAAACTGAAAGTCGCTTACGTCTTAAGTGATTTGCGCAATGCTACATTAGGATTTTTTAAAGCGCAGATCATTTTGAGCACAATCACCTATATTATTGCTTTTGCCGGTCTCGCTATCCTCCATGTAAAATACGTGGCAGTCATTTCATTATTGATCGTAATCGTAGATATCCTGCCGATCCTCGGTACCGGATCCGTGCTCATGCCCTGGGCTATTGTCTCACTTTTCCAGGATCGGCTGTTCTTGGCCGCAGGTCTGGTCATTCTGTATATCATTATCATTGTCGTACGGAGAGTGATTGAACCCAAAATACTGGGCGAGCGCATCGGTTTAAGCGCTTTGACGACCCTGATCAGTATCTGGATTGGTTTCAAAGTTATGGGTGTCCTCGGCGTATTCCTGTTCCCGCTGGCCTGTATTTTCTATAGAGCCCTTGTCAAGGTCGGCGTCATCAAGCTGAATTTTAAGATATAACGAAGCTATATTCGAGTCAACGTTCTACATAATAAAAAAACAGGTACGTCCCGAGGCTTTGAGCTCATCGGGAACGTACCTGCTTTTTTGTTGATTTTTTATGATTTGCTCACTATCTTCTGTTATCATCCGGCTTCATTCCAATTCCCGACATCAGGACCTGAACGATTTTATCGTAGTCCGCTTCCTCAGGCATGGCCTCAGCAAATATCACTTTTTTGCCGAAATACTGCATGATCGTACCCATGATTGCTGCCGAAGCAAATTCCGGATCAATTTCAGCCCTGGCCTCCCCTTGGTCGATAGCCTGCCGGACTTGTTTCTTGATGATCTCTCCGAGCCGAATATTATGCTCAATAAAGACCGCTCCCATTTCCCTGGCCATAATCTTGGAACAGGACATCATCCTGACGACCGGCATGTGCTCTCTAATCATTTCTGCCTGACATTTGGCGAGTGCCCTGATTTTCTCTTCTAAAGAACTCCCTTTTTCCAAAATTTCCTGAATGATGCGTCCCCGTTCTTCACAGCTGAAAACGACGGTCTCCTCAAAAAGTTGTTTTTTGCTTTCAAAATATTCATAGACGGTCCCTTTGCCGATCCCAGCTTCTTTGGCGACATCATCAATTTTTGTTCCTTCAAAGCCTTTGATATAAAATACTTTGCTGGCTGCCAGGAGGATTTCAGTTTTTTTCCGTTCCTTGGTCACCGTTGTTCCCCCCTTTATTTAATCCGATGCCTGTAAAATCAAATTCTTCATCTTTAAATTACAGCTTTTTTTGAGTAAAGCTTTTCTCTTGATTACAGGTTAAAGGGTATGTTGGTCTTTTTGTCTTTTCTGAATTTGCGTTTGAATTTATTGGACAGATCATCCATGAAAGAATACATGACCGGAATCAGTACCAGGGTGACCAGGGTGGAAAACAGCAGACCGGTGATGACGACAATGGCCATCGGCGCTTGATATTCCGACCCTTCCCCGATCCCCAGTGAAAGCGGTAACATGGCCAGAACAGTCGTTAGTGTCGTCATAATAATCGGCCGTAAGCGAATCGGACCGGCATTGACGATCGCCTCATGCACGTCCTCATTGTACGTTTTGCGTCGCGTGTTGATATAGTCAACTAGGACGATCGCATTGGATACAACGATTCCGGCCAGCATAATGATCCCGATAATCGACATAATGCTCAGCGGTTTGCCTGTGATGAACAATCCCAAAAATGCTCCGGCAAAGCCAAGCGGAATCGAAAACATAATTACAAACGGATAGACCAGTGACTCAAACTGGGAAGCCATGACCATATAGACCAGAATCACAGCAAGCCCCAACGCCAGGTATAGATCACTGAACGCATCGACCATTTCCTGCTGTTGTCCGCCCATTTCATAGGTGTAATTATCCGGCAGCTGGTAACCTGCCAGAGCTGCTTGAATATCGCTGGAAACACTGCCTACATCCCTGCCGCTGATCTGGCCGGAAATCGTCAGGGTTCGGACCTGATTGTCCCTGCTGATACTGACTGGACCGCGGCTGACAGAGATATCTGCGACCTGGCCCAGCGTGACCGTGTAGCCAAGGCTCGTAGAAATCGGGATTTGTTCAAGTGCCTGCAGATTCCTGTTAAATGTTTCATCCCCTTTGATCTTGACATCGATCTTCGTTCCATTGTATTTAAACTGCGTCGCGGTTACACCGCTAATCGAGGCTTTCACCGCCGTCGCAATGGTTCCGGCACTCAGACCGTACTGGCTGGCTGCCTGACGGTCCACGCTGATTTCTACTTCGGGTATGCCGTCTTCATAACTGGATTTTACTTCCCGGGTTCCCGGGATTTTTTTGATTTCCTTGACAAAATCATCCCCGATCTGCTTCAGCTGATCGAGCTCTTCTCCCTTGATCGTAATGCTGATCGGATCCCCGGCGCTCATCACAGATTGTGCCACCGTGACACTCGTCTTGGCCCCGGGCACATCCATGATCCGGTTTCTGATTTCATCGGAGATTTCAACGACACCGCGTTTCCGCTCCGCTAAAGGCAGCAGTTTGACGGTAAAGGTACCGACATTGCCCTGAGCACCGGTCAGGCTCATCGTCCCGGCTGATCCGGCATCCAGGAAGATGGTATCAATTTCGGGAATATCCGCAATTTTCGTTTCAATGGTACGCATGATCTCAACGGTATCATCGACTTTGGCCCCGTCCGGGAGTGTGACACTGATTGAGACCATCCCTTCATCGGTCGTTGGGAAGAACTCCGTCCCGACTGCAGCGATCGAGGCAACGGAAACCACAAAGATCATCGTCGTAATCACAAAAACACGTTTCCGGTGGCTCAGCGCCCATTTCAGCAGTTTCTTATAACCCTGCAGCAACGCTTCATAGCCCTTGTCAAATTGATCATGAGCCTTTGTCAGGAAAGCTGGAGTACGAAATAACCCTTTGCTCTCCTCATCTTCCACTGCACCGAGTTCTCCCGCTTCTCCCAATTTCTCAGCCTCTCCCGAGATAACGGAGCCGTCTGGATTTTTCTTACGTTCCACTTTCAGGAGCTTGGAAGCGAGCATCGGGACAACCGTCATCGAAACGACCAGCGATGCGCCGAGCGAAAACGCGATCGTTAAAGCAAATTGTCTGAACAGGGTCGAAGTTAACCCCTGAACAAAGACGATCGGCAAAAAGACTGCGACCGTCGTCAGCGTGGAAGCCATAACGGCAATGATTACTTCCGAAGATCCTTTCACTGCCGCTTCGACCCTGGAATAGCCGTTCTGCCGGAAGCGGTAGATATTTTCAAGCACGACGACAGAATCATCAACCAAACGGCCAATCCCAAGCATTAGTCCGCCGAGCGTCATCAGGTTCAGGGTAATTCCGGTAAAATACAGCAGACAAAATGTCGCAATAATTGAGATCGGGATGGACGAAGCAATAATTAACGTGGAACGGATATTACGTAAAAAGATATACAGGACCAGAACCGCCAGCAGGGCACCGATAACGCCATGCTCAGCGACCGAATACAAGGAGCTTTTAATATAGGCCGCATTGTCTGTCACGACCGTGATCTTAACGCCTTCCAGTTCGTTCTGGATTTTGTCTATCTCAGCATAAGCCGCTTCCGCCACTTTTACCGTATTGGCATCAGAACGTTTTTGGATCGAGATATTTACGCCTGGATTGCCGTCAGCTTTGGCAATCGTGGTCTGCTGATCAGCCTTCAATTCAATATCTGCCAGATCCTTCAGTTGAACGTTCACACCGGTAGGCAGAGGAATAAGCAACTGCTCAATCTCGGCCACCGACGTGAATTCCCCGGTCGTTTTGACGGTAAGCTCCTGGGTTCCTTTTTTGACTGTGCCACCGGGCAGGTTCACATTCTCCGAGGCCAGAATCCCTTGAAGATAAGCAAGGCTGATACCGTAACCGGCCAGTTTTTCACTTTTCGTCCGGATTTCAATAATATCCTCGGTTCCGCCGGTTACTGAAACCGAAGCAACGCCTTCCGCCCTTTCCAGTCTCGGCTGAATCGTATCCTCCGCCAGCGTCTGCAGCTCGGAAAGACTCATCGTCGGCGAGGAGATCGACAACGTCAGAACCGGGGTGGAATTCATATTGATCTTCAGGACCATCGGATTGCTGACCCCGTCTGGAAAATAGTTCTTGATCAGATCGATTTTTTCCCTGAGGTCCAGCGCAACCTGGTCCATATCGACGCCGTAATTAAACTCTAGAATTACCAATGAACTGCCTTCCGAAGTAATGGAGCTGATGTTTTTGACATTCTGGGCCGTCGAAACAGCCTGTTCAATCGGCTGGGTGATTAAAGTTTCTATCTCTTGCGGTCCTGCTCCGTTGTAAGAGGTACTGACAATTGCGTAAGGCAATTCCATCTCAGGCATCAGATCCAGCGGGATACGCGTAAAAGAGACAAATCCGAGGATGATGACAATGAAAACGAGCATCAGGACTGTAACGGGGCGTTTTACCGACGTTTCAGATATTCTCACTCCTGTGCGCCTCCCCCTGTTTGCGCTGAAGCTGCCGTATCATTTGTTTCCTGCTGGACCTCTTGGCCGTCAAGCGATATGACTTTGATTTCTGATCCGTCCTGAACAAAGTTCTGCCCTTTGGTTATGACGATATCTCCTTCAGCTAAGCCGCTGATGATCTCGGTCTCAGTCCCGCTTTCGAGCCCGGTTGATACTTCAATCTCGACTGCGGCATTATCTTTGGCGACATAAACGACGTCTTTTCCACCGTGGAAGATCACAGCCTCGGTCGGCACGACCAGAACATTATTCTTGCCGGCGATACTTAAGGTCAAATTGGCGAACATACCGGGTTTGATCACGCTGTCTTTATTCTCAATGTAGGCTTTAAGCGTATATTTCCCCTGAGCATTGGCTGCAACACTTAAACTGTCAATGACCCCTTTAACCTTGACCGAAGCCGAAGGCACCACGATCTCCACTGACTGGCCGCCGTGCACATTATTGATCTCCTGCTCACTGATGCTTACGGTAACAAATACTTTACTCAGATCCACCACCCTGGCCGGCGAAACAGCATTTGAAACCATAGCGCCTACTTTCACATCCAACGCCGTAAGTACGCCGCCAATCGGCGCCTTAACATCCATATCATTCAAGGCTTTCTGAGCCGCATCATAAGCAGCCTTGGCTTGGGCCAGCTGGCCTTGATACGTTTCCAGAACGGCATCGGAAGCCAGGACGGCAACCTGATCAAGCTCAGACTTGCTTACCGCCCCGATTTCATAGAGCTGCTTCATATTCTCATAATTCTTCTTATTGTTCTCATAATTGGCCATATTGGTCCGATAGGCGCCCTGCGCCAGCTGATAGGCAGCAGCTGCCTGATTATAGCTTGCCATCAGGTCGGATTTATCGAGGCTGAACAGCACTTGCCCCTTGCTGACCTGGTCCCCTACTTTGGCATGGACCGCAGTCACTTTACCCGGGGTGGTAACATAAATAGAAGCTTCTTTATCCGCTTCGACTTTACCACTTAAGGTGATCGCCGAAGAAATGCTCTGTTTTTGCAAAGTTATCGCTTCAACCGGGACATAATTTTGCCGGTTTTGTTCCGCCGCCTTTTGCTCAGCAGCTGATCTCACTGCACCGGAGATTCTAACACCGATCAGCAGGACAACCAGAACTGCGATCACGGTGATGATCATTTTTTTCTTCCCAACAGGTTTTTTAAGATCCGGGCTTCCGTCCTGTTTCGGCTCAGGCCGTTTGATTTTAAGTATGTCTTTCAGCGCCATTTTTCTACTCCCCCGATAATTAATATCTTTATAAGTGTATTCTTATTGGGACATCTTCATGAATGATGCGACCGTGCCCGTCGCGACTGACTGGTCGGTCGGCTTATCACTCCTCTTATCTTATCTTTCTTTGTCTTCCTGGTCAATGGGTTTAAATTAGATACTGTTTTTACCGGAAAGAATCTCTTTATTGATTCACAGAAATTGAGAGTTCAATTTTAATATAAAGCCAAGCCTTCACCACCCGAAGCCCATCTGCATATGCTGCAATTAGACTCATAATGAAAGGGTGGGCGGGATGGATAATCTGACCACCGAACGCACGCCGCTTGTCATAGCGGCTGAAATAAAGATGATAACCTGCCAAACCAAAAAAATAGTACTTGCCAGCGCCATTGAAATCGGCCGTCGTTTGCTGGAAGCCAAGGCTCTGGTTAAACACGGGGAATGGGGTAAGTGGCTGGAGTCTGTGAGCTATTCCCAGAAAACTGCCGAAAGACTGATAAAGCTCTACCAAGAGTACGGGCCTAAATTTTCTGACGGATCCGACACGTCAAAATCGACATCAATGTCGAATATGACTTACACCCAGGCCCTCCTCCTTCTGGGTTTACCGGCAGAGGAGCGGGAGGAATTCATCGAGCAGAATGATGTCGGCGGTATGACCACCAAGAAGCTGCAGCAGGCACTTCAGGACAGAGACAAGGCCAATCAGGAAAAGGACCAGGCTCTTCAGGAGAATCAAGTACTTAAAAAAGGGCTGGAGACGATCGACAGCACCATCTCCGAATTAAAAAATGAGCAGGCTAAGGCTGCGTCAAGGCCAACGAATCCGGAAAATGTCAATGCAGAAGCCTTCTCTACCGGTCAACCCGCCCTGCCGACCCACAACCTTAAAACCGAACATGACCCCGACGCTCACATCAAGCATGTAGAAAAATGCGACACTTGCTGCAAAACAATCGCCGATACCTTCTTCGATCTGACGACAGCGCTCACCAATCTGGCGCATATCGATCCGAACCTGAAAGAAGAAAAAAGAAAAGAAGCCAACCGGCTGATTGAATACATGGCAGAGACGATTAAAGAGTGGCCGCCCCCCAAGAAGCCGCTTAGATTTAGTTCCTGATTTTTTTTGGGAACCTTTGGACAAGCCAAGCATAGTATGTACAAGACAGCCGTAAGCTGTCCAATAAAAGGGAAAGGAGATGATGGGAATGGCCGTTGTTTCAGCGCCATCCGGCGCCGCTCTGGTATTGGTTTATCAGACCGGAGTCAGCACCTCCGGTGCTCCGATAACCAAACAGCGAACCCTTAACAATATTGTTTACAATGCTTCGAATCAAGCTGTCTATGAGGCGGCTCACGCCATCTTCGATCTGTCGGAATATACGCTGCTTGACGTTTACTTCAGAAGAACGGATGAATTGACAAACGAAGCGTAAAGCGGAGGGCAATTTCAGGCGTCAAGGAGGTGATTCAATTGGCTGTGACCACCAACCGAACAGCAAGATTAACTTTCGCGACCACCGGAGGGAACACGTTTTCCCTAACGGTTCCCCAACCGCGAGAGGATATCCTGCTAACTGAAGCCATGGACGTTATGAACTCGCTTATAGCAAGCGGGATATTCCTCACGACAAACGGTGCCCTTACAGGGGTAAAGGATATAAAGGTCATTGAAACCACGACCAATGACCTTTATGATCCTCCGCAAGTGTAAGCGGGCAGTACCGGCATAAAAGATGTAAACCACAAAACAGACAGCCCTGGCACTTTATCTGCCTGATAGCTGTCTGTTTCTTCTAAGGAGGTATTTAATGTGATTTGAATGATTCTCAGTTATCGAAAATATAAAGTCCTATCTTTTTCCTTGCCCTTTATCGTTATGCCCGTTATTTGAAGAGGTATTTATGACCGTGTTCTGAACGGCCTGTGCATCCACTGTTGTTTCATCCGAAGTAGACTGGCCATCGGCTGTGGCATTCTGATCGTCTGCAACTGTTGGATCCTGTTCGTCCCCTGCTTCCAGGCTATCTTCCTGGTCGCTCACGGCTTGTTCCCTAATGGTTTTCTTGTATTCCTTCATAATTTTGGCTTGCTCTTTCAAGGCTTCCTTCGTTTCTTTGTTCGTCTCTACTTTGATTTTCTGAATATCTTTCCTAAGCTCCTGCATGTCGTTTTTGTACTGTTCAGCCTGCCCGACTTTTTCCAGGGCAGCTGCAATGGCAGCCTCATCACCTGAAGCACGGGCTTGTCCCAATTCTGCCTTGGCTGCCGTAAATTCCTGCACAGCTTCTGCATAGGCTTCTTTCGCGGCTACATAGGCTTTAATCGCAATGGTATTCTGGACTTCGGCTTGGATAATATTCTGCATGATTTCAGCCTGTTCTTCTGTCAGACCGCCGGTGATTTTAAGGACGATCTTGTCGGCATCACTTTGGACAAGTTCAATGCTGGCAAGTAGATTGCTGATGACGGTATTTTCTTCTGTGTCAACTGCCGCCGTTTCATCCGTGGCTGTCTCATCAGTAGTTGTTTCTTCCGTAGAAGTTGCTACAGCTTCTTCATTTACAGCATTATTATCTGCACCATCGGTTTCAGTTCCTTCAGCTGCTTCGGTATCTTCAATGATTTGTTGCACCTGAAAGTTTGCTTTTTTAATAGTATCTGAATATGCTCTCAGAACCTGCTCCATCAAATCAAGCTGGTTCTCTTCGGACATGATTTCCGCTTCGGCCAGTCTTTCATTGGCAAACTCAACCAGCAGTTCCGCTTTTCCTTCATCAGAGAAAGTTACAGCAACCTGGACATTTTCAATCATCTGTTCGATTGAATAGAGCCAGCTGTCCGGTGTTACACCGGCTTCATCTTCAACAGCTGCTTCATCTGTTGGATCTGTGGCGGTTGGATCTACAGTAGTAGGATCTACGGTCGTGTTGGGAGTACTTGCTAAGATTTCCCCAGTGACCGTGCTTTCGCCGGTTGTTGTTTCAGCAAAAACACAAGAAGGTGCGACCGCAATAATTAAAAGGACACAGAGAATCGAAACCAGAATCTTTTTATGGATCATTCTATTTACCCCTTTCGGTAACCCGGCTGTCATAACCTTTCGGCCTTAGACCCGTGGCTTTGCGTCTCTGTCTTTCGACAGATTTGCCATTATCGTTTTGGCTGAGGTCATTATAGTATAGCTACTTTAAAAGTTCAATTGTTTTGGGTCCTTTTTCAGACCAATGGGGTACAAAAAATGAGACTTTAGTCTCAGAAAATGATTCGAAATTTATACAATTATTTTTGATATCTATCCGATCAGTCTGTAAAGATCTGTACAAACACATAACCGTACACCGGGCTTTTTGAGATGCCGATGCCGACTGAAGCATAGGAGGCATCCACGATATTGTCTCTATGCCCCTCCGAATTCATCAGGTCAAGATGAGCAGCTTCAACCGAACTGTCTCCTGCGAGGTTTTCTGCAGCACTGCTGTATGTAATACCTAAGCTGTGAAGCAGCGTGAAAGTGGATCCCCAGGTAGGCGATATATGGGAAAAATAATTGTTACTGACCATATCTTCCGCTTTCAGCTGCGCGGCATTTGTCAGCTTCGGGTTAAGCTCAAGCGAAGAAATTCCGGCTTTGGAGCGTTCAGAATTAATCAGAGCCAGCATTTGTTGGATTTCGGAGTTGGTGCTGGGGCTGGCCGCAGGTTCGGGTGGATTAGGATTGGCTTCTTCTGAAGAGCTTGTTTGTGGTACGCTTGTTTTAGAGCTTTTCGGCGTTTCTGATATCGTTTCCGGGACTTGTACTACTGCTTGTTTAAGCGTTTTGCTGTCTGCCTCTGAAGAATCGATTGATTCTTCGGTTGCCTGATCTATTGTCTTTGATGTAATCTGCTCCTGTGGTTTTGATTTAGCATCCGACAACGTGCTAAGATCTTCCTGAGCCGAGACTGCCGTAGTGATCGGTGCCTTTTCCCCAGAAGACATATTTTTTGAAGATGTATCCTCCGTCAATATGTTTTTCAAAGAAATCGGTAAGGGCAACGTAAACGTAACCAGGAGTATAAATGCTGCCGCTAACACCAAAACCTTATATACTTTGCCCTTCATCGCTGTCCCACCGTCCTTTATGCTCAATTAGTCCTTCCTGAAATTAAGAAGTGTCTTACTGACACTTCTTAGACATATACATTGAATTTATGCACCTGTACTCGAAGATACAATCAATCCTCTCTTAGCCCACTCGTACTGGCGATAAGCCTGCATCACTGTATCTTTCGCAATCTCGGTCGTTGTCTGCTGACTCATATACGTGCTTCTTTCTGTTTCAAACTGGATTTCCGAAATCATTCCCAATTTGTATTTGAGCTGGGCAATCTTCCATTTGCTTTCGGCTGTTGCCATCTTTTTGGTTTCGACATCCAAGGCTTGCTGTTTGTCCAGAACAGTTTGATAGGCCCTATAGAAATTGTTTTTAAACTTCCGTTCGGAATCAAGCGAGTAGGAATCCAGAATATAATCATAGCTTTTGCCCTTGGCATCCAGATAATCCTTATCGACGTCTATGCCGGCAATCTGGTCTTTCGTTACATTAGGAACATCATTAACCGTAAGTACACAATCATAATCCTGGTTAAGATTTAAATTAAACTGCTGGAGAATGGACTCCTTAGCCTCTTTCAGGTTCTGTACCGCTGATTCAAGTGCCAGGAGACTATTTTCTGCCTCATCGACAGTCAGCTGAGTTACCATCCCAAGTTTCTGCTGTAGTTTTAATATCTTTACCTGCCGTTCAGCCAAAGACTTCTTCACCATTAAATCGTCCAACTGGTAACCGATCGCATTATAGGAGATATACAGCATCTCCATACTCCAGATCAGTGTATTGTTCCCTTTTTCAATATTTAATAGCGTGTTTGTCGTATTGATGGATGTATAGGACGATTTTTGCTGATCAAGAGCAGCTTTTTGAGCAGCAAGCAAATAGCTGATAGCAGCCTCATATTGTGGGTTTGCGCCGGTGCCCCCGCCATAAGCTGCGTTCACCGCGCTCCATTGAGCCAGAAGTGCATCCATTGCAGCAATTCCCTGTGTCTTTCCATTTACAGCATTAGTATATGTACTCATATTTTCAGAAATTATCGGATTTCTGGCATTCATCAATGATTCAATTTTATCAAAATCAAGTGTTGCCACGGTATCAGCAAATGCTTGTACTGGAAATAAAAGTCCCAAGAATGCTATTAAGGTCATGATTATTAACTTTCTCGAACGCATTAAGATTCCTCCAAGAAGTATTGACATCTGATTCTAACAACCATCATACTTCGTGCAGGCTGTTTCGTCAATATTCGGAACTGTCGAAAAAAAGTCCCATGGAAATATACACCTTGTCATTAGACGCTTACCTTACAGTTAACCGCTATGCGTGGCACACTAAAAAGGAGCCGAGCTCAAAATTCTTTTGAGTCGACTCCTTAAAAGTTGCTATCAGTTTTCTAACATCTATATTAGAATTGGTTAGCAATTATTGGGTTACTGTAACACCTGTAGATGGTACAGAAATTTTATTGCCTGCTGTATCAACAATATTGATAGTACCAGAGATAGCTTTAAGTGTTAATCCAGAAGCAATATTTGCTGCTGTAACATCTGCTTCTAATGTCAGAACTACAGTAGTTACATCATCTCCAGCAGCCGTAGAAACTAGATCATTTGCAGCTAATTTGGATCCACCGATGTAAAGTTCGAAATCAGTGTCTACTGCAAGTGTATCAACTTTTTCTGAGAAAGTTAACGTAACTTTATTTAATGCAGTTAACTTCGCAGAGGTGATTGTCGGAACAACGTTTTCTTTGATATTTACAGTACCAGTGTATGCATCAATGGCTACAGAAGAACCTAATGCTTTAACATTGGTAATAGTGATATTACGGAGACCTGTGAACAGGTTTGAGCCAGCTTGCAGGTTAAGAACAACAGCCTGTTCAGTAGCAGCGGTAACTGTTCCTGCAGGAGTATCCGCTCCAACTGCTAACAGAGTGACTGATTGTACTACAGCACCAGCAACAGAATAGTTATTAACAGCAGTAGCGGAAGCCCCATCAACTGCTTTATCAAAAACTACTTCAACCTTATTGTTATCAACACCTTGTTTTACAGTACCTGCTACTACAGCAACTTTAGCTGTACTAGCACCAACACCATCTTCACCACGGGTGAAGGATACAGCCTTAACAGCATCAGCAGCTATTCCAGCAGTACTATTTAGGTTTGCAAACGCTAAATCTACAGTGTAGACAGCAGCTTTGGTATCAGCTCCAGCAACAAGGTTAGCTAAAGCTACACGAACAAGCCTCTTATTGTCAACATTCTTATAAGCTACAGCTACAGCTGCAGGGTCAATGTTAGTGGTTACATAGTCTTTAACATAGGAACCAACAGCATCAACTGTAGAACCGCCAACAACAGTTACATCTCTATCAAAAGTAATTTCAAGATACTGTTTTCCATCAGCAGTGTCAGCAACAACTGCAGTAGAAGTAACTTTAGGGCTAGCAATATCTTTTACAAAACTTATTACTCTTGATGTGTTGTCTCCAGCTTCACCACTTAAGTCTGTGAAAGCAGTTACGCCCACAACTGTTGCTCCTTCAAGAGGATTAGTTACAGTAATTTTGTAGTTCGTTGCATCAGATGTATCTTTTTCAGTTTTTGTGGTTGCATTTCCAACAATAGCTACAGTCGGATTCGCTGCTAACTCTTCAGAAAACTTAACATTAAATGTTATCGCTCCTGTTTGAGTAATGGAAACAAGTGTAGGTTTGGTACCGTCAAGAGCACCCTTAGTGAATGTGGTAGTAGCAGGATTAGTTGCAAGAATATTATTATTTTGGTCCTGTGCACCGATGAACTGTGCAGTAATGACTTTACCAACAGCAACACCAGCATCAATTGTAAAGAGAACTTCTGATTTGCCAGCTGCAAAGTCAGTAGCAACAACAGCAGCAGTGTTATCAGCAAAAGTATAAGTTACAGTTCCTAAAGTTTTCATTGGTTCAGAGAAAATCACTTTGTAAACGCTAGAAGAAACTTTAGTTGTTGAAACAATCGTTGGGGCAGTAGTATCTGCTGCAAAAGTATACATTTGGGTATACTTTGTAATTGTTTCACCAGTTTTAGCTTTAATAAGATCAACAACAACATCATAGCGTTTGGAAAGAGCATTTGTAGCAGTTACTGTTAAGGTTAAGCCATCATCGCTTAATTTGCCTGTTAAAGCACCTGAAGCGATAGTATCTAATGTATTAATAGCTACAGTATTAGCTACGAATGCACCACTTACACCATCTGCAAATAAAGTTGCTTTGTCAACTACTTTATTAAATACGATTTGTATTTGAGTAGCGTTTATTGAGCTTACTGATTTTACTGCTAATCCGCCGTAAATAACAATACCTACAACAGTATTAGATACAGCAGTACTTCCACCAACAGCAATAACTTTACTGGTAGCAGAAAGCTTAGCATTTACTGTAGCAGCTGCAGCAACATCACTGCTACTTGCCAGAGCTACGAAAGCATTGTATTTAGCTGCTAAGGGAGCAACAGACAGAGCATCAACACAGGACAAGCCGTTGGCAATATAAATTCTGTCATAGGTGAAGGTGAGGGCTTTAGCAACTTCATTATTGGTTGCAAAACGATCAGCACCAGCAATACGGGTTACGCCAGCGATGTCATCAACTTTAGTAGTACCACCAACAATGTACTTGGTAGCGCCAACGAGACTGGAACTGGCAACGCTTCCATCCTGGCTAGCCAGAACAATCGCAAATTTGTTTCTAGCAGCATAGGATGCAACTGACAAAGCGTCAGGAATAGCATCATAGCCAACTACAAAAGTACCTGCAGGGCTGGTCAATTTAGCATTGATCGCAGCAGCAGTAGCCTGACGGCCAGCGCCTTTCAATGTTTCAACAGTAACACCAGCCATGGCATCAACTTCAGCAGCAACAGCATCGGAAATAGCACCGACAACATAAACCTTGGTTGCACCGAGAGCTGCGATTTTAGCTTTTACAGCAGCATCTAAGGAACCTTTGAAGGTCAAAAGGATCGGGGCATTCTCCTGGCCTGCTAAAGGTGCGGCAGCCAGAGCGTCAACGAGGTTAGCTTGATCGGCAGGAGCAAGTACAACTGATGTACCCCAAGTTCCTGCACTGGCGATATCGAGAGCGGTTTCTACACGGCCTGCACCGGAAAGTCTGGTGCTGTCAGCTGTAGCAGCAAACATAGCAGCAGGCATCAGGGTCAGAACCATAGCAATGATAGCTAATACGGCTATCTTCTTCGTTCTACTCATTTAGTCAAATCTCCTCTCTTTCTTTAAAAAGGGTTTTTTTGTCTTCGGGCAAAACCGATTCAATCAGTGGTATTTTTATATCTGTCTTGGAATCAGTCTCCCTTTACTCGAATGCGGAATCTCTTTCTTCACCCCCCTTAACAGTGTCGCAAAGATTATCCTTAGACATTGCGCAATATCTAAAGGCACCACCCAACCCGGGGGCGTCCCCCCTCTGAGCCTCGTTCCTCAGGGGCGGTTATCCCTTTAGACGTTCTATGGGTAAAGAGAAGCTTATGTAATGAGCTTCTCATACCTCCATATATTATTCTTTAAAGAACTCAATATTCCTGCATAAGCACGCAACTTTTTTCACAGGAAACATTGGTATTCCTTAAGAAATTGACATAATCACCCAAATTAATCGCGCTATGTTATTCTACAATATTCGCGCAAAAATTTCCACTGTTTTTTTAGTGACATTCTGTTCACCGTCCCTCTATAAGACGGATTTTGAGGCATTTACCTGACGCAGGGGACAAATTGCTTCTTATTTTACAGTAATCCGAGCTGCCGTATCTCCGTCAAGACACTACCCGGCAATGCTTTTGCCCCGCCGATCGCTATCACGGTTTTGCCTTTGTAGGATGACAGCAAAGTTTTTTGACCTGCAGACAGACCGCTTTGGGAAACGAGCAAAATATTGGATGAGCCTGTCGCTGCCAATATTCCTCCGGTCAGTGCATCGGGAAAATTTGTTCCTGTAGCTATATATAGTACCTGTCCTGCAGTTTTATGTTCTCGGAGAACGCCTGCAGACGTTGCATAACGATCCGTACCGCCAATTCTGATCGGGGAAGGCAGTTCTGACAGTATATTTCCGGAGACCGCTTCACTCCCGCCGATCACTTCCGTAGCGGTAATAGAACTTTTCTTCAGAGCAAGCAGTGTCTCGCTGTTTAAGATCCCGGAAGACGTCAACAAAATTGGTTTGCCCTCTACTGCTGCGAAAGAAGCCGCTGCTATCGCATCCGGAAAGTTGATCCCGCTGACCACGACTGCCTGCCCTTTTGTGCCAAGCATGTCGGCGACAGCCGCAGCAGTGTCATATCGGTTATTTCCGGCCAGCCGCTTTACAGCGGCAATATTGGCGAGCTTTGCTTCGACGGCAGCTGAAACAGCCCCCGTGCCGCCAAGAATAATAACTTTATTCGGATTCAAGTCCTGCACTGCCTGATAGACTTCCTGCGGCAGTTCGTTTGGGTACGTCAGCAGGATCGGTGCATGGTACTTGTAAGCAAGCGGTGCTCCAGCCAGCGCATCGGGAAAATCATCAGCCCGGGCAATCACGACGGTATCCGCGCCGGTAGGGAACGCCTCCCTCGCAATGGCCAGCGCGGTCGTGATCCTGTCCGATCCGGCGATCCGGTCGTTAGCAGGAGCCGGACTCCAGCCGACCCGGTAAGTACCGGGCTCATAGATGGAGACTTCCACCTTTGCGGCGTTCGTTGAGAATCCGCCGCCAACTCTGATCCATCTTGAGCCGCTCCACCGATATAAATAGGCAAGATAGCCGGTTTCTGATCCGTACGCGTATGCGGCAGGCAACTCTGCTTTGACCGTCAGGTTAAGGACTTTTTCAGGCAGTACTTCTCCCCAACTGATTGCATACACCCCACTGCCGGAAATAATCCCTTCAGGAAAACTGCCCGGAGATTTTACTTCAGATATGGAAATGTTGATCTTTTTTTCCGTTCCGGTGCTGTCGACCTGCAGTGCAAAGGCTCCGGTCGGAACGGTCAGTTCAATCGCGGGCTCCTCACCGGTGTTTCCAGCAGCTACGACGCCGCCTTCCCATCCCAAAACAGCCGGGGCGGCATATCTCTGCAGAGTTCCAAATGTCTTTAGGGCACGATAGATATCCAGTCTGCCA
This sequence comes from Dehalobacter sp. MCB1, assembly GCF_003590275.1. Classification (NCBI taxonomy): domain Bacteria; kingdom Bacillati; phylum Bacillota; class Clostridia; order Eubacteriales; family Desulfitobacteriaceae; genus Dehalobacter; species Dehalobacter sp. MCB1. The sequence continues at coordinate 334,784 of NZ_LXPC01000012.1, read as the reverse complement.
TAACCATAGTCATTATCCTGGCCTTCCTGTCCGAGATCATAGGCAGATTCTATCAGGGCCTGTTTGATTTGATCTACCGTCAGCCCGGGATATTTACTCCAAAGCAGGGCAGCCGCCCCGGTGACAAAAGGTGCCGCGATGGATGTCCCCGTCATATAGGCACAGCCCGTTTCCGTAACTGACCAGTAATCAGTCAGTATTCTTTTGCCCGGAGCGGCCAGCAGTACCTCCGGCCCAGTCAGTGAAAAATCCGTAATCACATCAGAGAAATCCACTGCCGAGACGGCAAGAACGTTCGGATTCGCCGCAGGATAGGATACCTCACTCGTTCCCGTTACAGTCTGGTGGCTATAGGCCTGTGAGGTACTTCCGGACACATTGCCGGAAGCCGCGATCAGCAGGCACCCTTTATTGGCTGCATACTGCAGCGCATCATCAAGTATTTTGGTTTCTTCATCAGAGCCGATGCTCATATTAATAATCTTGGCCCCATTATCGACGGCCCAGATAATGCCGTCCGCAATGACAGTATCCTCACCTTCACCGTTCCTATCCATGGCTTTGATCGGCATGATCTTGGCGTTATAAGCGACCCCAATAATACCTTTATTGTTATTCAGGGCAGCAATCAATCCGGCCACAGAAGTACCGTGTCCGTTATCATCCTGTGCTGCCGTGGCCGCAGTACTTCGTGTAATTGCGTTGTACCCTTTGACAAGATTACTGTTCGTCCCATCTGCCAGGTCGGGATGATCGAGGTCTACGCCGGTATCAATCACAGCAACGATGACCCCCTGGCCTGTTGTTCCCTCTTTCCAGGCCTGGTCGGCCCTTACCCTTTGCAGCCCCCACTGGTAACTGTATTCGGGATCACTGACGGCAGTTGTGAAAACCTCCGTGTTGGCAGTCCCTTCGGTCTGATATTTTTTGCTCCATGACGCGTTTAGTACTCCCGGATATTGGAGTGTCTTCTGCAGGATATCCTCAGCTTTATTTGCATCGTTCGTCCCTTGAAATTGCAGCGTGCAATAATCCATTGGACCGGTCCTTACCAGCTCGCCCCCAACAGCTTCTTCCAGTGTCCCCAGATCGGTACCCTGAGTGGTCTCAACCACCAGACGGGCGGCTTCAGGGTCGTATTCTTCCGTAATAGGCAGCTTTCCGCTGGATATCTCCAAAGCCGCTGCAACCTTCTCCTGACCGCCCGGGATGCCCTGAAACACCAGGGCAAGGCAAATCAGAACTGCCAAACAAGCTTTTATGTTTAGTGAAGGGATGGCTCTTAGGTGTCCTCGCAGTAGGATCATTCTTTGTTTTTGCGGATTCCTGGTGCTTATAGGCAGCATTTTTTTGTCCTCACATTTTTGTGTTTTTGTATGTTTTTCACAAATTCGGCAAGATCTTATATTTTCCTGCATTTTGAACAGGATTTTAGAGTCTGACGGCGAAATAGAAAGATATCCAGATTTTTGCCAGACAGAATATACGGAGGAGAATCTTTATGTTCAAGTTAAAAATGAATAATCATCGAGAAAAACAAACGACAAGCCTGGTTAGAAAAGGAATAGCGGCTCTGACCCTGGCTTCTTTCTTTACGTGCAGTCTGTTTATGGGAATGGGGGAAACGCTTAAATCCGCCTATGCCGCGGACAGCAGCACCACTTCCTTTACCCGTTTTGCCGGAGAAACCAGATATGAGACCGCAGTCGAGATATCTTCAAATAACTGGACCAATGCCAGCAGTGTTGTCCTGACCCGCGGAGATGCGTTTCCGGATGCCCTGGCCGGTGCTGTTTTGGCCAATAGCGCTGTAGTAGGCGGCGGGCCGCTGCTGCTGACCGAGCCCAACCGGCTGCGCCCGGAAGTCCTTCAGGAAATCCAACGGTTGAATGCTTCCTCCGTTTTCATCCTTGGCGGGACAGGGGCGATATCGGCGAGCGTGGAAAATGCGCTGAAGGCTAACGGCTTGACGACCTATCGGATCCAGGGAAAAGACCGCTATGAAACGGCGGCTAATATTTCAACGACATCCGTTGAAAACAGTACCCGGGCTTTTCTAGCTTCAGGCAAAGTCTTTGCCGATGCGCTGAGCATTTCTTCCTACGCAGCAGCCAATGGAATCCCGCTGCTGCTGACCGATACGCAGAAAGTCCCCACAGCAACCCTGAATGCACTCCAGAAACTTGGCGTTACTGAAATTACCCTGATCGGCGGTGAAAGCGCAATTAGCGCTTCGGCTGCAAATCAGCTCAAAACAGCCGGGTATACTGTCAGCAGACTGAGTGACCTGGACCGCTACAAGACCAATGTGGCGATATTAAAAAATCTTCCATATAATATGGACAAAATGGTTGTCGCGACAGGCGGTTCCTTCCCGGATGCACTGGCAGGCTCTGTGCTCGCCGCTAGAAACAATAACCCGATCCTACTGGTTCCGAAGGATGAAAATGCCCTGCTGAATACGCCGACTACAGCTTATCTTGGATCAAACAGAGCCAGTGTAAATAATTTCTTTTTCTTGGGCGGTTTTGATGTAATCAGTACGGCAATACAAAATATTGTCCGGATCGGGAGCACCAGTTCCAAAATATCGCTGCAGTTCTGGGATGGCTATGCCAATAAAACAACCTATGAAAACCAGCTGTCCTATGTTCCGGGTGATCTGGCGGACTATATCGATGTTCTGGTTCCGAACCTTGCAGGAGCCGTTCAGGCCGACGGCAGCTTTGCCTACAGGTTCAGCAGTGCCGAAACACCAAAATATCTCGTCGCCTTGGGACAGAGTAAAGGCGCTCAAGTCGTACCAATGGTCATGAGCAGCGGCAGTACGGCTGATTCCGTGCTGCAGGACACGGCCAAGCGCAGTACCTTTATCAACAGTGCTGTCAAACTTATTGCGGAAACCAATGCCGACGGCATTCTGGTCGATATGGAAGCACTCTCCGAAAGCTCTGAAGAAGGCCTGACTGCGCTGATGCAGGACTTATATACGCGGCTTCACCCGCAAGGGAAGCTGGTCATGGTCTCTGTCATGTCCAAAACCTCTGCAACCGATCAGCCCTGGTACGACGAGTACGATTACAGTGACCTTGCGCAGGTTGTAGATTATATTCAGATTATGTCTTATGACAAACATTATTCGACGTCTGCTCCCGGCCCGATTGCGCCATTGGATTGGGTCAGAGAAGTTATCGCTTATGCTGTGACTGAAATCCCTTCGGAAAAGATTCTGATGGGTGTACCTTACTACGGAAGAGCCTGGAGAACAGAAGGAAGCGGCTGGGTGTCCAAGGTCTTTGGCTGGGCAGTCGCGACGCAGACCGCTGACCAGTTCTGTGCTACAATCACCCGAGAGACCACGTTGACAGACCCGATCGGCGTACCGACCTTTAAATATGTCGATGAAAGCGGCTACAGCAGGACAGCTTATTTTGATGACCGGCTGAGCTGGGGAGAAAAATTGGATATCATGGACGAATACAATCTCGGGGGCATCGGCGGCTGGTCCATGGGCTGGATCAACGAAGTCAGTACTCCGGAGCTATACCCGCTGCTAAAAGAGCGGATCAACTAATTTTTTACAGACTCCATGACGTTGAGTCTGCATGCCACAGTTCCAGCGTCAAGCGGAGCAAGGAAGCGAAGCGCGGCCTTTTGACGGCCACGGATGGCCTAATGTCGCGATGCCATGGATGGCAAGGAGCGACGTGTCAAGGATGACACAACGGCCGAAAGCGGAATTGTGGCATGCAGACAGGCCCGATATACTTAAGTCTGACTGTAATTTACTATTTAGTACTAGAGGGTGTTCACGCACCCTCTTTTTTCTTACTGAATATTGATATCAGAAGATAAGAAACTAAGAAGTGGGGTTTCAAGATGATAACTAACCTTCAGTTCTGGGATGGATACGGCAGTAAGGCGGCTTACGAGAAACAATTGGCCTGCGTTTCCGGCAATCTTCTGAAATCAATTGATATCCTGGTCCCAAATTTTGCAGGGCCGCTGCAAGCGGATGGCAGTTTTGGCTGTGTCTTTACCGATCCTGAAATACCGAAGTACCTGGTCGCTCTCGGACAACGCAGCGGCGCCAAAGTGGTTCCGATGGTGCTGGGTAGCGGCAAGACTGCCGGGGATATGCTGCGTGATCCTCTGAAACGCAGTATTTTTAAGGAAAGCTGCCTGAAGCTCATCAGGGATACCGGAGCGGACGGGATTCTGGTCGATCTTGAAGCGCTCTCGTCCGATACCGGACCGGGACTTACCGCTTTAATGAAAACCCTCTATGCGCAGTTATCCGCCGAAGGAAAGCTCACCCTCGTCTCTGTGATGTCCCGGACTTCCGACACAGCAGAGCCCTGGTGCGTTCAGTATAATTACCCTGAACTCGCCAAATATGTCGACTATATACAGATCATGTCCTACGATCTGCATTATGCTACATCCGCTCCAGGTCCAATCGCCCCACTGGACTGGGTAAGCAAGGTCATGGCTTACGCAGTTACCCGGATTCCTTGCGAAAAAATTCTAATGGGCATGCCCTATTACGGAAGGGCTTGGCGACAAGACGGCACCCGCTGGGCATCCAAGGCACTTGGGCTTACCGTTGCCATACAAACCGCTTCTCGCTATCATGGAAAAGTTACCAGAAAGACCGTCCCTTCAGACCCCCTAGGCATACCGTTTTTTTTCTATACGGATGAGCATGGCTTCCAGTGGACAGTTTATTTTGACGACTGTCAAAGCTGGAAGGCAAAACTTTCCTTAATCAACACATTCGGCCTTGGCGGGGCCGGCTGCTGGTCCCTGGCCTGGCTAGATCAAGAAAGTGCTCGAAAATTAAACCCGCTGCTGCAGGAATTATTTTGCTAAAAAATGTCACATACTAGTTACATCTTTTTAAAAAACTATTGCCAAGAGGCAATTTGTATACTATAATTTGGATAAGCAAAAGCGATAAATGGCAAATCCGCCGAAAGACGGAGACGCAAAGCTACGGGCCTAACACCACAAGGTTATGGCAGCCGGGTTACCGAAAGTGCAGTTATAGTGCTTATAACGCCTGTTTCGGTATCCGGAACAGGTATTTTGTATTAATAGTTAAACGATTTTCAAAACTAAATAGCAGACGATAATGGCAAACCCGCCGAAAGACGGAGACGCAAAGCTACGGGCCTAACACCGCAAGGTTATGGCAGCCGGGTTACCGAAAGTGCAGGACAAGTCTTTATCATTTTGACATAATGATTGCCCTCTTCAGGTAGCCCCTGAAGAGGGATTTTTTTTAACCGAGAAAGGTGGTTCAACACGATGCAAAGAAAATTATCTTTGAAAGTAATATCAGTTGTTTTGGCAGCTCTGATGTTTATAACCCTTAGCACAACAAAAGCAGAAGCGGCTTACAACGTAGCGTTCCAGACAGATACCATACAGGTGACCTCTCCTTCAATTAGTGGCACCCAATATGACCGTTCCTTCACCATCGAAGGGACAAGCACTCTGAGTAAGATCTGGCTTTGCCTGAGAGGACCCAATGGGGAAATCACAACGGTCCCCGTCTCTGTGAATCAAGGTGTGTTCTCTAAAGTAATTTGGCTGCGTTTTGGAGCCGGTCTATATACGATCTGGGTTGGAGACAACGGAAAACAGTTTGACGGTAGCATTCGCTTCGAGGTACAGAATACTTCAACAGAAAATTACTTTTGCCTAACTCCTTCCGGTTTTGTAAATAGTGACAATCCTACCATCAAAAACCTAGCAGCTTCCCTTACGAAAACATGCACAACGGATATGGATAAAGTAATCGCCATACACAGCTGGGTTACAAAGAATATTGCTTATGATACCAATGCGTATTACAGCGGAAATATCGGCGTCAATACAGCGACAGATGTCATCAGAAGCAAAAAAGGAACATGCAGAGATTATTCCTTCGCCTTCACAGCACTGGCCAGAGCAGCCGGTGTGCAAACCAGAGTCGTATATGGAGATGCCTGGAGCAGCTCGCAGCAGGCCTACGAAAAACATGCCTGGAATGAAGCTCTGGTTGACGGAGAATGGATCAGCATCGATACTACCTGGGATGCAGGTTATATTAAGAACAAGAAATTCGTAACGGCCAGCACGACCAAATATCTGAACATGGATGCGGGAACCTTTGCGAAGACCCATAAAAATACTTCAGTAACCCTTTACTAAGAAATCTCCTGTCAAATCATATAAGATAATAATAAATCCGGCATCATCCATGATGATGTCGGATTTATTGATGAAGTCATTCAAATCATTTCATTGGCAATCGTCTGATTGGCAACGATCGGCTGGTATCTTGCCTTCAAGATGACATCGTTCTGTCGTGTCTTTTCTCGGAAGGCATTCTCAAGACGTCCAACAACCATCCGCGTACTCTCCACATTAATGCCCTGTAGGATAAGGACCAGCTGGAGTTCATCCCAGGTTGCACAGACATCTCCCTTTCGCAGACTTCTGGCGACAATTTCTTTTAATGTCTGAAAAGCTTTGTCGGCAGCGTCTTTGTTCAGTACCGTTTTTTCACTGGGCTGCAAGGTCAATAGCACTGTAAACATTGACTGGCCGCTGCGTTCTACTCTTCGCCTTTCGAGATCATAAACAGATTTAAAAGTTGCTCTGTCACAGAAAAATGGTCCGTCACCATCCGTGCCGGCAATTTCCTCCTGTACGGATTCGATGTCAGCCCGCACAGTCTTATCCTTCGCTGTAATCCTACTATATAGATTCCTCAATTCGGTAGATGGCCTGACACCAAATTCCTGATACAGTTTACTTGTGATATATTCATAATTCTGTTTGGCATCTTTCACTTTTCCTTCTTTGAGAAGTGCCTCCATCAGGATAACATGAAATTCTTCCTCAAGCGGTTCATTAATGATCACTTTTTCACAAACCTCGATCACAAGCTTGTTCTCTCCTTGTGCTGTGAGAAGGCAGCAGTAATCCGACATCGCTTGGAGATACAAACGCCGGTAATGATTTCTCAGAGGTATTGTCCATTCGTTGTATATGGATTCTGAAAGGTAACTGCCCAGATACAACGCTAAGATATTTTGATAGTACGACATGGATTTTTGCGGATCAACAGATTTATTTTGCCTGGCTGCCGTAAAATATTGATCAAATTCTTCAGCGTCCAGCCGATAATTAATGTCCGGATTCCAGCCATAACAGCCATGGGTATATATAATCAGCTGATCCTCATTCATAGCATCATTGTCCAAGGCACCTTTATTCAGTGCCTTACGCAGACGGTAAATCATTGTTCGGAAAGCCTTATTGGAATACTCGTAATCCTGATCAGGCCAGAGCGTATCCTGAATGGTCTCGGGCATTATATTTTTTCCGCGGTTGGTGATAAAATATTTGAACAAATCCCACATTTTTTGAGACTTGTGGGACTCCGCGGACAAAACAACACTACCCCTTTTGACACAGAACTGTCCAAAGGTACGAATATAGATGGGTCCTTCTTCAATGATATTTTGAAGTTCTTCTTTTTCCAGTGCCACAATAACCATTCCTATCCAAATATTGGCTATGCTATATGTAAATTTATTATAAATTAAGTCCCTCTTTAATACAATATAGGATAAGAAAATATTGATTAAAATTGTGATTATTTTAGAACAAAAATAAAAAGAGGCTTTACCTCTTTTTATTTTTCTTGTATTTCTTTCAAAACAGCCCTGCAGGCCAGCCGCTCTGTCTTCGTGTAACAAGTGGTCAGGGTGAGGACCGGCTCTTCGGTGGGAGCGATAACGCTCCAATCATTGGTCATAATCGGATAAACCTTTTCAACAAAATAAATGTACTTTTTCCCTTTGTAAGTGAGATAGATCTGATTCCCGGGATTCAGTTTATATAAATTTCTAAACCATGATCCGTACATATCTTTATGGGCAGCAATCGCCGTATTGCCTTCCCCAGGGTATGCCGACTCTTCGTACCAACCTGGTCCGTACGAAAGCATGTATTTGGATGTTCCAACCACGACGATGGAAGAAAGGTGAATATTCGGTATTTCAATACGCATCATCGCGTTGATCTTCTTTGGTTGAACAGTTTGAGGCTTTGTCTCGGCTGCTGTGGCAGCGTCCTCAATAACCGGGGATTCCGTACTTAATTGGTCTGCACTTGTCGGTTCTATCGCCGAAATCTGTGAATTAAGTTCTTTTTCCAGGATAGACTGCTGATAGTAAGCTTTCAGGTTCGTATACAAGGGATAAAGCGCAATGAGTATCCCTACAATAATCAGAATCAAAGATACTCTTTTTATTATTATTTTGCCGTTCCTACTTTTCATGGTCTTTCACCTGCCTGACCCAATCTCTACTTACTCAACAATTTTTAAAAACAAACGGTAGTCTTTTTTATCCAATTATAAACTTATTTTTGAACTCTGCGAAGTATTAATCCTGAACCGGCTATCAAAAGACCGCTTATTAAATAGGCTGTCGTGTTGCCGCCTGTTTTGGGAAGATCTTTGGTTGGTAATATTTTTTCGGGCTGTGCAGCTACAGCAATTTTTTCTTTCTGTTCTTCAGAAGGGCTAAATACTTCTTCATCCATCACAGTAATCGCTTCATTACCATCAATAATCTGGGTTTGATATTGATTGTCGCTCGAAGTTTCATCCTCAACAGGATTCTGGGTCTCGTCGATGCCTACGCTGCCCTGAACCTCGTTGCTACTTCCGCTACCTTGATTCTCGTCGCTGCTTCCTGCATTATTTTGTTCACTTTGAAGCGTGATCCAGATGTTCAGTGACCCTTCTGCTTCCGTGCTATTTCTCCAGGTAGAGAAGGTCATTGTATGGTCATTTTTAACTACATCGATCTGTTTGATCTGATTCACAAGTTTTTCTTTATTATCTGCTTCTTTCCAAAAGCCTGGTTCCTGTTCCATCATCGGAATGACTGTCTCGTTACTTAGGGTGACACTTACTGCTGAAATACCTGTGATTTCCCCTTCAAAATGCACATTGATTTTGGTATTGGGAATGTTCTTTTCTTTTTCCTCATTATCGTCATTCTTGGCATACGCCACATTGAAAGAAAAAACAAGGTAAAAAATCATGCATACGGCGCCGATTTGAATCATTCTCTTTTTAAAGTTTCTACTGATGCTATTTATCATTTTTTTCATTTTCTTTCCTCCGTTTGATTTCCTTCTATCATATAGTCACAACTCAATTTACAATTTTATTATCATCACTATACACAATGCCTGTTACAACTTAGTCACAAGTAAATCACAACGATGAAATGATGTTACTATAAAGTAATCTTCATTGATCCTAGAAAGGTAGAAAAATATAAAACCGGGATATCTAAAGATATCCCGGTCAGATTGAAAGCTATTCTTTTAATACTTATTTTGAATACTTATTCGTCTCGCTTATTTTTGGAACCTACGAAGCAGGGCTCCTACGGCTGCAAGTATAGATCCACTCAGGAGGTAGGCTGCTGTATTTCCGCCGGTCTTCGGAAGTTCTTCCTTAATCTTAATGGACTCATTCTTTTCAGGCGGGCTAGCAGGCGGGTTTTCTGCGTTTGTCGCAGTTACCGTTACTGTTGTTCCAGTTGCAGTTGCATCGATGACATAATAGCCCTGAGTATCCGGTGTCTGTACGGTATTATTGATACTCATGTTTTGGAAGGTAAAACCTGTAGGAACAGCAGATTCTTTCAGATAGTAGGTACCAGGATCAAGATTGGAAATTGTCTCGCTTAGCGGGCCTACGATAGAAACTGAGTTAATTGCTGTATAAGTTTCTCCGGCTTTTGTGTATAGTGTGAAAGTTGCCGTCGGATTTATTGCGGTTACATCAGTTGTATAAGCTTTGTTGATCTGGATATTGACTTTTCCCGGCGGTGGGGGCGGTGGAGGTGGATTGTAGCTGTTCAGCGCGGTGAAATTAACGACTACAGGTATTTGTCCATCCCCCTGTTCTGTATAAGTTCTCTTTGTTACCTTGATTACATAATAGTTGTCGACTTTCTCTAAAACCGTATCACCTTGTTTGACGCTAAATGAGTAATTGGAAGGAATCTCTTCAGCGAGGTAGTACGTTCCAACCGGCAACACAAATGGTTCTGTTGTTTCACCACTGCCTAGATAGAATGGATTTACAACATCTTCATAGCCGGTAGCGGTTTTTTCTTTCAGGTTGAACTTAACATCCTTGTCATATACCGTGCCGCTATACACTTTGGTAATTGAGATTTCACCAATTTCTTCGGTATTTGTTGCATGAATGACTACAGATGGTATAGCTGCTGTTGTTCCTTGATCTTTCTCCACCTTAATCGGGTAGTATCCATCTACTGGATCTACGGGATCATAAATGCCATCCCCATTAACATCGATTTCCAGTGAGGTCAGTTCATATCCATTTTTGTTTGTGGATATTTCTTGTAGATAGTACATGCCAACAGGCACAGTGACTTTTTCAAAGCTACCATCTCCGGTGACGGTGATTGTCTTAACCGTATGATATCCTAAGCTATCATGGGTACAAAGCTTGAACGTCGCGGATGGTGGATCCGAAACAACATTAGTTCTAAAAGTACCTTCTCCGCGCCAGTATTTATAAATTTGAATCGTGCCTGTATCCTCGGTCTTTGTATTCAGGGCAGAGACTTCTACTGCTGCTCTTGTATTGACATCAATCTCGTAAAGACCATCGCTATTCGCCGTTTTTGGACCAACACCATTGATCGTGACAGAGAGATCATATCCAATAGGACCTATTTCTTTCAGATAATATTTGCCAATAACCAAGTTATTGATTACCGAAGGAGTTGTAGATGCGTTTGTGATCGTAACCTTTGCTAGATTTCCATTGATATCTTTAGCGGCAGAAGCAAGTTTACCGTCTGATTCAGTAAACAGTTGGAAGGTTGCTTCCTCGTTTGCATCTGTAGGCTTGCCTTCGTATGATTTCATAATCTGAACAGACCCAAGTTTCGCATTCAGCGCATCCAACACCACAGCTGTACTTGAATCAACAGCTATCGGACCGTAAAAACCATTTGCATCCGGGATCAGTGTCGTGCTGCCGACTTTTAATAATAGTGTGTATCCTGAAGGACTTGTGATTTCCTTCAAATAGTAATTGCCCAATGTCAGATTACTCATTGTTGCGCTGTTTTTTCCGTTGATTGTTGCAGTGACATCATCATTTTGAGCGTCTTTTACAGCATTCTTCTGCTCATCAAACAATTGAAAAATTGCTACTGGAGTTTCATCAACAAGTACAGGGGCATAGTCTTTGCTGATGGTAATAGAACCTTTTTCTTCTACAACAGTCCCTTCACCAAAAACAAGATGGCTAATACCGTGTAAAGCGGATTCCCCAATAGTACTCTTTTCACTATCATTAGAAAAGCAGCCTGCAGTGGTGACAATAACACAATCTCCCACTTGCATACTGGGACTAAAAGTCCAATAGCGGAAAGAGTGGGCCGCCTTAACAGCAACTTGTGAAATTGCTCCTTTTGTAACTTTAATATGAGCCTCAGTACCCTCGATAATAACCTCAACTTCTGAATCGGCTCCAACATCTATCGTACCACTTGCTGTAAGCATTGCCGGACCTGTAATATTGCCTTTCGTAGCACCAGCTGGGTCTGGAGTAACAGTTTTAGCAGCATCGGGGTAAGTACAGGTATGACCTGCCGGTAACGTTATTCCGAATGCCGTGCTAAATGATAAAATCAATGTAAAGATTAAGCATAATACGAGCACTTTTGAAAAACGTGTTTTCTTTATTAACATTTCTTTCCTCCTATTCTTATTTGATATTAAAAAGTAATAAGTACAAAATAGTTTCCCCTAAGTTTACGATACCTCCTCCTTCTTATTCCAGGAACCGAGCTTAGTCCGATCTGTTTGGATATTTACTTTATCTGCTGCTTCATTGATTAACATCATCATTTCGAGTTCACTCCGGAATTGTTTGGTCTTCTTTTCTTCCAGCCACTGTATCGTCCCCTGCCAACTGGCATTCTGTCTGTACTGAATTCGAATCAAAAATGAAGCTTCCGTGTTGCTGGATTCAGTTTGTTTTTCTTTCTCCTCAGACATAGTGCCACCACCTTTTTAGAAATTAATCAAGACCATTTGCGTAATATGCTGCCGGACTGAGGTATTCCAACTTCTTCAACTTTATTGTGCATTAGCCTAACCATATCGCCGTAGCTTTTGAAGGTTTGGAAATCACCTGATCCGACATGTTCGACTCTCCCTTGGAGGTCATAGTCCTCCATTGCGGATACCCGTAGAATGAATGATGCTTCCTGAGTGCCGATAAGTGGTTTTTTTTGCCTGGAACCGGTATGTTCTTTGTTCATTATGCCTTTCCCCAGTCCGGTAAGTATTTCTTCTAAGTTTAAGATACACGATTGCTGTCACAATTCAGTTACATGTCGATTACAGCCTCATCACATCAAAAAGAATTTTCTAATAAAGCACATTGTAAGATAGAAAAGCAGTGGGAGAAAGAAAAATTCCTTTCTCCCACTGCTTTTCTATTTTCATATTTTAACGCAGTCAGTCTTTTGTAAACCAAACCCCTTACCTAACATACCTAATATGCATTTGTCCCCTTTAAAACGAGAAAGATTGTCTTCCAGAGTATCTTTAAATCTAAACCTAAACGCCAGTTTTGGACGTATTCCACGTCATATTTCAGGGTTTCCGTGAGTGTCAGCTCACTGCGGCCATTGACCTGGGCTAGACCGGTCACGCCCGGCGGCATGTCCAGACGATGACGCTGTTCGTGCGTATACTGGTCCACAATTTCCGGGACTTCCGGCCTCGGACCGACAATGCTCATCGTACCGTTGATGATATTCAAAAGCTGGGGCAGTTCATCCAGGCTGCTTTTCCTTAAGAATCTGCCGCTCTTCGTAATCCTCGGATCATCCTTGTCCTGAAAGAAGAAATTGTCCGGATCAAACTTGCCTTCTTTTTTCAGCTGCTCGATTTTTTCCTTCATCACAGCATCGGCATTCGGAACCATGGTCCGAAATTTATAGATTGTGAAGAGCGCTCCATTCCGTCCGACTCTTTCCTGCCTGAAAACCGCGGGGCCTTTGGAATCGGCTTTGATCCAAAGAACAATCATCAGCCACAATGGGGATAAAATAATGAGCAGCGGGATGGAAATCAATAGGTCTAAAACCCTTTTCGCTAACAAATTACCACTCCTTGGGATTTTACTCCTTCACATCTTACAAATATTCTTACTATCTTTCGTAGATGATTTTGAACAATTTCCTAAATTCTATAAGAAACAGAGGAAAAAGTCTGTTCTTCCTTCTTATGACCTGATCTTTTCAATAACACGCTGTACGGCTTCAATGACATCCTGAACATCGGTATCACTCATTCTAGGATAAAGCGGCAGGGAAATAATTCTCTCGTAGAGCGCTTCCGTCTTTGGAAAATCTCCGGGTTTGTAGCCAAAGGTATCCCGGTAGTACGGATGATACGGAAGTGGAATATAGTGAACGCTTGTGCCGATATTTTCTTCCTTAAGCAATTCAATAAACGCAGCCCGGTCCACCGTAAGTTTATCGAGATTCAGCCTGATCATATACAAATGGCGGGCATGACGGGCATACGTAAAATCAGTCGGAACTTCAATCTCGGGAAGCTTGCTGAAAGCAGCGTTATAACGCTGCCAGATGACTTCTCTTCTGGCCTGCATCGATTCCAGTTTGGCTAGTTGGGTCATCCCCATCGCAGCCTGAATATCCGTCATATTGTATTTATATCCCGGGTATTCAATCTCATAATACCAGGAGCCTTTTTCAGAAAATCTGTTCCAGGCATTCCGGCTCATGCCGTGGAGACTCAAAACCCTCATCTTGTTGGCAAGCGCATCATCGTTGGTCGTTACCATACCGCCCTCTCCGGTTGCCAGGTTCTTCGTCGCATAGAACGAAAAGGCCGCCGCATCGCCGATCGTGCCGACCATTCTGTCTTTATACTTCGTATACGTGCCATGGGCCGCATCTTCCAATACAAAAAGGTTGTATTTTTTCGCAATCACCATTATCTGATCCATCTCGCACGGCAGTCCGGTCAAATGAACCGGAATAATTGCCTTGGTCTTGGCAGTAATCTTCTCTTCGATCTTGGCCGGATCAATATTCATGGTTCGCGGGTCAATATCCACCAGAACAGGAGTTGCCCCGCAGTGAATGATCACATTCGCTGAGGCTGCAAACGTCATGGCCGTGGTGATCACCTCATCGCCTGCTCCGACTCCGGCAGCCAGCAGGGCGATGTGCAGGCCTGCGGTGCAGGAATTTAGCGCAATGGCGTGTTTAACACCGATATATTCAGCAAAACGCTTTTCAAACTCTCCGGTCTTTGGACCCTTGGAAATCCAATTTGATTTCAGGCTGTCGACAACAGCTTCAATATCATCATCTTCAATCAGCGGCAGCGCATAGGGAAGGAACTGTTCGCGTCGTGGACTCATAAATTTACGCCTCTTTCTTCGTTTCAGTGTCTGCTATCATGTTATTATGTTGTTCTATAGTTTTTCATTTGATTTTTGTCTTTTTAATTTATCCATTAATTGTTTTTATACTTCGCTTATTCTTTAATATTTTTAATTCCTTGTTCATTGGCTAATTTTTCATTGACTACTTTATTTTACTACGCTTTGGCCAAAAAACAACGTTAGGCTTTCTTCAAATAAAGCTGCTCAAGCCAGTTTCTGACGATACTGTCCCAGGAATAGTGCCTGATGACATATTCCCGGCCCTTTTCGGAGAGTACCTTGCAGGTTTCCGGATCTGCCTTTAGGCGCAAGACCGTCTCGGCAAGGATTTTGGGGTTTTCGGGTTCGAGCACCACTCCGCCGCCGCTTTCTTTGACAATCTCGGCGCCTTCGCCCTCTCCGACATAGATCAGCGGCTGACCGCTGGCCATCGCCGGAAATACTTTGGAAGGCCTTACCCCTTCCGAGAGCTTATAGCGTCTGAGGGTCGAAAGACTGATACTGCTTAACGAATAATAACGTTGAATCTCTTCGAGCGGCTGGAAATCGATGAAGCGGACATTGGGCAGATCCTTTTCCCGGGCAATCTGTTCGAGCCGGGGTCTTTCGGACCCGTCGCCGACAAACAGAAAAAATATTTCCGGCTCGGCGCGCAGCAGATCGGCAGCCTCAAGCGCTGTCTCAATCCCATGGGCATACCCCATCGTCCCAGCATACAGGATCACGTATTTTCCCTGCAGACCAAGCTGCTGTTCCAGCACCGGGTCTTTGGGCCTCGGTTTAAAAAGTTCGGTATCAACGCCGTTAGGCAGGAATAAGATATCTTCAGCTTTGACCCCTTTCTTTTTCAACCCTTCCACAATCCCCTGGGTCTGCGCCGAAAGTTTAAATGCCTTGCGGTAAAAACAACGTTCCAGCCACTCGCACATGCCGATAAGCTGCTTATTCGTGACAAGTCCGAGCTGCACTGCGGATTCCGGCCACAGATCGGAGACATTGAAGATATAGGGTGCCCTTTTGAAGAAAGAAGCAATGACGGCTGTAAAACCGATAAAAAGCGGTGGAGATTCCACAATGATCAAGTCTTGGGGACCGCTGCGGCAGATCCCTAAAAAAGCGGAAAACACAAAAGAAAAATAGTTCAGCAAACGCAGCCAGAATCTGCCCCGCTTCACCGGATAGATGCAGGTTCTGAGAACAACGATCCCTTCCATATCCTCACGAGTAAACACTTTCCCCCGGTATTCATCTGGGATGATCCCTGCGGGATGATTCGGAAAGGCTGTCACGACCGTAACGGTATTCCCCTGATTCCGCAGGCCTTTGGCCAGCTCCCAGAGCCTTACCTGAGCTGCCCCCTTCTCCGGCGGAAAATACTGCGTCAAAAGCAAAATACGCATATTTATCTTTACTCCTAGGTTAAACTTACTTTACTAAACCTATTTTGGCTGCCTCTTCTAGTACAACGTTCCTGAAATAAATACTCAAATATATGATTGCGTTAAACTCCCAAGCTGGTCTGTGCGCCACAATTCCGCTTTCGGCTGTTGCGCCATCCGTGGCTTGTCGCTCCTTGCCCTCCATAGCACCGCGACATTAGTCCATCCATGGACGTTAACAGCCGCGCTCCGCCTCCATGCTCCGCTTAACGCTGGAACTGTGGCACACAGACCTAATTTAGGGTAATCAAGCTTGTATGAATGATTTGAGCAGGGAATTTGAGAACGTTGTGCTAGTAATAAAAAGATGTACTAAGCGCGTCCAGCTGGTCTGCTGATGCGGAACGCGGCGACGGCCACGGATAGCTTAATGCCGTGATACCATGAACGCAAGCCATGGAAGGTCTAATACATGCAGACTTACATAAACGACCTTATAATCAGTCTGTGGGCCACAGAACAATGATAATGAACTTATGATCAGTCTGCGTGCCACAGTTCCGCGAAAAGCGGAGCAAGGAGTGCGGAGCGCGGCATTTGCGCCATGGATGGCGCAATTCGCCGAAAAGCGGAATTGTGGCACGCAGACAGGCCCTAAAAATGCAATCAATCTGTGGCCCACAGACAAGCCCTAGAATTAGATTAGTCCGCTACCCCACAGAGAAAAGCTCTAACAAATTAGTCAAGCTCCAGCCGGTACTTCCGCGAAAGCTTCAACACAACAAGCATCGCACAGCTGAGCCAGAATATCGGATCCTCAAAGAAGCGTCCCTCAGCTTGAGAGCTGATAAATACGGTTGCAGCCCACAGCACATAGCCCGTGCCGGCAAAGTATTCATTTTGCTCCTTAAACATACCGAGGTAATCATGTCCGAGGCTGAACAATTTGGCCAGCCTGTACAGGATCGTTGCCCAGATCGCCGTAAGTACGGCCAACCCCACGGCCCCTAGTTCCGAAGCGATCGTCAGAATGGTGGTATGAGAGCGTGTCGCTCCGCCGGGGATATTCATGAAATCAAAATAACTCTGTTTAAACACTGTCTCGAAAGTGCCAAGGCCGGTGCCAATCAGCGGATGGTCCTTGAATATTGCAATTGAAGCCTTCCAGAGGTATAAACGTTGCTCGCTTGAATATGCGAAACCCTTCGTCATCGTCAGCATCCTCTCCCAGATTTCCGGACGCAGGAAGATCACAATCGCCCCGCAAAGGGCACCTAAACCGAGAACCCAGAGAACAGCTTTTTTGTTCGGCAAAAAGATCAGCGTGGCAATCAGAATTGCCAAAAGCGTCAGGAATCCACCGCGCGAACCCGTCAGTACTAATTCTGCCAGTAGGACAGCGAGACACGCCATATAAATCAGTTTATGGCTTCTTTCCCGGGTATAAATCTGCAGAACAAAATTCGACGCAACCCCCAGAATGATGTAACGTGCAAAAATATTGGGGTCGACAAAGGTAGCATTGACCCGCAGCGTCTGCTCAACCAGCAATTTGTCTCCTTGCCAGATCAGGTTCCCCGTAATTCCTTCATAGAAACTGACCAGCGCAAGCAGGAGTGCCATGATATGTACGGCTTTAAAAGGCAGCAGGGCACGTTCTTTATCCATCAAAAGTGCGGTAGAGATAAACACAGCAAATAAAATCAGCAGCCGGATGGTCTCAGTAACAGTGTTGCCAAAGTTGGCCGAGTATACAACACTTATCCCACCGAGAATGATAAAAGCCAATAAAACAAGTGTCAGTGGATCTTTTAGAACCGCCCCAAGCTTTTTGCGCATCTCCTCCGAAAAAAGCACGCGGGAAAATGCCGCCAGAATCATAACAATACTGGTAAGCCTGGTCAGGGAGACTTCTCCCAAAATTTTTTCCAGGAAGCCAAGGTTCGGATACCAGCTAATTGATATTTCCAGCGCGACTGCCGCTGCCAGCAACGGCACGAGCCATAGCGGCTTTTTGACAGCCAGGTAACCAAGAAGTATGATGGTCAACACGAATACCGGCCACTGAAGCATGTTCCATTCCTCCCAGTTTTTATTTTCGAAGACCCTTCTGAATGACAAATTCACCGATCTTCCGGAAATCCCTGTCCAATATCACGAGCGCCAGGCAATAAATGATTCCAGCCATTACAGCAGATATCAGCGGATGAAAGCTGTTTGTCAACCAGGCGGTCCCTGCCATCAGCAAGGAAGCAAGCATGATTGACGGCAGCTGGCGCCAGATCCGAATCTTATAAACCCCTTTTCGGACCAACAGGTAGTATCCGCAAAAGATAAAGATCTCGACAATGATCAGCGCATACGCTGTGCCGCTGATCCCGAACAGCGGATTCAGGACCATAATCAGAATAAACATCAGGACAAGCGCAGAGCCCTGCACAATGGTTCGCTGCCACTGGTGGTTGGTGGTCGTTAGGACATCGCCCAGGGAAAAACTCATGCATTCCAGTGCAAAGAACCAGGACACGATCATCAGGATCGGAATCGATTCATCAAATTTTCCGGCATACAGCCATGTTGTCAGCGGTCCTGCTAAAACAAAAATCAGGATACTGCCTGGGATCCCAATCCCGGAAAGCAGCTTAAAGACCTTTTCAGTCGTATGACGATGACCGTCCTTATCCGTTTCCCCGAGCTGATACAACACAGGATAAAGTGCGCTGGTCATCAGGCTCGGCAGGAAAATCAGCATCAGGACAAGCTTGTACGCCGCGGAATAAATCCCTACCTCGACATTGCTGGCCGTCAGTGATAAAACCAGAATGCTAAGCTGAAAAAAAATGTTATAAAATATCCGGTGAATCCCGAACGGTAATCCGTTCCTGACCATCAGTATCAGGCTGCTCCGTTCAACGCGCGGCCTGATTTCCCTTCTGAGGGCAAAAAATAGGAGCATACTAATCAGTATATACGTAAACAAATGGGTAAACGTAATTGCGACGACTCCCATCCCGGCAAAGATCACCGCAATGGTCAGTCCTCCAATCAGAAATGTGGTCAAAAACTGAAAGGCTGCAGCCAGATAGAGCTTTTGAACGGCTTGATAATAGTTATAGACCGACTGGTTCAGCGCATTGAAAGATACAGCCACGCCCAAAACGACGACCATTTCTTTGGTCGACGTATTGTATCCAGCCGGGAACATAAAGATGACCATTAATAGAAAACATATAATGGAGATTACGGCCTTGACAAACAGCGTGTTACCAAAATACCGCGGCAGTTCGGTCAGGTTCCTCGAACAATCCTGCACCATGAGCTGACTGATTCCAAGCTCCGCAAATAGGATAAACGTTCCGGCGAACGCGTACGCTGTGGAGTAATCTCCAAATGGTCCCGGGCCAAGATAGCGGGTAACAAATATACCCACCACGGCGGCGATGGCCTTGGCAAGAACTCCGGATATTCCCAGGGCCGCAGCATTTTTGACGATCAGGCGGGTATCCAAACTCTATCACTTCTTCTTTAGCTTTTCTTCATTCGGCATTACGGTCTCTCTTGGACGCTTCGATCTATTTCCATCTTTTCTGTATGTTCCTTAAGTCTTAGTTCTCCAATCTGCTGTAAATCTTCAGCAGACTTTCCTCCATTTTGCCCCAGTTGTACTCTTCTCTGACAGCCTTGATGCCGTTATCGCCCATTTCTTTGCAGAGCCGCGGATCGGCCAGCAGAATGCCGAGGCCCTTGGCAATATCCTCAGGTCTGGTCGGATCAACAATGATCCCACTGTTGTAGCTGGTTAAAAAATGCTGGATCGGAGGAAGATTGCTGCCGACAACAGGGATGCCGCAGCTCATGTATTCAAACTGTTTAATCGGTATGTTCTTAAAATATTTGGGCAGCGGCAGCAGCGTAACAACGCCAACCCTAGACTTCCGGATATACTCCTGGACCTCGATATGGGGTATCCTTCCTGTGAAAAGGATATTTTTGCTCAGATCATTTTCTTCGATGTATTGGGTGACGAGTTCTTTGCCTTCAGCGTCGTTAAAAGGACCGACAAAAACCATCCGGATGTCCGGATACTTCTCCTTCAGCAGCTTGATAGCCTGGACGGTCATATATACGCCGCGCTCCAGCGTAATATCCCCCTGGTAAATGGCATCGTATTCCTTTTCCGGGAGCTCCGTTTCTTTTGGCGAAGTGTCAGCTTCCGGTATAAATTCCGTAAAATTATAGATCACATCAACTCTGGGATTCCTGCCTGCAAACCGGTCTTTGACCGCACCGTCAGCCGTGATGATCTGATCAAATCTTTTAGCATAATACAGTTCACTTTTATCGACCAAAAAAGTAGCCAAGGGCCTCAACATCCGCGGGATCTTCCTGGACATGCGCATCATGTCCGGATAATGCTCGTGGACATCGTAAATCAGCTTGCACGCAGGCAGCGCTTTTTTAATCTTTAACACTTTGTAGATCAGTTCAAAGTCGTGAAAATGGCAGATATCCGGTTGACATTCGATCGCTTTGGCAACGACGGTATCCCCGAGCTTAAAACGGCCGTAAAGAGACCCCGCTCTTGGCACGCCAATGATCCGGATCCCCTGTTCCATATATTCAGTTCTCTCATCAGGAACAATCAGGGTAATGTCATCATATTTTTTCTTAAGAGACAAAGCCTGCTTGTAAAATATTCGGTTATCGAGGGCCGGATGACCCGTTGTGAGAATACATATTTTCAAACTTTCCTGCCTCCTGTTAAAGTTTGATAGACCCCGGCTGTTCGGGCCGCATTATTCGACCAGGTAAACCGGTCAAGCACCGTTTGCCTGCCTGCTTCACCGAGCCTTCGGCAGTAAACAGCGTCTCTGAGCAGTGAATCAAGTGTTCCGGTGAGATCTTCGACATTCCGAGGAGCGACAAGCAGACCGTTTTGGCCATGGATCAACGCATCTTCGATCCCTTCGCCGCGGACACCGATAACCGGTAACCCCTGGGCCATCGCTTCAATATAGACGACGCCAAAGCCTTCCTGCCAGCTTGGCAGACTGAAAATATCGGCCTCTGCCATCTCTTTCATCACTTCAGGATGGGTAAGCTTTCCGAGAAAAATAACCTTATCTTTAAGGTTCAGACTTTCCGTCAAATCCTCCAGAGCTTGTCTTTCTTCACCGTCACCTGCAATAAAATATTTGAGTGAAGGATATTTTCCGGTCAGAGATGAAACTGCCCGGAGATTCAGATCGATGCCCTTGGTTTTCTTCAAATTTGAAACACTCAGGATCCTTATTTCTTTTCGGGTATTATCGGAAATATCTGGCGGCGGTACACAGTCATTCAGGTCGATGCCGTTATTGATAACCTCTGTCTTCGAAAAAAAAGCCTGGTCCCTAATGATGTTCTTCAGTTTGGAGCTAACTGTAATGATCCTGTCTGTACCTTCCAGCACCTCAAACAGTCTCCGACGGCATTTTTCATTTTTCGACATTGTCGACTGGAAATCCTGCCCGTGGATGGTAACCACAAGCGGCACATCATCGTCTTTCTTTAATAAGAATGCCGCATGGCCGTCAGGAAGGGCCACATGGGCGTGAATCAGCTCAAATGGAAAGTCCCGGCGGATCTGGGCGATCTGCCTGCGGATTCCCCTGTACATGAAATAGCCCGACTGCTCCAGGAAATAGGAGCGCGGAAACTCGAGATAACGCGGATAGTATACTTCAACTCCGTCCACCACATCGTGATCGGGTATGGACGCGTAGGCCCGCCACTTCGGCTGGAGTGCCGGCAGGGGCCAAGGTGCATAAGGCACAGGCGATACGACTTTAATCTCACAGCCTTGATCCTGCAGCGCTTTAACCTGCTTATGAATGAAAATGCCGTAAGCCGGATTCTGAGATGAAGGATACATATGAGAGATCACCAATATCTTCACCGTTAAACCACCTTACTCGAGGGAACTGAGGGGCCTTAAGGACGTATCGTTTATCCCCCTTTGCTCCGCAAACGAATTATAAGCCAGACCCATACAAATTGCAAAAAAAGTCATCAGCTGCAGATTGTAGAATATCCCCGCCATGATGTTAAACACAAAGATGGACGGCAGGACTGCGGCATACGCTGCCATAAACTGCATCGGCTGGCTGAATGCGAGCTCTCGTCCAGTGACAGTAATCTTAGATCGAAGGTTTCTGATGCCAAGAATAAACGGAAGCAAAAAGAAGCTCAGATAAATCGCCAGCCCGAATAAACCGTACCTTCTGGCATACAGCGCATACTCATTATCTACAAGTGTTGTCATTACGTATTTCTGCGTACCCCAGCCAAAGACGGGAGAATCCCAAATGCTGCCAATTGCCTTTCCCCAGCGGTCGAGGTGACCCTGGAACGATGTGCTGTTGGAAAAATCCAACCCTTCTTGCAGCCTGTAGAAGAAATCACCTGAAGCTGTCAGGAAAAGAACGACCGTCAACATAAACAGCGCCGCTATTTTAACCAGTACTTTTTTATTATGCCGGTGATAACTAAACGCCCAGATGCTTAAAATAAGGAAAAGCAACCCAATACCGACCAGAGCTGTCCGCGATATCGTCAGAAATTCCAGTTTGATCACAAAGCCGATCAAAATAAACAGCAGGACCGGAAATTCTCCGTGATCTTCACCGAAATAATAGCGAACGGTCAGATAAGCCAGCGTCATTACTGTAAATATCCCGAAGAAATTCGGGTTGTCAAAGGTGCCCTGCACCCTGGCCGGATTGCCGACCAAAAGCAGCTGCCAATGCTGCTGGTCAAAATAGGGCGACAGCCAGGTATTCATATTCAGCACGTTGAAATGCTGTCCCCAGCCAAAAATAATCAGAAAAGCCAGGCCTCCGAGGAAAGCCTTACCCAGGAAATCAAACTCCTCTGTTCGCAGATCAATGGATAAGGCCAGCGTTACGGCCAGATAATATTTACAGAATGTCACCAGTTCCATGACATCCCGGAGACCGTAATAACCTGCTCCTTTGACGATCACGCCATAGATGTTGGAAATGGCGTAGGAGAATACGAGTAAAACAAAAATGAGCAGAATCCATTTATGTTCTTGTTTGCGTTTTAACAATTGCTCTTTTTCTTCAGGGCTGAAGCGGAATCCTTTCGCTGCAAACAGCAGGATGTTCAGGCCAAAGACACCGAAGAGCAGCAGCTCGTCCAATCGAATATTTGGAAGAGAAGGATGAATAGGAAAAGAAGGCAGGATCATTGCTGAGAGCATGGCCATTGCTAAGATAAAAAGCCTGGTATCATTCCTTCTCGTAATGCCGTTATTCCAAAACATTGTGCCTCCTGTTTAAATTGTACTCTTTTTGGGGCTGGTCTGTAAGCCACAATACCGCTTTTCGGCTGTTGTGCCATCCATGGCACAAAAAGCCGCGCTACGCAATCCTGCTTCGCTTACAGCGGAACTGTGGCTCCCAGACTGATTTCAAGAATATTAAGTCTGCATGCCAGTTTAGCTCTGTATTAAACAGTCGTTGATAACATGTATAATTTCTTCCTGCTGTTGTGGGGTCAGTTCGGGATAACACGGGATCGCCAGTGCATGTTCGCTGGCTTTTTCCGCCTCAGGGAAGTCGCCGATTTTATAGCCCAAATAGGCAAAAGCTTTCTGCAGATGAAGCGGAAGCGGATAATAGACCGCTGAAGCAATGCCTGCTTCCTTCAATTTCTCCATGATTTTTTCTCTCTGCTGGACTCTCATGACATACAGATGGAACACCTGATAGGCTTCCGGGTCTCTGCCGGGAAGGATTAGTTTCTGCTGATCGGCCAGCGGCTTAAGCAGGCTGTCGTAGAGTTCGGCTTTTTGCCTGCGGGCTTTGTTCCATTCATCCAGATACTGAAACTTGACGCGGAGAATAGCAGCCTGGATCTCGTCCAGTCTGCTGTTATAGCCAATCTCTTCATGGAAATATTTTGTCTTGGAGCCATGGAAACGGAACAGTCTGACCTTTTCCGCAATTTCATCACAGTTGGTCACCACCATGCCGCCATCGCCATAGCCGCCGAGATTCTTGGTTGGAAAAAAGCTGAATGTTCCGGCCGTTCCGTAGGCTCCGGCTCTTTTGCCCTTGTATTCGGCCCCGATCGCCTGTGCGGCATCCTCTATAACCTTAAGCTCATACTTTTGGGCCAGGTCCATGACCTTATCCATATTGACCATCTGGCCAAAAATATGAACAGGAATCATCGCCTTTGTCCTGGAGGTAATTTTGCTTTCCAATTGGTCAATATCCATATTCAGCGTGACCGGATCAATATCTACGAATACAGGTGTTGCCCCGAGACTCGCAACTGCCTCTGCTGAAGCAAAAAAAGTAAACGGTGTCGTGATGACTTCATCACCCTGTGCAATGCCGCAGGCTTTGAGAGCCAGTACAAGTGCATCCGTACCATTAGCAACAGCAACTGCGTGCTTTGTCCCGCAGTACGCTGCTGTTTTTTCCTCCATTGCTTTTACATTCGGTCCGAGAATGAAATGACAGGAGTCCAGAACCCCGAGTACCGCCTGATCAATCTCTTCTTTTATCGATAAGTACTGCGCCTTTAAATCCAAAAGTGGAATGGACATATGCATCCTCCCTTTCTGACGACCACGGATGGCCTAATGTCGAACAAATATCCTATGAATACAAATTGCCTTGTTTAGAGTTCATCATACCGTGTGGATAGAATTGGCGCTTCGCTTATTCCATGGATGGCATGGAGCAACTGCTGACAATATATTTAGGGTACACCCTGCACGAGTTAATTTCAAGAATTAATATATTGTTTATCCTGGTAGGTCTCGGTAATACATTAGCTAGATCAGCTCATCTTCCGGGACATCCCGGACGGCTTTGGCGGGAAATCCTTTGTAGACCTTTCCGGCGGCTGTATCCTTTGTAACGAGTGAACCGGCAGCAACAAACGTCTCTTCTGCCACCTCAATGCCCGGAAGCAGGATCGCTCCTCCTCCGATCCGCGCTGCCCTGCGGATTACGGCTCCCTTGATATGTTTAAAACGTTTTTCGGTCCGCCCCATATAATTGTCATTCGTCGTTGTTACCATCGGCGCAATGAAGACATTTTCTTCAATCTCCATATATGCGGTAATGTAGGAGCCTGTCTGGATCTTCGTAAAAGATCCGATCCTGGTATTATTCTCGACAGCACTGCCGCTGCCGACAACAACTTTATCACCAAGCGTGCAACGCTCCCGGATCAAGGCCCTGTCTCCGATGAAGACCCCGTCGCCGAGCTCTGTACCGGAGTAGATCACGGATGCGCAGCCAATGGTACACTTTTTACCAACTGTAAGCGGCGGCAGATCTTCCGTGTTTTTGACCGTACTGGTTGCTGCTGCGCGAGGCGGACGCCCTACGGCGGAATTGCTGCCGATAAACGTACCTTCCCCAATCACTGTCCCCGGATATACCGCGGTATGATCCCCTGCGGTGACCCCGGCTTCCAAAACTGCCTGATTTCCCAAGGTGACATGGCATCCAAGTTTGACATCTTTACCGACCTTCACTCCATCCGCCAGTACACACCCCGGCTCCAGTATTGCCCCGTCTTCAATCATGACATTCTCCCCTATTACGCAAAAAGGGGCGATGCTCACCTGTTTCCCAATCATAGCGCTAGCCGCGATAACCGCTCCGGAATGAATTTCAGCTGCCAAATCAAACCCTTCTTTCTATACAATTTAATTTATTGATATTCTAAGAACAAGAATACTTGGCTTGCACCAAGCCTTAGTTGCCTTTAGATGTATTGAAAGTGCTTATACTTTCTGAAACAAATAAACGAGGATGTTTTGCCATAAACATCCTCACATGTAGTGACTTTCACCTTGATAAATAACATTTACATAGGGAAAGTTTCATTCCGTTCCCAGGATTCTACGATCCGGACTGCCTGATAATAGTCAAAGCCTTTGCCTAGCAGGTAAGCAATAAGAGCTGCTTCCATAACACCATGTCTAACATTTACAGTCCCCGCTTCTCTCATTCCATGCCTGACAGCAAGCTCTACCTGCATCATTGTCTGGTGATAGTTCGGCATCATCGGATATGTTCCCGGTCCCATCTCATCATAAGGAGGTCTCATTTTTCCTGTCTCCTTTCCGGTTTTAGTGTACTATACAAATATGTACCAACCGAAAAGGAAGTGCATGGCTTTTCTAATCTTCAATTAACGGAAGTTTAACCGGCACCCCGGTTTCCTGGCATTTATAGATGGATAAAATAATTTCCAATGCTTTTCGTCCTTCTTCACCGGGTACAGCGGGAGTCCCACCGGTTTGAACGGCCTGGATCATATCCTCAATGATCTCCCGGTGGCCAAATCCGTACACATTGGGCGGATCGGTCTCCTGGGCAGCAAAGATCTGCTCCTTTTCAGCTTCACTTTCAGGGAATTCCCATACCTCGACGCGGTTCACTGCAATCCCGCCGATCACAGCTGAGCCTGTTTCCCCAAAAACGTTCAGCGTTTCCTCGATATTCTTTGGATAAATCGTGGAAGCGGCCTCGATCAGCCCGATTGCGCCGTTCTTAAACTTCAGTACCGCTCCGGCGACATCTTCCATCTCAATATTTCTTAACGCGGTATGGGTATAGCCGAAAACGGATTCGACCGGCCCGAACATCCACTGCAGCAGGTCAATGTTATGAATGGACTGATTCATCAGGACGCCGCCGTCCTGCAGTTTGGTCCCTCTCCAAGGTGCCTGCAGATAATAGTCCATGCCCCGGTTCCAGCGGACTGTCGCCTGACCGTGTGTCAGTTTCCCAAAACGTCCTGCTTCCAAAGCGTTTTTGAGTAGTTTAATTGATTGATTAAAGCGGTTCTGGTGAATGACCGCCAGTTTGACGCCGTTCTCCCTGCATATCCGGATCAGCAGATCTGCTTCGCGGAGCGTCATGGACATAGGCTTCTCGACCATCACGTGCTTACCGGCCCTGGCCGCTGCAATCCCGATTTCCGCATGGCTTCCGCTCGGGGTTGCGATCGTGACAATATCGATATCTTCTCTCTTCAAAAGGTCGCGATAATCCAGATACGCCTGCGCCTTGTACTTGCTGGCAAAATCTTCAGCCCTTTCCGGCACAATGTCGCAGACAGCAGCCAGCTCTGCGCCGGGAATAGCCATAATCGATTCCGTATGTTTCGAGGCAATTCTTCCGCACCCGATTACGCCAAATACTATTTTGTCTCCTGTCAAATTT
Organism: Dehalobacter sp. MCB1; assembly: GCF_003590275.1. Lineage (NCBI taxonomy): Bacteria > Bacillati > Bacillota > Clostridia > Eubacteriales > Desulfitobacteriaceae > Dehalobacter > Dehalobacter sp. MCB1. The sequence goes on along the minus strand of NZ_LXPC01000012.1, from coordinate 307,590 downwards.
CCACACGCTCCAATCATAAAGGAAGGATAAAAGAAGCGTCTCTTTTGTCCCCGCTACCTTACTTAGATTTTGAATATTTTTTCACGCATCTGCCGGACGTCTTTGGTTGCATTGCGTGTATCGACAACTAACGGTGCATATTGGACGATTTGATCATAGTCTATCGTGCTGTGGTCGGTGATAATCAGGACACAGTCGGCCTCCTGCAATACATTCGGGGTCAGCGCGATGCTTTCCAGATGCATGGTGCTGCCGCCATGCGGCTCGATCACCGGTACGTAAGGGTCATGGTAGCTTAAGATGGCCCCCTCCTTGCGCAGAAGTTCCATGATGATCAGGGCCGGTGATTCGCGGACATCCTCAATATCCTTTTTATAAGCGACACCTACGATCAGGAGTTTGGCATCCTTAACGCTTTTATTCATGGAGTTTAAAGCCCGGTATACTTTATTGACGACATAAGAAGAGACTTCAACATTGATCTCGCCGGCCAGTTCAATAAAGCGGGTATGGAAGTCATACTCTCTGGCCTTCCAGGTAAGGTAGAACGGATCAATCGGAATGCAGTGTCCGCCAACACCTGGTCCCGGATAAAACGTATGGATACCAAAAGGTTTCGTCGAAGCAGCTTCGACGATCTCCCAAACATCAAGCCCCATCCGATCGCATAACAGCATCATTTCATTCACAAGTGCGATATTGACTGCGCGGTAGGTATTTTCAAATACTTTGGTAAGTTCCGCTGCCGCCGGTGAACTGACCGGTACGACATTTACAATGGTCTGTGCATATAAGGTATAAGCAATCTCCAGGCAGTAAGGCGTTACGCCGCCTACAACTTTGGAGGTGTTCTTCGTTGAAAAACGCTTGTTACCGGGGTCAACCCTTTCCGGCGAAAAGGCTAAGAAAAAGTCTTTCCCGACTTTAAGCCCCGACTGTTCCAGAATCGGCAGGATCACTTCTTGTGTGGTTCCAGGATATGTCGTACTCTCAAGTGTGACAAGCTGTCCCTGACGAATGGTTTTTCCGACTTCCTCAGCGGAAGCCTTCATATAAGAAATATCCGGATCCCTCGTAATGGTTAGCGGTGTTGGCACACAAATGATCACCACATCACAGTCGGCAAGTTTGGAAAAGTCAGTGGTTGCCTGAAGGATCTTTTTCTCGACAAGTTCTTTAAGCTCCTCGTCCTTGACATCTCCGATATAGTTTTCTCCGGCTGATACCATGGCAACTTTCTCTGCATTAATATCAAATCCGAGAACCGGGAAACCAACCTTGCCTTTCTCAACTGCCAGCGGCAGGCCAACATAACCAAGACCGATCACGCCGATCCGGGCGGTATGGTTTTCAATTTTCTTTTTGAGTTCCAGGGCAACAGGATGATTCTGCGTAATGACATTTTTAACTTCCAACATAGAAGTTCCTCCTTATATCTGTGGTGCAAGCGTTTATCTGTGATGCAAGCGTTCATGATGGTCAAGACTGCGCTGCCTAAGTTTTTATGGTCTCCCAAAGTCAGGAAGAAGTGTCCTGATGGAAGTGTTGATTTCCTCCCTGTCCATATAGCTGCCACGCTCGCGTATTTTCTGCACCAGTCCTTCGATCGCCTCATGATCGATATGATTGGGTCTCGCTACAAAAATGCGTTTATGTTTGGTTGCTGTCGTACCTTCTTCCGAAGTCAGAATTTCTTCAAAAAGTTTCTCTCCGGGTCTCACGCCGGTAAACTCAATCTGAATATCTTTGCCCGGTTCAAAACCTGATAAACGGATAAGGTCCTTGGCCAGATCAACGATCTTCACAGGCTTGCCCATATCAAGAATAAAGATTTCTCCGCCTGAGGCCATCGCGCCGGCTTGAATAACCAGCTGGCTTGCTTCGGGGATGGTCATGAAGTAACGGGTCATCCTCGGATCCGTCACCGTTACCGGTCCCCCCGCCATGATCTGCTTTTTAAATGTCGGAATGACGCTTCCGCGGCTTCCGAGGACATTGCCAAAGCGTACGGCGACAAACTTCGTTTCGGATCTCTTGTCATAGTCCTGGATCACCATCTCGGCCATCCTTTTAGATGCGCCCATGATGCTGGTCGGATTAACCGCCTTATCCGTGGAGATCAGCACAAACGTCCTGACTCCGTTTTTGTCGGCCGCTGCAGCCAGGTTGCTCGTGCCCATCACATTATTTTTCAATGCTTCCTCAGGATTTACCTCCATCAGCGGCACATGCTTGTGCGCAGCTGCATGAAAAACCACGGAAGGCTTGTATTTTTCAAAAACAAGGTTCACCTTGCCGGCGTCCTTAATATCAAAAATCTCCGTCACGATTGGGAAATTCTTCAATTCCTGCTCAATATCAAAAATACAGTTTTCCCCATGCCCGGCCAGAATAAGCTTAGAGGGGAAAAACTTGACAATCTGTCTGCAAAGTTCCGATCCGATGGAACCTCCGGCACCGGTCACCAGGACAACCTGGTTTTTCAGGTAGCCTGCCACCTCTTCCAGATCCACCGATACCTGTTCACGTCCCAGCAGGTCTTCGACCTGTACTTCCCTTAAAGAACTGACCGTAATCTTGCCGCTCAGAATGTCGTATACGCCGGGCATAATCTTTAAGGCCGCCCGGGTTTCCTTACATATTTCCACGATCTCCCTGACAGCCTCTCCATCGGCAGAAGGGATCGCAATGATGATCTCGTCAACAGCATAGTCCTCTGCAATCCGTGGGATGTCGTCACGGGAACCCAACACCGGAAATCCTTGCACATGAAGATTAATCTTGCTTTTGCTGTCGTCAATAAAACCGACGGGTACACCTTCCTGAAAATCTCTTTTCTTGAGCTCACGCAAAGCAAGAACACCCGCGTCACCGGCTCCGATGATGAGCACTTTTCGCTGTGATTTGTTGGACACGGCAAAAATAGCATTCTCCTGGCGCATCCTCTGACTGAACCGCAGTCCGCCGATCAAAACAATCAGCATCAGCCAGAAGTAAACGCTGACCGAATGCGGAAGTCTGAGCGGAGAAATAAAATAGACCACCATGACTGTAAGCGCCGCACCGACGGTTACAGCGTAGACGATAGAAAGAAGCTCTCTGACACTGGCATATCGCCAAATATTTTTATACAACCCAAAGAAGTGAAACACCACGATCAGCACGAAGGTTGACACAATCGCGGCATTCAAATAAGTACCCAAATATTTAACAAACTCCACCTGCAGATCAGCCTCTTCGGAAAGGCGCAGGTAGAAGCTTAAAAAAAGGGCAAGATTAATCAATATAGCATCGGTAAGCATGAAAAATAGGGTGCGTTTGGGATGTGCCACGTTATCGGTTCCGACCTTTCAGGACGTAATTCGTTTTCACCGTTTATCAGTTTACTACAGTTTTCCTCATTTTACAATTCAAAAGGGGGACAAAGATCCGTCTCCTTGTCCCCCCTCATGCTATATTTTAACCATCTGGTATTTGATCCGGATAATCGCATTGTCACTGATGACGGATTTGCCTCCGAAAACCACCAGTTCCACGTCCGGCGAGATACTCTGAAAATATTTCTCGGTATCGGAACCGGCTGCAGGCCCTTCCGTCGGAATCAGCAACAGCGGCGTATCCATATTCGCAGCAAGCGCTGCCCCCGCTAAAGCATCCGGGAAACCCTCCCCGGTTGCCAGATAGATTTTTTGGGCATCAGGATACAGGGACTGCACGACTGCAAGCGAAGTATTGTAGCGATTATTCCCGGCAAAACGCCGGACTTTATCTGCGGAGAGACCTGCGATGCCGGTGATGCTGCCGGCGACCCCGGCCGATACCGCCCCTTCCCCGCCGGCAATATATAACTCAGACGGTTTCAGGGTCTGTAGACGTTCTGCGGTTGCCTGCGGCAGGCTGTCTTTTGCCGTCAATAGCAGCGGATATCCTTTGGCCGCGGCAGCTGAAGCAATACCTAAAGCATCCGGGAAGTTGGATCCGGTCGCAATAGCAACTCCGCTGCCTTCAGGAAAATGGGACGCAATGAGCGCTGCGGTCTCATATCTGTCCTGACCTGCTATCCGCTCAAAATCTTCTGTCCAGGAAACAACTTCCTTCAGTCTGTTCTCCACCCCGGATGACAACGCAGTTTCACCACCAAGAATAATCACTTTCAGTGGTTTCAGAACGGTTAAAGCGTTTTCCACCCGCTGGTCAAGCTGGTCCCTTGAAGTAAGAAGAATTGGCGCATGATTCTGTTTCGCCAAGGATACACCGGCCAAGGCGTCTGCGAAAGCATCGGATCTCGCGATGACGACCGTCTCACAGCCGTAAGGCCATCCTTCATAAGCAATTTTTACAGCTGTGTCAATCCGGTCTATGCCGGAAATTCTTTTCACAGTTGAAAGCAGCAAATTGTTTTGACTTCTGGAGATCATGGGAAGCCCCAGCGTGTAACCAGCATAGTGAATCGGTTCGGGCGTCTTCCAGACAGAATTCTTTGACGGCAGTGTCCCCGCCGGCAGCAGTGACTTCGACACCGGTGTGATACTGACAGGATCAGTCAGACCCTCATAATAATCGGTGGCAATCAGTTTCAAGATTTTATCCTGGTAGGCTACCCTGCCTGAAGCAGCCGCAGTATTCGGATTATTGACGGTAGACCAGCTGTTGTAAGCCCAAATCGCAAAATACCAGTTTTCCAGTTTTCCGGGGTCGCCGTCTCCGATCGTTGGTGTCATGTTCCACTTGGATTTCAGGACTTCAGCCCCGTAGGCAATATTATAGGTAATATCCGTTTTCAGGTGGTTAATCGTCTCCGAATCGGAAGGATCATATACCCCAATCTGCATAATGCCGAGGTAAGGCCTGCTGCCTGAGCCCCCCGTCACAACATTGCCTGAACTGTTCCATTGACGCCAGCCTGATTCTTTGAACGCAATCGCTTTGAGAATCTCCGCAGGAACTTTCTCCTCCAGGGCCACCTGGTCAAAGATCCGGGATATCTCCTCGGGAGTAGGATTCTGGTTTGCTGCCTGAACAGGCAGCGGCCTGGCCGGAATCAGCAGCAAAATGCTGAAAAGCACAGCTAGGAATAACCGGATATATTTTTTCGAACGCATTAATTACCTCCTAATCAGAAACACAGAAACCGCCGCTCCTTGCTATCCATGGACATCGCGACATTAGACATTAGACCAGTCAAATGCTTTGTCACAAAACTTGAAAGAAGTTTAGAGTAAATAAATTCGTCTTAGAGACAGATTTTCCTTCCCCAAAATTTTTCCAAATCGCTGGAAGCCGCATAAACGCTCATAAACAAAATTCCGACAAGAAGTGCTGCTTGCCGGAAAAGGTCAATATTATTCCATTTAATGAATGATGATGCTTGCAAACCCTTCTCATTAAATTGACTGGTTATGGACTGATTATTGACAGATTCTTGACGAATCTATCATTGATTTATGGATTGAATCACATCTGTCTGAGTAAATATTTTACACGGGTAACCGTATATTCAGAAATAGAAGCTTCCGAGCCGATTACTTTAACATTTGTGGAAGAAGCCATCTTTTTCAGATAATTTTCTGTTGGACCATTTGTCGTAAAGCCCTGCGGAGAAATCAGCAATAGACAAGCGTTCTTCGTTGCAGCCAGGGCGCCAGCGGCGAGAGGGTCTGCAAAATCGAGTCCGGTAGCCATATAAATCTCCTGCGTACTGGGAAAGAACGCTTCCGCAATCATTACCGAAGTTTCATAACGGTTGCTTCCGGCAAAACGAACAATATTCCCCGCAGACAATCCGGTTGTCTGAGTCAGGGCTGCCACTACTTCTGCGGTAATGACTTTTTCCCCGCCGCCAATATAGATTTTTCCCGGTAAACGTTTGCTTAAGTCCTGTCTGGTAACCTCAGGCAGGCTCCGGGTTGAAGTCAGCAGCAGAGGCATTTCGTTCGCAGCTGCAGCTGTGGCCAGGCTTAATGCATCCGGGAAATCCAGACCCGTAGCAACAGCCACGCTGGCATCTTTGGGGAAATCAGCGGCAATCAGTACCGCGGTTTGATAACGGTCCGCTCCGGCAATCCGCGAAACATCAGAGGTCCAGGTCAAAACGGCCTTGAGTCTAGTCTCGACGGATTTGCTGACGGCTTTCTCTCCACCCAGAATAATTACTTTTGTCGGCTTTAAGGTATTCAATACCTCAATGACACCCTGATCAAGCTGGTCCGGGTTCGTGAGCAAAATCGGTGCATTATATTTTTTAGCCAGAGGCACACCGGCCAGAGCATCGGGAAACGCATCTGAACGGGTTATAATGACGGTCTGGGCCCCACTCGGCCATCCGTTCAAGGCAATTTGATTAACCGTGTCTATCCTGTCCTGACCTGAGATTCGGGTGGTTGTGCCAACCGTACTGGAAGTTAAGTCTCCCAGGGTATACGGTTCAGGCGTATTCCAGATCTGACTGCTGCTCGGCAGCGTGCCAAGCGGCAGAAGTTCGGCGGGAACCGGCGTGATTTGGACAGGTGAGACCAGGCCCGGAAAATATGCTGTCGCGGCTTTGCGAATGATTGCGTCCTGATAAGCTACCTCGCCTCTGGCAGCAGCATTGTTCGGGTTATTGTATGCTAACCAGCCATGATAGGCCCAAAGCGCAAAATACCAATTCTCCAGCTTGTTGCGGTCCCCATCACCAATCTTCGGCACTATCTGCCATTTTTGATTCAGCAGATCCGCGCCGCGGGAAATATTATAATCAATATCATATTTAAGTTTATTAACTTCTTCGGTATCTCCGGGATCATAGCTGGTAACCTGCATGATTCCGAGGGCAGGATTCGAGGTTCCGTTGGTGCTGCCGGTTACTACTTCACCATTTTGATCGAACTGTCTCCAACCCGATTCACAATAGGCAATTGTTTTTAGCAGTACGCTCGGAATTCCCTTGCTTCTGGAAATCGTCTCAAGCTTCTGGGCAATGACTTCCAGGGCAGGATTTTGGTACGTCTGAATCTCTGCCCCAGATGCACCGGAACTATAGACCGGCAAAACCAACAATACGATCAACAGAACCGCAAGTGCCCTTGGCTTTTTTTTGAACATCTGTTTCTCTCCCTGTCTTAATCTTTTTAAGACAAAATTTTTTCATCCTCTAGAATTCGCCATCGTTCAGTTAAATCCTGCAATACTCCGCCTGCTATATTGCCGTTTCGCCCGTAATCAGCCAGCTTTGACCCATTTTAATCAAATTCGCCCTGACATGGACCTGATGTTCCTGCTCTTCCCCCAAAGGGTACTGCTCGTCCAAGTCATAATCTCTAGCCGTGTAACGGTAAACAGCATTGACTGTCGCCGAAAGCTTGTCGGCAGATTCGATTTGCACGTCATCAAAAATGATGTTGCCGACATCCAGTCCGATTCCTCTGGAAATAAACTCTTCTGCCTTCTGGATATGCTTTTCCATCAAGTCTCCAGTGTAAGCATTGGCAATCGCAGTTCTGAACGCAGTCATATCTTTGGCTTTCCAGGCATCAAAAAGCATTCCCAGTCCCTGCTTATACTGTGCAATAATTGCTTCCTGTTCTGTCTCAGTCAAGGCACTTGTACTTTCGTCAGTACTGTTATTTGTACCGTTATTTGTACCATCAGCTATACTGTCAACAATGCCATTTCCTTCGGCAAACAGATCCGGAAGAACATTCTGAACAGCATCACCGCTCTGAACGGTACCTACTTTGGCTGCGTTGCCCTTTTCAGCCGGAGAATTTACTTCCGGGTTCAATGTCGTTGACCATAAAAAGTGTCCTCCCGCACCGAAGCACACCCCCAGAACAAATACCAGTACTGTAATCAACCAAAATTTTTTACGCATAAAATCACAATCCCCTCAATAACGGATAGAATGGTAACTATTCCCATTCTATCCGTTCTGCGGGGATTTTAAACATACTTCAGTCTATTTTTATTACAGGATTGTGGACCTATTCTTCCTTATCTAATCTCTTAAAGATCCAATAAGAATATCCAATTGGAACGATAAGCAGGACTGCAATCACAATCATTACTATGACGGTCAGAAACTGGGAAGGCAGGAAGCTTGCCGCCATAAAGATCAGTCCGCCAATGACCCAGAGTGGTCCTGCCATCCGGTGCGTTTTGTACCAGACTTGCTCATTGGCCAGCGTCCATGGAGTCTTGATTCCGGCAAAGTAATTATGCTTTAGTTTGCCCATATAGTTTCCAATAATTACAAACAAGGCACCGACTCCCAATTGAATCAAGGAAGGGAAGCTGTTAAAATATCCGAGCGCCGTGCCCAGCGAGCCAAAATGAATCAACATAAAAAACAGCATTATGACAAGCACAATAATGGTATACGGCTTGCTCATCCGGCTATAGTTCTTTTTCTTAGGATCCACTTTCGGAAGGAAAACGAGCAGGATCAGCATAGCTGCCATCATCAGTGGAAACAGGAAAGCTCCCTGAAAAGCACTGCCCCAACCGTCGATTTCTCCGGCTGCATTCCAGTGCACTGGAACTTTATCCGGAAGACGGGGATAAACAACCAAGCTGACCGCCAAACTTATGAGAACCATCAGACTGCCAAAAATAAGCATTCTGCGCATCCATAATTCTTTGTTCTCCGACATTGCATCAGCACCCTTTCTTATGATTCATCTTTTCTGGAAAACAGATCAAACATCATTCGCATGACTTCTTCAAACACAGAGGTATCCAATGCATAGACGATGGTCTGCCCTTTTCTTTCGTCTGTAACCAGCCCGGCCTGCTTCAAAATATTTAAATGATGGGAGATGCTTGGTTTGGAGATCTTGAATTGCTCTGCAATTTCCCCTGCCGTCATATCCCGTTCTTTCAAAAAGCGGATCATTTCCCTCCGGGTCGGATCAGCCAAAGCTTTAAACGTATCGTTATACGGCGACATTTGTGATCCACTTCCTTATTGATAATATTTAGATATTTAGGCAATAATCTAAACATCTATTATTATATATGCTCTGTTAAAATTGTCAAGATTTAGACATCAAAAAAGTTATCCTAATCTCATGGAGGTTTAAGACAGGATAACTTTTTCGAAAGCGCTTTAATGTTATTCCAGGCCGCCTATTAATGCATTAGGAATGCTATTCGGAACGTTTCGTGGCAAAAGGAGTTGCCCCGTAAACCTTGGAACTCATATCATCCCGCAGCAGATGCGCGTCCAAATCATGAATCTCGAGATGGAATTGTTCAATTCTTACTTTGTCCTTACTGTCAAAGGCATCGATCCCTCTGTTCAGAAGATTCCTGAGATACACATCAAAGGTTGACGCCTGACTGGAATTGACTTCATTCTCCATTTGTTTTTCCCATAAGGTCTTATGGAAAACAATATACTTCTTAATATCCTGTTCGTTCATCTGAGGCCCTGCTGTGACACCGTACAGATAACCATCCGTATACTGGTGGATGTTCCAGGCGGCTCCGAAGGCAAGAGTCCTGGATGCATCGCTGAGCGCTCCCTCACCAAAATACTCCTCAAGCGAAGGCGCAATATTCAAAAGACTTAGATCCGGTTCCCTGTACTTTTTGACTTCATTCGTGCTGCTGGCAGAATTGTCTGTGCCGTCAGCCTGATTGGGTGCTGTAACGGTATCTCCCGCAGTCCCTTCTGCAGCCGGTGTTCCCCCGGTATTGGATGAAACCGTACTGTCTTCACCCTGAGCCGTGGTCTGATCAGCATCTGTCTCTCCACCGGCATAATTGACCGGCGGCGTCTGGATAACTACTTGGTCCTCTGGGCCGGTTATCTGGCCACGGAATACTTTCCAGGCCGTAGGCCCATAAATTCCGCCGATAATGATTACCCCCGCCAGAACAACAGCCCCTGCAAGAGTTAGAATACTTTTGCGGCTGAAATTCATCCTTTTTCCTCCTTACTATAGGTATTTTCTGTATAATATTACCAATAGCAAAGAGAAAAGCTTGTCACATTGAGGATAGCAAACAGCCTATTTTCTGTGAAAGTACGTTATTTTCCGCCGTTTTTTCCGGACAGCATCCATTTACTTACCTGGTTAACTGTAATTCTTCATAATATCATAAAGTTTGTCCAAATGATTGTCTGCCGAAAGCAGGCGAAGCTCCTGACCTCCTTTCTGATACCGGCTGACAATATCGGTCAGATAATCCATCAGGCTTTCGCCAATTTCTTCGTGTCTTAACGCAAATTCAATGGTTGCTTTGACAAAACCAAGTTTGTCCCCGACATCATATCTTTTCCCTTCGAAATTGTAGGCATACACATCCTGAACCTTGCTCAACTGTGCAATCGCATCCGTCAACTGAATTTCTCCATTTCTTCCCGGAGGCAATTCCGCGAGGATATCAAAAATTTCCGGATTAAGAATATACCGGCCCATGATCGCAAGTGGAATATCAGGCGCTTCTTGTGGAGCCGGCTTTTCAAACATCGTTTCCGCCTTGTACAGTCTCGGGGATATTCTGCTACCATCAATAATCCCGTATTTCGACACTTCTGTCGGCAGTACTTCCTGTACGCCAATTAGATTGCTGTTATAAAGCTCGTAGTACCTGATCATTTGTTTTAGACAAGGCTCAGCCGAATAGATCACGTCATCTCCCAGAAGAACGGCAAACGGCTCATTACCTATAAATCTTCTAGCGCTGTAGACGGCATGACCGAGCCCCAGAGCTTCTTTTTGACGGACATAATGGATATCGACCATCTCAGCAATGTGTTTGACCATATCGAGCAGTTCGGACTTTTCTCCGTTTTTTAGAAATAGTTCAAGTTCTACAGAACGGTCAAAATGATCCTCGATGGCTCTTTTGTTTCTTCCTGTGACAATAATGACATCTTCAATACCGGAGTGGACCGCTTCTTCAATGATGTACTGAATGGTCGGTTTGTCCACAATTGGCAGCATTTCTTTGGGTTGAGCTTTGGTTGCAGGAAGAAATCTTGTACCCAATCCAGCCGCTGGTATGACTGCTTTACGAATTTTCTGCAAGATTTTTCCTCCTTATTTGTTGTTGCTTTGGTCGTTTTCCGACAATCTGGGTTTAGTATGCCGAATTTATTGAAGTTTTATGTTTTTTTCTGATGGTTGCTCTTTCCCGCGGCATTAGTCCATCCGTGGACTTGCCGCTCCTTTCCCTCCATGGAACCGCGGCATTAGTCCATCCGTGGACGTCAAACGCCTCAAATGATTGACTCAAATGAGGCGTTTTGATATCCAAGATTTTCTTCAAGATTCTCTTATGGAAATTAAGACTTATTCCTTGAGAGATTTTATTTTAGCGGGTTCTTCTTTTTTTGCTCGAGCAGTGCTGCTTTTTCCAGCACCCGATCAACAATTCCGTATTCTTTGGCTTCTTCAGCGGACATATAGTAGTCACGGTCCGTATCCTGTTCGACTTTTTCCAAAGGCTGGCCAGTTCTTTCGGAGAGAATCCTGTTCATTTTGTTTTTCGTTTTCAGCAATTGTTTGGCGTGAATTTCTATTTCTGTAGCCTGCCCCGATAAACCTCCCCCTGCAATTAACGGCTGGTGGATCAGGATTTCAGCATTGGGTAGGGCCGTACGTTTTCCTTTCGTTCCGGCTGCAAGCAGGAAGGCACCCATACTGGCGGCCATTCCAATACAAATAGTCTGTACATCAGGCCTGATGTACTGCATCGTATCGTAGATGGCCATCCCGGCAGTAATGGACCCTCCAGGGCTGTTGATATAGAGGAAAACGTCCTTTTCAGGATCTTCTGCTTCCAGGAAAAGCAATTGCGCAACGACAACATTAGCAACGTTATCATCGATTGCTCCGCCCAAGAAGATAATACGGTCTTTGAGGAGCCTAGAATAGATGTCGTAAGAACGTTCACCGCGATTCGTTTGTTCAACTACCATCGGGATAAGATAACTCATATTTATTCCCTCCATCATTGATTGTTAATTTTGATATGCCTCTATTTTATTACAAAGGTCAATAAAGGTCAAATTATTTGGGTGAATTTTGGTCTTTTTTTGTTTATGTTCTATCATTTGATTTCTTTCATATAATGATTTCTTTCTTTCATATAATAATTTTTTTATATTATTTTGATTAATTACCAATCGTGCGTTTGTCTAAACATCCGAACAGAATATATATCATCTTTCCGGTTAAAATAATCCTAGTATGACGTTCTCAAATTCCCTGCTCAAATTATTCATGCAAGCTTGATTACCCTAAATGAGGTCTGGGGGCCACAATTCCAGCGTCAAGCGGAGCATGGAGGCGGAGCGCGGCTGTTTGCGCCATGGATGGCACAACAGCCGAAAGTGGAATTGTGGCGCACAGGCCAACCCGGGAGTTTAACGCAATCCTATATTTGAGTATTTACTAGTATGCTTGAAAAAAAGTACTTGTTATCAATCCCATAAATGTACTGGAGGCTTGAAAGTATGAATCTTATACCGTTCCATCCAATGCGGAATGCAGATCAATTGCGCCGTGAAATCAATAGGCTTTATAGCTTCCCATTTAATCTTTTCGAAGACGAGTTTACTCCGCGCTTAGCTGTTCCATTTACCGACGTCTATGAAACCGACGAAGAAATCATTGTTTCCTGCGATCTGCCAGGACTGCAGAGAAGAGAAGATGTAAGCATTCAGATTGAAAACAACATGATAACCATCAGCGGCACTTTAAACCGCGAACAGCACGTGATCCAGGAAGACCGGCTACACAAAAAAGAAAGGTATACCGGTCAATTTCGCCGCTCCGTCTCTCTTCCGGCGGCCGTTTCCAGTGATAATGTCAGGGCAATTTATAAAAACGGCGTTCTGAATGTATTTCTGCCCAAGACAGAGAACAGGGAGAAAAAGTCTGTTCAGATTGAGTTTCAGCATTAGATCGCAAGACTGCGCCCACAGACGGTCTCTAAAGCAGGACACAATGAAAAAAAGAGTGTACTGCTTTTTTTCTACCAAAAAATAATAAATAAATTTTTGTTGGTTATCGACCATAAGCTGTTATAATATAAAAGGACAACTTTCAGCATCTTATGCTTTCGAAGGGAGAATAATTAATTCGTGCCTAAAGTAATGATTTTCTCTGCATCTACAGGTCACGGACATAATCAGGCTGCAGACTGTCTGAAAAAGGAGCTTGAAGCTTCAGGCTATTCCGTCCGGATTGTAGAACCCTTAAAAAAAGAAGAAAGCTGGATCATGGAAGCCCTTATCGATGACGGTTATCATATACTCGCAACAAGATTACCGAAAATGTACGGGAAACTATATAAGATTACCTATAACGAGTTTTTAAATAAAAATGTCAAAAGAATTTTAAACAGGACCATGGATAATGTCATCGAACAGCTGATTCAGGAGTACAAGCCCGACCTGCTTATTACTACCCATCCTCTTCATGTCAGTGTTGTTTCTTATTTGAAGGCTTCCGGACGCTTAAATCTGCCTTTTATTTCGCTGGTTACAGATTATATGGCCCATCAGTTTTATGTGAATAGTTTTGTTGATGCCTACATTGTTGGTTCACCTTACACCAAAGATACGCTTACGGAAAAAGGTGTTCCTGAAAACAAAATACACATTTTCGGTATTCCGGTACGGGAAGAATTTCGCCAGCCCCGCCTTATCAGAAATAATGACGTATTTACACTGCTGATCATGGGTGGGAGCATGGGCATCCCCTATATCAGAAAATGCCTGAAAACGCTTATGGAGAACCGGCATCATCTTCGTGTCCTGGTTGTATGCGGAAGCAACCGTAAGCTGTGGACTGATCTTGCGAAAAAGTACGCAGGTACTTTTAACGGCAAAGATGTCGTCATTTACGGTTTTACATCAAACATTCATGATCTAATGGACCAGTCCGATGTGATTATTACAAAACCCGGCGGTCTGACTGTTTCAGAAGCAATCAATAAAAATATTCCCATCATTATTCCATTTTTTATTCCGGGACAGGAAGAAGAAAATACTGAGATTCTAGTTAAATCAGGTGTTGCTGTCAGAACATCAAAGATCTCCGAACTTAATCCCCTGATCGACAGTTTCTGTCTAAATCCCGGTTTACTTGAAGAAATGCGTAAGAATGCTTCGGACTTAGCCCGACAGCTTTCTCCGGGCAGTATCGTAGGGTTGGCTGATCAGCTGCTGTATGAAAGCCCTCAAGTCAAAGAATATCAGAGAGCGCATCAAAGTTAATATTTCTACGCAAAAAGCAAGGCGGTGCTGCAAAACTACTAAAGTAGTTGGCGACACCGCCTTCTTTAATATTAAAAGACAAAGAAACCAAAGAAGGTAGGGCTGCGCAATCCGTGCTCCGCTTGTCGCTGGATGTACATTGCATAGCCTAGTCTCTGGTTTTATGTAGCCGTTTATTTTTGAAGATTCCTGCCGGAAAGCGGAATATATTCTCGCCTTGGAGTAACGCTTTTATAGGCCGGTCTAACGATTTTCCCATTATTCACAATCTCTTCGATCCGGTGGGCGCTCCATCCTGACATTCTGGAGATCGCAAAGATCGGGGTAAACAGTTCCAGTGGAAGCCCCAGCATTTTATAGACAAAGCCGGAATAAAAGTCCACATTAGCACTGATGACCTTGCCTGACTTGTTATGGCCCAGAACAATATCGGGAGCAAGTTTCTCCACTCTGCAGAATAAATCATACTCTTCAGCTAGACCTTTCTCTTGAGCGAGCTTCCCGGCGTATTCTTTAAGCAGGACTTCCCTCGGATCGGAAATTGAGTAGACGGCATGGCCTATTCCGTAAATAAGGCCAGACCGGTCAAAGGCTTGTTTATTGATGATTTTAGTCAGATAAGTTTTAATTTCATCCTCATCCTGCCAGTCTGAGACATTCCGTTTGATATCTTCGAGCATATCATAAGTTTTAATATTTGCTCCTCCGTGCTTGGGCCCTTTTAAAGCGCCGATAGCGGCAGCCATTACCGAATAAGTGTCCGAACCGGTCGAGGTAATGACATGCGTAACAAAGGTTGAATTATTCCCGCCGCCGTGCTCGGCATGCAGGACCAGGGAAATATCCAGCAGAGCCGCCTCAAGCTTCGTATATTTGCTGTCTGGACGGAGCATATGAAGAATATTTTCTGCTGTGCTGAGATGGGGCAGCGGACTGTGCAGGAACAGGCTCTTGTTTCCATGATAGTGCGCACAGGAGTGATAGCTATACACGGCCAGCAAAGGCATCCAGGCAATCAGCTTCATGCATTGTCTCAGGACATTTTCGATGGAATTGTCATCGGGGTTGTCATCATAGGAATACAGGCTCAGGATGCTCCTGGCCAACATATTCATAATATCCTTGCCTGGGCTTTTAAGGATAGTGCCCCGAACAAAGTCCTCGGGCAGCTTTTGATATGCCGACAGCATCTGTTCAAAGTCCTTCAGCTCCTCGGCATTCGGAAGATGCCCGAAAAGAAGCAAATAGGTCGCTTCTTCAAAACCGTATCTTTCATCTTTGATAAAGCCGTCGACGATGTCATTAATATCGATACCTCTATAGGTTAATCTTCCCGGAACAGGGATCTTTTCTCCTTCGTCTATGATATAAGAGTGCACTTCACCAATCTCGGTCAGACCGACGAGTACGCCCTTGCCTTCGAGATCACGCAAACCCCTCATTACTTGATATTTACTATATAGTTCAGGATTAATTTTACTGCTGTCTATCGCTTTCTGCGTCAGTTCTTTAAACATTTTTGTTTCAAATTGTTCGAACTGTATGAACTCTGTTTGTTCCATTCCCCTACCTCCTCTGGACCATAAAGAAAGCTCGGCTGGCACCAAGCCTTTTAGCGGCAACATTCATCATTTATTCTTCCTGTCATTATAATTGGTTTTCGCTTTGAAGTAAATGTATTATAATGACTAAAAGCAACCATCCTATTCGCAGACAAGTCTAACAAGGCCAGACTATGACTCAAAAATCTATGATCAAAAATTGATAAAAATACCCTTTGAGGTCATGCTTATGAAAAGAAGACTCCTGATTATCCTCCTCTGCACAGTCGCTGCCGTATTCATTGCTGGCGGTATGATCGCCTACCAATATGCCAACCAGATCTCGTTTCAAAAGCCTCCGAATCCTTCGCCGCTTCCGGAATCGGAGCCGGAGCCTTCCTATGTGGATATCTCTATCGCTTCCGTCGGCGACATCCTGATTCATAACACGGTCTATATGGCCGCTTACGATTCTTCAACAGGTTTGTATGATTTCAGCAGCCAGTTTCAGTATGTTAAACGGTATCTTGAAAAAGCCGATATGGCCGTGGCCAACCTGGAAACCTCGCTGGCTGGGCCTGAACAGGGCTATTCAGGATATCCTAAATTCAATACCCCCGATTCGATCATTGACGCGCTCAAAACATCAGGCGTCGACATTGTAACCGCGGCTAACAACCACCGTTTAGATCAGGATATCACCGGATTCTACCGGACGATCGATGTTGTCAGAAACAAGGGACTGGATATTATCGGTGTCAAGGCTACCGAGAAGGAAACCACCTATGTCATCAAACACATCAAAGGTGTCAAAGTGGCGTTTGTCAATTTTGGCTACGGCTATCCGCAAAACGATGGCAGCCTGAGCATCAATGGTCTAATCCTTCCTGTCAACATGACCGGACTGTTGGATACCTTTGACCCGCAGGATTTTGACAGTTCAGTGGAAGTCATTAAGGCAAGAATTGCTGAAGCAAGACAGGCCGGAGCAGAGATTGTCATTTTGTGTATGCACTGGGGAGATGAATATCAGCGACTGCCTAGTACTTTTCAGCAGGACTTGGCCTCCGTACTGGCTGACTGCGGCGCAGATGTGATTTTTGGGGGTCATCCGCATGTGCTCCAGCCCTTGGTATTTTTGGCCACAGACAACAATGGAACTGTTCCGGTTTTTTATTCTCAGGGAAATTTCATCTCCGATCAGCGTCAGGAAACCGTCGATAACATTTATACTGAACAGGGGATTATCGCCAATGTGACAATCAGGGTATATCCAGATCACACCCATCAGGTTCTCCAGGCGGATGCCGTTCCTACTTGGGTGAATAAAAAACGCCTGAATAATCAATTGATTTATGAGGTTATACCAGCCAAAGCTGCGCTGGATAATCCGGGACTGTATCCCCTTCTGAAGGATGCAGATCTGGAACGGATCCGGTTCTGCAGGGATACTGTGCAGAAACTAATGCCAGAAGCAGGAAAAGAATTCGAATCCCAATCCGACTAATGAAAGAATTAAAAACCACAAAAGATAAACCTATGT
The DNA here is from genome assembly GCF_003590275.1 of Dehalobacter sp. MCB1. NCBI lineage: Bacteria > Bacillati > Bacillota > Clostridia > Eubacteriales > Desulfitobacteriaceae > Dehalobacter > Dehalobacter sp. MCB1. Next base: position 290,294 of record NZ_LXPC01000012.1, on the reverse strand, counting down.
GCATATGTTCATATGTCCATAGGTTTATCTTTATCACCTTGATCTCCCTGCCTTCATAGAATAAAATAAATCAAATATCTTACAAATCGCAGGAGGGATCCGGCATGTACGCCTATACATTTAAATATGGTCAGCGTGCAGCGTTCTTGGTTGTCATTATTCTTGTACTTATTATTATTGAAGTGCTGCTTTAATCAAATGTTAACCCAAATGGACGCTGTGCTAGTATTTTTCCATCGGGACAATGGCCTTAGCAGCCGCTGCTCCGACGAGTGACTTCAGAATATCTCCGACAATAAAGGGTATATAGCCCATCAAGAGGACTCCGGCCAGGGTAACTGTCTGTCCGGTCGACCAGAGCCATAAGGTCAGGGATATTAACCCCGGAACATAGACGAGGACAAGCTGGGCAAAAAGGATAATGCCGGTCAGAGGCAAAGCTTTACGGTTTTGGGTTCTGGAATCAATCATACCGCCGATAAACAGGGCTGCAAGGATAAAACCGAACACATAACCAACTGTCGGCCCGGCAAGCGCCGCCGCGCCGCCTTTGAAACCCGCAAACCACGGAATTCCTGCCAAACCGCCGACAGCATAGATTGCCATACTGATACCGCCCCATTTTCTGCCCAATAGCACGGCGGCCAGGATCACTCCGAGCTGGGAAGCTACCAACGGTACAGGGGTAAATGGCAGGTAGATTTTTACCTGCGCAAGCAGGCCGGTCAGGCAGGCAAGACTTACTGCCAGAGCAATTTTGGCAAACGTCGTTGACTGCGTGCGCCATTGGAAATAGGACAAACGTTTTTGACGGTAAACTTCGAGCGTATGCAAATTTTGAATCATCATCATTCCTCCGTTCTGTTCTCTCATGTAATAAACTATATTCTCAGTACTATATCATTAGGACGCTTCGTTTTCAATGCCATTTTCTATGTAAATACTGTATTCATTTCGGGAAACGCGAACGTACTTCTCGTTTAATCGTGTAGGGCCACAGTAATTTCTCCCGAGATGATCGCTTTGATCTCTCCGGTCTGCACCAGCCTCACGATCAATTCCCCTTTAGGTCCGAGGTCAATTACCTCAGCTGTCTGCGCCGGCCCCTCCCTGTTTTCGAGGACCACTTTTCTGCCTATGACTTCGGAACGCTCCCGGCAAATGGTTAAGGTCCTGCCTAAATCAACCGTGCTGAGATATTCCAGGTAAAGTGGTTCAAACCCATTCAGGATTCCGGCTGTCAGTCTGGCCCTGTCGTGTTCCCTGCCCGTCTCAAGACGTAAAGAAGTCGCTGTAGAATTCAGTCCATCAGGAAAATCCGTCTCAGCAAGGTTCACATTCAGACCAATGCCAATCACCACTACCGAGGTCCGCCTGCTGCTGACCGACATTTCCGTCAGAATCCCTCCGGCCTTCTTTCCGTTCAGGAATAGATCATTTGGCCATTTGATAGTAATCCCTCTTCCTGGGAAAGAAATAGCTGCTTCGTCCACTGCCAGGCATACTGCCGCTGCGCCGGTCAGCGTCAGCTGGGGTATCACATCCGGCGGCAGTTGAGGTTTTAAAATGATTGACATCCAAATCCCCTTGCCTCCCGGTGACTGCCACTTTCGTCCAAAACGTCCCCGGCCTGCCGTCTGCTGTTCGCTGATGATCACGGTTCCTTCTTCTTCAGCCAAAGCTCTGCGGGCTGCTTCACTGTTGGTGGAATCCAGCACGTCAAAACAAAGGATCTTTCTTCCTAGAAAAGTTGTCCGAAGATATTGCGTTATTTTTCCAGGGCTGAGAGATTCGTTCATGACTCGGTATAAGCCCCTATCCTGCGGTATTTCTGATAACGCCTTTCAAGAACATCGTCGAGCTGTTCCAGCATAGTCCTGAACGGGACCTTTAACAAATGTTCCTTGATCACGGCAGCCATAGCCTCAGGATCATGATGGGCACCGCCCATAGGCTCCGGCAGAACCTTGTCGATTAGGCCCATTTGCTGCAAATCCTGCGCAGTAATCTTCATGATCTGGGCTGCCTCTTTCGCTCTGGAGGAATCCTTCCAAAGGATACTGGCAAAACCTTCCGGAGACAGTATGGAATAGATCGAATGCTCCAGCATCCAGATCTCGTCTGCGATCGACAGGGCCAACGCCCCGCCGCTGCCTCCCTCTCCCAGAACAATAGAAATAACAGGCGTCCGCAGGCTGGCCATTTCCATCAGGTTGCGTGCGATTGCTTCCCCTTGGCCCCGTTCCTCCGCGCCGATACCAGGATCAGCGCCTGGTGTATCAATAAAGCAAATCACTGGCCGATGAAATTTTTCCGCCTGCTTCATAAGCCTTAACGCTTTGCGGTAACCTTCGGGATTTGTCATCCCGAAATTTCTTTTGACATTTTCTTTGATATTTCTGCCTTTTTGCTGGCCAATGACCGTTACCGGCAGGTCCCCCAGTCTGGCAACGCCGCCGACAATGCAGGGATCATCCCGATACATCCGGTCTCCATGCAGCTCAATAAAGGAGTGAAAAATCCGCTCGATATAATCGAGCGTGGTGGGTCTTTCCACCATTCGGGACAGGGTCAGCTTATCCATCGCCGTCAAATTTGAGAATGCTTCCTCTTTCATCCTGGTAAGCTTCTCTTCTAATCCCTCAATCTCTGATGAAAAGTCGGCTTGCTTATCTTCCGCAAGCTTCCTCAAATCACGCAGTTTATTATTCAGTTCCGCTAATTCTTTTTCCCGCTCGAGCATAGCCACACTCCGTCTTTTTGCTTAACGCCTGTAATGAAGCTTAATCAGGCGAGACAAGGTTAATTTGAGGTCCTCTCTGGCCACGATTTTATCAATGAAACCGTGTTCCAAAAGAAATTCTGCTTTCTGAAAGCCTTCCGGCAGCTCCTGCCTGATGGTCTGTTGAATGACTCTTTTGCCGGCAAAGCCGATCAACGCGTCCGGCTCTGCTAAAATAATGTCTCCCAGCATCGGGAAACTGGCCGTGACGCCGCCCGTTGTCGGGTCTGTCAAAACCGCGATATACAGTCCTCCCTGCCGACTGTGTCTGCCAACGGCTGCAGATGTTTTGGCCATCTGCATCAAGGAAAACATCCCTTCCTGCATCCTGGCCCCGCCTGAAGCAGTAAAAGCAATGATCGGCATTTTCCTTTCAGCGGCAAATTCAAACGCCCGGGTCACTTTCTCGCCGACGACCGAGCCCATGCTGCCCATCATAAAGTTACTGTCCATCACCGCAATCACAGCATCCTGACCATGAATCTTGCCATACCCTGTCAGTACGGCTTCCGAAAGACCCGTTTTCTCCTGACCAGTGCTAATTTTCTCTGCATAACCATTAAAGTCCAACGGATTAACACTTTTCATATCCTGATTAATTTCTTTAAATGTTCCTGTGTCCATGATCAACTCGACTCTTTCCCAGGCTCCCATCCTGAAATGGTAGCCGCAGCGGACACAGACCTTGTGATTATTACTGAGATCCTTTGTATAGACGGTCTCTCCGCAATTCGGACATTTTGTCCACAGTCCGTTTGGAATAGCAGGCAAAACACTCTTTTCCCTCTGCCCTTCTATCTCCGCCGGTACCGGCTGACTATTATTCTGTTGTATGGTTAGATAACGCGGTTTCTTAAAAACCCTGTTCAATTTAAACATGAGCACCAACCGTAATCATTTTTTTATGGCTGTCATTACGCTCCATAGTCAAATTCTTTGGCAATGAAGGATGTGTCAATTTCTGCGCGGATAAATTTCGGGTTATTCAGAATCTGAAACAGGAATTCAATATTCGTGTCAATACCTTCAATGATAAATTCATCCAAGGCCCTACGCATTTTACCGATGGCTTCATTCCTGTCCTGGCCGTGCGTAATCAGTTTCGCAATCATTGAATCATAGGTCGGCGGGATATCATAGCCGCTATAGAGTGCGCTGTCCAGTCTTACACCATTTCCTCCGGGCCAGAAAAGGATATTCACTTTACCGGGGGACGGCCTGAATCCAAGTGCGGGATTCTCGGCATTGATTCGGCATTCAATGGCATGTCCGTGGACTTGTACATCGTCCTGTCGGATGTTTAACTGTTCTCCCGAGGCAATCTTCAGTTGTTCCTTCACAATATCAATTCCTGTAACCAGTTCGGTTACGGGATGCTCAACCTGGATGCGGGTATTCATTTCCATAAAGTAATAGTCACCGTTGTTGTCGAGCAAAAATTCGATGGTCCCGGCGCTCTTATAACCTACCGCTTGAGCAGCACGGACAGCAGTATCCCCCATTTTCTGCCTGAGCTCATCACTCAGAACGGTTGAAGGAGCCTCTTCGATGACTTTTTGATTTCTGCGTTGGATCGAACAGTCTCTTTCTCCGAGGTGAATGACATTTCCATAGTGGTCCGCCAGAATCTGAAATTCGATATGTCTCGGCTCCACCAGATATTTCTCTAAATACATCGAATCATCATCAAAGGCAGCCTGGGCTTCTTTCTTGGCCATATCATAAGCTTTTTTCAGTTCATCCCGGCTCCAGACAATCCGGATACCCTTGCCTCCACCGCCGGCCGATGCCTTCAGCATAACCGGATAGCCAATACGCTCTGCAGAAGCCTCTGCCTGTTTAAAATTGGCCAACACACCTTCAATACCGGGAACGAGAGGGACTCCCGCCTGACCCATGATCTGCCGGGCCTTTGCTTTATTCCCCATCATTTCAATCACTTCCGGGTCAGGACCAATAAATGCGATATGGCACGCTTTGCACATCTCAGCAAATTTGCTATTTTCTGCTAAGAAGCCAAATCCTGGATGGATGGCTTCCGCGCCCGTCAGAACCGTTGCACTAATAATATTCTTGGTATTCAGATAGCTGTCCTTTGCTCTGGCCGGTCCGATACAAACCGCCTCATCAGCAAGATCTACATGCAGGGAGTTCCGGTCAGCTTCCGAATAAACCGCAACTGTTGTAACTCCAATTTCCCTGCAGGCCCGAATAATCCGGACCGCTATTTCGCCTCTGTTGGCAATGAGTATTTTTTTGAACAAGTTTTCACCCACCAACTTTATTAACTGATAAAAAACTTAATTTCGGCTTCGACAGCTTTTTCCCCGTCAACCGTGGCAAGGGCTTTACCAATGCCGGCAGGGCCTTTGATTTTTATGATCTCTACTTCCAGTCTCAGCACATCACCGGGAAATACCTTCCTTCGGAACTTGGCATTGTCAATTCCGGTAAAATAAGCGAGCTTGCCCTGATATTTTTCCATTTTTAATAAAGCTACCGCACCAGCCTGAGCCAGCGCTTCAATAATGAGTACACCGGGCATTACCGGTTCTTGCGGAAAATGTCCCTGAAAAAAATACTCATTGATCGTAACATTTTTATAAGCAACGACCCTTTTACCTTCCTCAAGCTCTTCGACTCGATCCAGAAGAAGGAACGGGTACCGATGCGGAATAATCTCCTGAATCTCTTTGATGTTCAGCATCCTTACCTCCATAATAGTTCCGCTGCAGCCTTACCGCTACTTGGTATTAATTTCAAACAGTGGCTGGCCAAATTCGACCATTTGTCCGTCATTAACCAGAATGCTTAAGATTTGCAAGTCTTCTTCAGCTTCAATCTCATTCATCAGCTTCATCGCCTCGACAATGCAAAGCGTATCCCCTTTTTTGACTTTGCTGCCCACATTAACAAAGGGTTTCTCTCCGGGTGACGGTGCCAGGTAAAAGGTTCCGACAATCGGGGCATTGATCGTCTGCGGCGCTTCAGTTTTAGAACTTGGATGTTCCGGAGTCATCGCCTCTTTTCCAGCTGCAGCCCCGGGCATAAAGCTCTGTATGGGTTGAAGCGCAGGCTGAAACATGGGCTGAAGCTTTTCTTTCTTTAAAACAATTTTATAATCCTCTTGCTTTAACTCAAATCCAGTCAGCCCGGACTCATCGACCATTTTTATCAGTTCTTGAATTTCTTTTAAATCCATCACTTTATCCCTCTAACCACTTTTTTAAGATAATGGTAGCATTATGGCCCCCAAATCCAAGCGAATTGGATAGGGCGTAGGTCAAGTCCATGTTACGTCCGCAATTTGGCACATAATCCAGGTCACATTCCTCATCTTTAACCTGATAGCCAATCGTCGGTGGTACAAAGCCCTCCTGCAGTGCTTTGGCGCAGATAATCGCCTCTATAGCTCCCGCTGCTCCCAGTAGATGACCGGTCATTGATTTTGTCGAACTCACCGGTATTTGATAAGCTTTTTCTCCAAATATGGCTTTGATCGCTTCCGTCTCAAACTTGTCGTTGTACGGTGTACCTGTTCCATGCGGATTGATATAGGATATTTCGTCCGGACCAATCCCGGCATCAGCTAAGGCAAGCTTCATCGCTCTGGCCGCGCCTTCCCCTCCCGGTGCAGGTGCGGTCATATGGTAGGCATCGCAGGTAGCTCCATAACCAACTACTTCGCCATAGATTCTTGCATTCCTCTTTCTAGCATGCTCCAAAGATTCCAGAACCAAAATACCCGCACCTTCACCGATCACGAACCCGTCCCGCTCCTTGTCAAACGGGATGGAAGCCCTGTTGACATCATTGCTGTTGCTCAAAGCGGTCATGGAAGTAAATCCGGCTACCGCCAGAGGCGTAATCGGGGCTTCGGCACCACCGGTAACAATCATATCCGCTTGACCGTCTCTGATCTTCCAGAAAGCTTCCCCGATGGAATGCGTTGCCGAAGCGCAGGCTGTGACAATACTGTAGTTAATTCCTTTGGCACCAAGCTTGATCGCAATATTCCCTGAAGCCATATTACTGATCGCCATCGGAATAAAGAAAGGGGAAACCCTGCCAGGCCCTTTCTCGGTCAGTCTGCTGTGCTGTTCTTCAATCGTTAGCAGACCGCCTATCCCCGATCCAACCAAAACCCCTAATCTTTCCGGGTCGATCTCGGCTGCTTTCAGACCCGCGTCTTCATAAGCCTGCTCTGCCGCCACCACTGCCAACTGGCAGTAGCGGTCCATCCGTTTGGCTTCTTTCTTGTCCAAATGCATTTCAGGATCAAAATTTTTGATCTCCGCACCAATTTTTACTTTATGGTCCGTCGTATCAAAGGCTGTGATCGGACCTATTCCGCATTCTCCCTCTTTGATGCCCTGCCAGAATGTGGCTGCATCGTTGCCAAGCGGAGTAACCGCCCCAATTCCAGTAATAACTACGCGTGTTCTCATATTGTTGGTCTCCTCCTAAAATGCCATTCCGCCGTCAACGCTTATAACCTGTCCGGTAATGTATTCACCGGCGTCTGAAGCCAGAAATAAAACCGTATCGGCGATATTCTCCGGTTTACCGAACCTTTTTAAAGCAATGCTCTCTTTGGTCAGTTCTCTCACTTTATCCGATAACCCTGACGTCATATCTGTCTCGATAAAGCCAGGGGCTACAGCATTCACCGTGATGTTTCTGCTGCCGATTTCCTTGGCCAGGGATTTAGTAAGTCCAATCACACCGGCTTTAGCCGCTGCATAATTAACCTGCCCTGCATTTCCGAGAATTCCAACAACAGAAGTGATATTGATGATTCTGCCGCTTTTTTGTTTGACCATGATAGGAACGGCATGCCGGGTACAATTGAACACCCCTTTGAGGTCTACTTCTACAACTCGGTCAAAATCGTCTTCCGACATCCTCATGAGTAAGCCGTCGCGGGTTATCCCTGCGTTATTGACCAGGATATCAATGGTTCCAAATTCCGCTTTGGCCATCGCAATCAATTGTTCCGCTTCACTGAATACACTGACGTCTGCTTTTAGAACTAAGGCCCGCCCTCCGAGGTTTTCGATTTCCTGGGCAAGCTTTAATCCTTCCTGCTCGCTGCTTACATAATTCACTGCGATATTCGCACCTTGTTCAGCAAGCTTTAAAGCAATGGCTCTGCCAATACCCCTGCTGGCACCTGTAACAACTGCCGTTTTCCCCTTTAGCATATCCTGCCTCCTCCCGGAACTCAATATTGATTTCAATTACGTTCTTAATCATTAAAGTATTTCACCGCGGCTTCGAGAGATGTCGGGCCGTCGACATTCAGAACCTTCACGTTCTTGTCAATCTTTCTCGCGAAGCCTTTTAAGACACTTCCAGGTCCCAGTTCCACAAAGCTATCTACACCGTCGGCGAGCATCCTTCTGAAGGACATCTCCCAAAGGACGGAACGCATGACTTGTTGCGGCAATAGTTCCTTGACCGCCGACTTATCTGCCATATAATCTGCAGTAACATTGGAAATCACCGGAATCCGGGGGTCAGAAAATTCAATGCCTGCCAGCTCGTCAGCCAATCTCCGGGCCGCTGATTCGAGCAAGCCCGTATGAAACGGTCCGCTGACTTCTAGCGGGATCACCCTTTTGGCCCCGAGCTCCATAGCCCTGGCTGAAGCAGCTTGCAAGGCCTTGTTTTCCCCGGATATCACAACCTGACCTGGGCAGTTATAGTTGGCAATCCGTACAACCCCGAGGCTCTCAGCCGCAAGACAAGCCTCCTCGACCCCAGAGGTTTCCAAACCGAGGACTGCAGCCATCCCTCCAACACCCTGAGACACAGCCTCCTGCATATACCTGCCTCTGTTCCGGACCAGCTTCACAGCCGCCTCAAATGGCAATACACCGCTCAGGACCAAGGCAGAATATTCACCCAGACTGAATCCGGCTGTCAGATCAGGATTGATTCCCTGATCCATCAACGCCTTTGCGGCTGCCACACTGACTGTAAGAATGGCCGGCTGTGTATGTTCGGTTTTATCCAGTTCCTCTTTGGGGCCATTAAAACACAGGCCACTCAGCGAATATCCGAGCTCCTGATCCGCCAGGTCAAAGACCGCCCGCGAAACATCGTTATGCTGATAAAGTTCTTTGCCCATGCCAACATACTGTGAACCCTGGCCCGCAAAAATAAACGCTGTCTTTCTATCCATTCTTTCCGTATCCTCCAATAATATCCGATAATCATCCAAATGCGGGGGACAAAGGGATGGTTCTTTTGTCCCCGACACGTATCCCTTTAGCAGGTAATATTGTCAGGCTTAATAGCTTTCAGACGTTCCCCTGCCTGGGCAAACATTTCTTCAATAATTTCTTTACAGGTCTGTTCTTTTTTAATCAGACCTGCGATTTGCCCGGCCATTACGGATCCATAATCCGTATCTCCCTCTTTGACAGCCTTACGCAGCGCACCGGCGCCAAGCGTCTCATACTGCTCCAGAGGTGCCCCCGTCCTTTCCAGCTCTTCAAACTGCCGGGTAAGTTTATTTCTGAGGACTCTGACCGGATGACCTGTTGGCCTGCCTGTAACGACTGAATCGATATCTTTGGCTTTCAGGATTCTATCCTTATAGTTTTGATGCACGGTACATTCTTCGGCAGTTAGGAACCTTGTGCCAACCTGGACGCCGCTTGCACCCAACATAAAAGCTGCGGCAATCCCTCTGCCGTCACCGATTCCTCCGGCAGCAATCACCGGGATATTTACAGCATCAATCACCTGAGGAAGCAAGGCCATGGTCGTCAGTTCACCGACATGTCCGCCGGACTCTCCGCCTTCCGCCACAACGGCATCTGCCCCTTCCTTCTCCATCCTGCGGGCCAGCGCAACGGAAGGAACTACGGGAATGACCGTGATGCCGTTTTCTTTCCACATTTTGATATATTTTCCGGGACTTCCGGCGCCTGTTGTCACTACTTTTATCCCTTCTTCACAGACGAGACGGGCAATGGCTTCGGCATTCTCACTTAACAGCATGATATTGACGCCAAAAGGCTTGTCTGTCAGAGCTTTGGCCTTCCTAATCTCTTCTTTGACATATTCGACAGGTGCATTGGCCGCCGCAATGATACCGATTCCGCCGGCGTTTGATACGGCCGAAGCAAGTGAGCTGTCCGAAATCCAAGCCATACCGCCTTGGATCAGCGGGTATTTTACACCCAGTTTATGAAAAAAACCAAAGTTATTCATGCCATTCTCTCCTTCAATTCGTTCGCTTATTTATATAGTCAACCAGATCTGCTACGCTGATTAATTCTTCAAGATCTTCAGTCGGAATTTCAATCCTGTATACATCTTCCAGCTCCATGACAATTTCAAAAATGCTTAGAGAGTCAATTCCGAGGTCTTGCTGGAACTTGGTGGCCAACTGAATTTTCTCCGGTTCAGTCTCAATCTGGGAAGCGATAATCCTGCAGATCGTGTCAAAAGACATCATTTACCCCCTATGGTCCATTTAATCAGCATTGCACCATAGGTAAGTCCTCCTCCGAATCCGACAAGAACGAGCAGATCCCCTTTATGGATTAACTTCCCTTTGGCCATTTCATCCAGAGCAATGGGGATACTGGCACTCGAAGTATTCCCATAATTAGGAAGGTTGACATAAAACTTCGCCTGATCCACCTTCAGCTTTTTGGCCGCTGAATCAATGATTCGCAGGTTTGCCTGGTGCGGTATGATATGGTTAATGTCTTCCAGCGTATAGGGTGTTTTTTCAAGCGTCTTTAAAATGCACTCGGGTAAAATATTGACTGCAAATTTAAAAACTTCCCGTCCGTTCATTTTGGCATACGAAGGCTTCACTTCCCCGGCCTCAATAAAGATGTTCTTGAGCGGAAGGGCAGGACATTCCAAACACTCACCTTTGCTACCATCAGAACCAATTACTTCAGAAATAATGCCCTGATCTCCTCTTTTGATAACCGCCGCACCCGCTCCGTCTGCAAACAGAACACAAGTGCTGCGATCTTCCCAGTCCGTGATTTTGGAAAGGGCCTCAGCACCAATGATCAGTGCCTTCTGATACATCCCTGTTCTGATAAACTGGGAGGCAATGCTGAGTCCAAAAATAAAACCGGTACAGGCTGCACTGATGTCAAAACAAGCTGCCCGGCTGGCTCCGAGACTATTCTGGACAAAACATGCCGTTGATGGGAAAAAATAATCCGGTGTAACCGTGGCCACAATAATCAGATCAAGCTCCTCAGCAGCAACTCCGGCATCATCAAGTGCTCTGCGGGCGGCTGCGACTGCCAAATCCGCTGTGGTTTCCGTCAGTGAAATTCTGCGCTCTTTGATCCCTGTTCGGGTACTGATCCATTCATCGCTTGTATCAACAATCTTAGACAGATCATCATTCGTCACCCTGTTTTCAGGAACATAGCTGCCAGTGCCAATTATCTCGACATCATACATATTTCCAAGTTTCCTTTTCTCTTCATATTATTTCGTTTATTATCATTCCATGATGAATCCTTCTGTTGGTTTACCTTTTCATATACCTTTTGTTCTTCCCTTGTTTAAGGATTAAAGGAATACTTCGAATCAAAAAATTCAGTGAGTTTCTGCAATGATCCAATTAAAATATTCTCCTGTTCCCCTAATCCAAGAAGCATATGCTTGACCATATCCAGATGAAATTTTTCATGGATCCTGTAGGCAAGCTTTCCTCTTCGGGTCAGACTGATCCTGACAATTCTCCGGTCGGCCTCATCCCTTTGTCTGGAAACGTACTCCTTTTTAACAAGGTTATTAATAAAAGAAGTAAGCGCTCCGACAGTGATACCCAGATCGGCGGCAACCTGAGACATTGTCCTCTCCTGATACATTCCAATCGCTTCGATCGCATGCAGTTCTGAGATAGACAGATTATTCAATGGTCCTTTCTTAATCTCATTCTGCTCTACATCTAGAATTTGATTAAATGTTCCAATCAGAAGTTCATTTAAAACAGTACGAATATTTGTTTCCAACCTCTCACTTCCTCTCAGCGCATAATCAAAGTTTACCTCATTTTTAATTTGGTTGTCAAATATTTTAGTATTCAAACCAACTTGCATATCTCCTGGTTTAGTCTGAATATTTTTAGAGGATTTTCACTATCCCCTTTATGGATTTTCTTATTCTAGCCTTAAAGGCGAAAAAAATTTGAGGTTCGGTTTGTCCTTCTGTCCGGCGGACAGGTAATCCTTTCATACAATGAGAAGAGAAAAAATATCTGCGGGGAGTGAACTTCCATGACCTGTCCGAAAGGAACAATCTCATATCAGATCAAGCCGGGTGATACTTTTTATAGCCTTGCCCGCAAATTCAATACAACTGCAGAGGCAATTGCATCGGTGAACACAGGAGTAAACCCGAATAACCTGAAACCGGGGGTCTTGATCTGCATTCCAATCAGGAGGAGCGTTGTTTCATGTCCACCAGCGAACCGTTATGTTATCAAAGCAGGTGATACCTTTTCCAAATTGGCTGATAAATACCACCTTTCAACAGCTTCGCTTATCTCACTGAACCCCGGAGTCGATCCCACGAACCTGCGAATTGGCCAGATGATCTGTCTTCCTGTCAGGAGACGGAGAAGATCCCACTAAGGACTATGTGATCAAAGATATAAGAAGTGACAGAACAAATAAATTCCAGAAGGATTCCACAGCAGCCATGATTTGTGTCCCGCTTTTTTCCGGTGTCACATTAAAAGTTTCCCCCACTGAAATACTACCAATGCTTAAAGAAAGAAACGAAATAAACTGAGTTACACGCGTTTTTCCGATTGTCCCGGAAAAAGAAGATGGATAAAGCGTGTAGACCAGATTAAAGAGCAGCGCAAAAAACAGAATGATTGTGATCAACGGAAAAATAATATCCTTTAATTTGGCATCTTTACTTTCATCGAGGGTTAACGTTTCGAAGATATAAGCCCCGGCACCCAGAGAAGCAATGACCGCATAGATGTTAACAAAAAAAATAAATTTGGAATATCCGCTGCTAAAACTGCGTCCGTGCAAACTGAATCCGACAGTGAGTGCGGCCGCAGCTCCAAAAATCGCCGGCGTAAGCAACATCGGATTGGCCCTGGAGGGGACCGGAGGTTTAAAGAGAGGATAGATACCGTTATTCCAGCTATTTTGCTGCATTGGACAGCCCCAAAGCTTTCTAGGATTGCCCGGCTGCGGTTGATAATGATTTACCGGATTGCTGTGGGCATATCTGTAATTAAAGTCATTCGTGTGAGTCACCCCATTCCAGAAAATGATCATGACAATAATAATATATGCGGCCTTATTCAATAATTTTCCATTTATGCTAACCTTATAAAAAAAGACGCCGAAGCATCTTTAGAAACTTATTGACTTTGCTATCACATAGTAAATTAATTTTTGTTCATAATAATAAATATAAATGCCAAAAATTTAGAGTTATAGATACTCGCCCAAGGAGGTGAAATAAATGGGTTCAATTAAATGTACAGTTACCGAGTGTCATTACAATAAAGATGTCATGTGCGATGCACCGATGATTCAGGTGAATCACAGCGGGGTCAGGTATTCCCAAGGCTCGGAAGAAACACAGTGTGATACCTTCAAACCTCAGAAGTAATGAATACCAGGTGTATGAAATTTCAAAGCCCATGTTCGCATTATGTCACCGTGCTATGATACGAACATGAGCTTTTATTTTATTGTTTCCTGTAAACCGTTCCCTGAAACATGGCGATGAGATTATCTTTCTCATCTGTGACTTCAACCAGATAGGTCGCTATTTTTCGGTTTAGGGACACTTCTTTGGCCCTGGCGGTGAGTATTCCCAGACCGGCAGCTTGACAATAGGTAATACTGACATTTACGGCAATTGCCGTACCCTCCCGGGAATTCGACGCTGCAGCGAGTGCCGAATCCGCCAGCGTAAAAATGGCTCCTCCCTGAACAATCCCAAGCGAATTCAAATGGTGCTCGTCTATCTTTAACCTGGCCTCAGCCGCTCCGGCTTCGGCTTTGAGTATTTCTATTCCTACATATTTTGCAAAAATATCCTTACGCATTTCCTCTAATATGTTATCCATTTTGTCATCCTTTCTGCCGAATTGGCGTGAACCAACGGAAGTTCAAACCAGAAATGGCTTCCCTTTCCCTCTTGACTGTCAAATCCAAGATTTCCGCCCATCAGTTCAATCAATTCTCTGGCAACAGGCAACCCAATCCCGGTGCCTTCGATTAAATGGTTGATATTTGATGCCCTGAAAAAAGGATCAAATATTTTACCCTGTTCTTCCAACGGAATGCCTAAGCCACTATCGATGATGCTGAACCGCAGCCACCCATCAAACTCCTGACAGCTAAATCCAATGATTCCATTATCATAACTATATTTAATCGCATTTGAAAAAATATTCAGCAGCACTTGTTTTAAACGAACCTGATCTGCCGCAACACAATAATTTTCATATGGAGAATACGCTGCCGTGATCGCAATTGCTTTCAGATCAGCAAGAGGCTTGATTAAATTAATCGAAGCTTCTACGATGGGTTTGACTTCTACCGGTTTAATTACGACATCAAATTTGCCTGTCTCAATCTTCACAAGATCAAGAACCCCATTAATCAGGTCAAGCAAATGGCTCCCCGCTTTATATATTTCTTTGACACTCTGCTTCTGGAATTCGTTTAAAGGAGCCTCCGTATCAATCTCCAGAATTTGAGCAAAGCCCATAATCGCATTCAGAGGTGTTTTAAATTCGTGACTTATACTTGAGAGGAATTCCGATTTGGCCAGGCTTGCCCGTTCAGCCTCCTTCATAGCTGAAATAAGCGAATTTTCCAGGGCCTTCCTATCGGTAATATTCCTTACAGAGATGGAAACGCTATGCTTGTCATTATCAATAAGGGCTACCCGTGCCTGATACCAGCGGATCCCTTGTGGAGTGTTCAGAAAATACTCAAATACCTCCGGCTCCTTGCTTTGAATAGCACGGCTGATCAAGGTTATGTTAATCTTTGCGGTCTCCTCATCCATAACGGAACAAAAGGAAGAACCAATGATTTCAGCGACCGGTCTGACCAAAACATGCTGATCATTGGCCCAAACATTTTGAACAATGCCGAATTCATCAACTTCAAAAATCGCATCATCAATAGATTTAACCAGGGCCTGCAGATTTTTTTCCTTATTTCTGAGTTCAGACTGGTAAACCGATAGATTCGAATCAAGATAATGCAGCCTTTTACCCAATTGTACGACTGAGACTGCCGTATCCTGCAGCTCTTCAATGAAGAATTCTGGTTGTTCCTGGTGGTACTGTCCTGTGCCAATATCAAGGACCATCTGCTTAATCCCGGCCAGAGGCTCCGAGATTGCCTTGTTTATTTGATGGGCTTTCACGTATATCATAATGATAAATATCCCATCAAAAATAAGAAGACCTACAATGATAAAACGGCCAATACGGTACAATTGATCGTTTAAGCCATTCAGTCCAGCATAGAGATTTTTTTCCTGACCGGCTGTCAGCATACCTGATACTTCTTTTTGCAGCCAAAAGTGTGTAAGAACAAAAATAGCAATAAACACCAACCCTGTGATCGTCAATGGAATGAGTGCTTCGCGGACGTAAGTACGTAATATCCACCGGAAAAGCGATAGCTTTCTTTTTGACTCTTTTGACTTCATTCCAACACCGCCGTTTATTGCATTCAATGATATTGCAAAAAGAAAATTATTTATAGATCTCAGTAATTTCCCTGATTACCGGCATGATTTTCATAAAATGATCGACAAGGGAAGGATCGAAGTGCGTGCCTCTACCTTTTTCTATCTCCTCTGAAGCTTCATCGATTTCCCACGCCTTTTTGTAAGGACGCTCCGAAATCAAAGCATCAAACACATCGCAAATGGCGGTAATCCGTCCCACCAGCGGAATTCCTTCTCCCTGAAGTCCGTTTGGATAACCGCTTCCATCCCATTTTTCATGATGATACAGCGCAATCTGCTCAGCAAGCTTAATCATTTCCGCTGAACTGCCGGCTAGGATTTGAGCCCCTTTAACGGTATGGGTCTTCATTTTTTCCCAATCATCAGGCGTGAGTTTACCTGGTGTCAGCAGTACTTCGTCGGGAATGCCAATTTTCCCGATATCATGCAGCGTACTGGCATGAAACATTAGTTCACAGTCTTTTTCCGGCAGTCCATAGGCTTTGCCAAGTTCATACGTGTATTTGCTCATTCGCACAATGTGATTTCCTGTCTCGCTGTCCCGGAATTCTGCGGCTCTCGCCAGCCTGTGGATCAGTTCGACCTGCAGATCTTCCAGTTCTTTTGTTCTCTCTTGGACTTTATTGACTAGTCTGCGATTGTTCTGTTTGATTTCGTTGTTCAGTAAACGTATTTCCAGTATATTTTTGATTCGCATCAGAACTTCAGCATAATCGAAAGGCTTGCCAATAAAATCTTTGGCGCCAAGCGTCAATGCCTTCAGTCTGTGTTCCTGATCGTTGTAGGCTGTAATTGCAATAATGGGAAGGAAGTCATCCTCTTTGACTGCATTTAACTGCTCCATGACCTCAAATCCGTCAAGATAAGGCATCCTTAAATCCATTAAAATCAGATCGGGATAATGCTCCCGATATAAGGATAGGGTTTCCCTGGAATCAGTGGTGGACATGATATTGCTGTATCCCGACATCTTTAACAGTTTTTCAAGTAACAAAATATTTACGGAATTATCGTCGACAATCAGTATTCTGGCCCTTGAAATACTATCAGTATTTATCTTCATCCGCCTCCCAATCTTTCACATGTCAACTGCTTATTAACAAGGACTTTTTCCAGTTAGCCGGTCGGCTGGTCACTATATCTTAATATACCTCATTCTTATGGGAAATTCTAGATAAAAAATGTTTATCCTTGGAATCTCTACAATTTTTTCTCTAACATTTTTGCAGAAAGTAAGCTATAACAGATATATTCAATATGATCAGGACAGGGATGCCGTATACAAAGGCCTTATGCTGAGTTTTATGCCTAAAGAAACGCATGGCCAGATAGATCCCGGGAGCACCGAATATCAGTCCTGTAAGAAAGAAATGGCGTTCAGGAACCCGTCGACCTCCCCGTTTGGCCTTATATTTATCCCACCCTATAACGGTAAAACCATAAATATTTACCAGGATAATATATCCCCATATAAGCCAGATACACTCCACATCTGCAGCCTCCCTTGTTAGCTAGTAACATTCATGATCAAAATCATACCATGAATAAAGTAGAAAAAAAATACGCAGGAAGATGCCTGAAAAGATATTGAGACTTAATAGGACAAAATTTAAAGATTAATAGAAAAGATACTGAGACGTTTGAAAAATCAGGCAGAATACTTTATACTTTGTTTTGACAATTTGCATTTTTTTAGTTATACTAAGTATTGCTCGTTAATATTTGAGGGATTAGAAGACCTTCTCGACTGCCTCAGGCTCAGGGAAGATGTCGAATCAACTTCCAATGAGGCGGGTAATAAATCTAGGAGGTCATTTATGTATAATGACAAAACACTAAGTTGTAAAGACTGTGGCCGTGAATTCACTTTTTCTGCATCCGAGCAGGAATTCTACGCTGAAAAAGGATTTACGAACGAACCAGGCCGCTGCCCCGAATGCCGTTCAGCAAGAAAAGCGCAGAGCAGAAATGGTGGCTATTCACGCCCTCAACGTGAAATGTTTCCTGCTGTTTGTTCCGCTTGTGGCAAAGAAACCACAGTACCTTTCCAACCTACTGGTGACAAACCTGTTTATTGCCGGGATTGCTACCAACCCCGCTCCAGAAACAACTGGTAATTTAATTGTTATCAGACCCTTCCGGGTATCTTACCTGGGAGGGTTTTTGTTTTGGGAGCCTATTTATTTTTTATGATTAATTTTCCATTTTACCCCCTTGACTACCAGATATAGTATCTGTAAACTTGATATAGTACTACTTGTAGTCTGCTAACCGGATTTATCGTCCGAATGAATTTTGGAGGTATAAACATTGCGTAACAATACGGAAGTCTGGAAAAAGTGGCCCAAAGCCAATCTTTCGCCGAATGCCAGAGTTGTCCTGGAACGGAGATATTTGAAGCAGGAAAATGACCAAAAATGTGAGACGCCGGAAGCCATGTTTTACCGGGTTGCTTCGGTCATTGCCGGCGCTGAAGAAAAGTATGGTAAGAATCCGCAGGAAATTCAGGATTTGACCAAAGAATTTTACACCGTCATGGCTAATTTGGAGTTTATGCCGAATTCACCAACACTGATGAACGCCGGGCGTGACCTTGGACAGTTAAGTGCTTGCTTTGTTTTGCCGGTCGGGGACAGTATGGAGGATATATTTGATGCACTGAAACATGCAGCAATCATCCATAAGTCAGGTGGCGGAACAGGCTTTAACTTTTCCCGGCTGCGCCAGAAGAACAGCATGGTGCGTTCCACCGGCGGGGTTGCTTCCGGTCCTGTTTCGTTTATGAAAGTTTTTAATGCCGCTACGGAGGCTGTCAAGCAAGGAGGAACAAGACGCGGTGCCAACATGGGCATTCTTCGGATCGACCACCCGGATATACTAGAATTTATCAGCTGCAAAGAAGATAACCGGGATATCAACAATTTCAATATTTCGGTTGCTGTAACGGAATCATTTATGAAAGCTGTGGAAAATAACACCGAATATGATCTGATTGATCCCCATTCGGGTAAGCCGGCAGGCAAGCTCCCTGCCAAACAAGTTTTCACTAAAATTGTGGACCATGCTTGGCGGAACGGCGAGCCGGGCATGATCTTTATTGACCAAATGAACCGAGATAATCCGACGCCGCATGTCGGTGTGATTGAGGCTACCAACCCCTGTGGCGAACAACCCTTACTCCCCAATGAAGCGTGCAATCTTGGCTCCATTAATTTAAAACTAATGACGGCGGAAAAGGACGGAAAGACCGTCATTGACTGGGAGCGTTTGGGTTACGTCACAAGACTCGCAACCCGTTTTCTCGATGATGTGATTGATGTTAACCAATATCCTCTTCCTGTGATCGAAGAAATGGTCAAAGGAAATCGTAAAATTGGCCTGGGTGTAATGGGTTTTGCAGATTTGCTGATTCTTCTGCAGACATCCTATATTTCCGAAGAAGGCACAGCCTTCGCCGAAAAGATTATGGAATTCATCCGTACCGAATCCCGTATAGAGTCCCAGCGACTGGCCAAGGAACGCGGTACCTTTCCTAATTATCAGGGTTCCATTTATGACGGCAAGATTGAATTACGCAATGCTACACTGACTACGGTTGCCCCGACAGGGACGATATCGATGATCTGCGGTTCTTCCAGCGGCGTAGAGCCACTTTTTGCTGTGGCCTATACCAAAACGGTCATGGACGGTACGGCTCTTATTGAAGTCAATCCGCTTTTTGAAGATTATGCGCATAAGTATGGTTTTTACTCAAAGGATCTTATGGCCAAAATTGCCGAACGCGGTAACGTCTCCGGTTTGCCGGAAGTCCCGGAATGGGTACAGAAGGTCTTTGTTACTGCACAGGAGATCTCTCCTGAATGGCATATCCGGATTCAGGCTGCTTTTCAAAAATATACGGATAATGCGGTTTCCAAAACCATTAACTTTGCGAACTCAGCTACCTGCAAAGATGTTGCAGAAGCGTTTCGCCTGGCCTTTGAGCTTGGCTGCAAAGGTATTACGGTCTATCGGGACGGCAGCCGTGAGCAGCAGGTTCTTTCTGCCGGAACGAAAGAAACTACCAATCCGGCGGCTGATTCCAAAACAACGGCTGAACCCGGGACAACTGCAAAACCCGAGACCACCGCTGAATCTGAATTAACCGTATCTGCACCGGTGCCGACCATTAAGCCGAGGCCCCGCCCACCGGTGACTGTCGGCGTCACTGAAAAGATTAAAATTGGCTGCGGTAATCTCTATGTTAGCGTAAACGCCGATGAAACCAGTATCTGTGAAGTGTTTACCAATACGGGAAGAGCCGGCGGCTGTTCCTCCCAATCCGAAGCAACCTCACGTCTAATCTCAATTGCGATGCGTTCGGGCATCTCTGTTGATGCTATCATTGAGCAGATTCGTGGAATTCGCTGCCCCGCCTGTATCCGAAGAGAAGGTGTCAACGTCACCTCGTGCCCTGATGCAATTTCGCGGGTAATCAAAAAGTATAAGGATATCGGCGTAAACGGTAATTCTGCAATTATCAACCGCAATAAAACGGAAGAACCTATTCTTTCGGATGATTTGAAAAAAACTGAAAAAGCTGTCATTAAAAAAGCTCAGGCCACCGTCGCGATCGACAATGCCTGCCCTGAATGCGGAATGCCCGTAAATCACGAAAGCGGCTGCATGGTCTGTATTCACTGCGGATATTCCAAATGCGGGTAAAATAACGACTTCTAAAAAAATACACAGTCATCATTTTCCATTGATGACTGTGTATTTTTTTAAACAAATTTCAGAAACTACATGTAACAAATCATTTTGGTGAGGTGAATCACACGATGGCAAAAGACAGACGTAAAGTCAAAGAAATACTGACGACCAATAACTCACTTGCCTGGGGCCACCTGAACAATGCCCATCCGATGCCGGCAGGTTCGATTGCTTTTACCGGTCTTCAGACCATCGGCCGGATGGCTGAAGATCGAAGACGGTCCCCGGATAAAGCGTAGCGGAGGAATAGAAACGTGGTCAATAATAAAAAGAAGGAAACTTTTATGGCGAACCCTGTTGAGAAACATACCACCGCCGCCTGGAACAGCCGCTTTGAAACAAAGAAGCCTGTATCAAACGTAGGCATTCCTGGAGAGCTTGAAGTCCATGATGCCAAAGAATATGTGGATTCCAATGAAAAATAAATCACAGTCGTATTTCTTGCAGTAAATCTATTGCTGAGCGTCAGAGCAACGAAAAAGCAAAGGGAACAAACCGCTGTTAAAATGGCCGTTGTTTCATAGACAGAAGTTCATCTTCTTTCAATAACTGAAAGGGCCGTTGCCGAACGAATGGAAGTAAATTCGTCTGTAACGGCCCCATATATTTTCGGACCTGAAGAATCTCCAAGCGCTTGGAAATTCTTCAGGTCCGAAAATTATTTTGTATCGAAGATTCTTGCCGGAAGGCTTGACAACTTGTCATGCGATGTAAGTACGTATTTTCAAGCTTAAGGCGTAGATTTTTGCCGGCCGGATACCGGATGATTGTAAGTTAGGATTGGGATGTTGCCATCTTCCGGTAGCTCTCATAACGTTCAGCCGCATGTCGTTCCGCTAAGTGAAACATATCTTCTGCAATCTCGGGGAAAACATTTTTCAAAGAAGCATAACGGATCTCGCTTTCCAAAAATTCTTTAAAGTTCCCTTTAGGTTCTTTGGAATCGAGGATAAACGGGTTTTTACCCTGCTGCTTAAGATCCGGATTGTACCTGTAAAGATGCCAGTATCCTGCTTCGACCGCTT
Source organism: Dehalobacter sp. MCB1 (assembly GCF_003590275.1). Taxonomy (NCBI): domain Bacteria; kingdom Bacillati; phylum Bacillota; class Clostridia; order Eubacteriales; family Desulfitobacteriaceae; genus Dehalobacter; species Dehalobacter sp. MCB1. Next base: position 268,991 of record NZ_LXPC01000012.1, on the reverse strand, counting down.
TTTTTTGCTGAGCCAGGCTCATCCCCATTCCGTTTTTAAGGCCATGATTGAAGCAAGTGGAATAGGCAATAACCAGGGACGGACCTCGATATCTTTCAGCCTCTGTAATCGCTTTGATTGTCTGAATCATATTCGCGCCCATCGCAATCTGAGCGACGTAAACATAACCATAGGACATCGCCATCATGCCAAGATCCTTTTTCCGGATCTTTTTGCCTGCGGCAGCAAACTTAGCAATCGCGGCCGTCGGGGTCGCTTTGGAGGACTGCCCGCCTGTATTGGAATAGACCTCCGTATCCATCACAAACAGGTTGACATCGTCCCCGCTGGCCAGGACATGATCGACACCGTTATAGCCGATATCATACGCCCAGCCGTCTCCGCCGATTGCCCAAACCGAGCGTTTGACGAGATAGTCCTTTCTCTTCAATATTTCACGGATAAGCGGATGACTCGGTGCAGCATTGCTGTTCAATGCCTGAAGCACTTTGGCGGAAGCGGTCAGCGACCTTTCCCCGTCCTGGTACGTATCGAGCCATTCTCTAAAAACGGTCTTAATTTCTTCGGAAAGTTCCATCGTTAAGGCTTCCTGCATCAGGGCGAAAATTCTCTCTCTGATCTGCAAAGCGCCAAGGTACATGCCGTATCCGTACTCCGCGTTATTTTCAAAAAGTGAATTGGCCCAAGCTGGCCCTCTGCCCTCGGCATTGGTCGTATACGGAATGGAAGGGTAACTTCCTCCCCAAATCGAGGAACAGCCTGTCGCATTGGCAATCATCATTCGTTCCCCAAAGAGCTGGGTCAGCAGTTTGATGTACGGCGTTTCCCCACAGCCCGGACAAGCGCCGTTAAACTCCAGGAGCGGACGGATAAACTGGCTTCCCTTCAAGATATAGCGGTCGATCCGGTCTTCCTTGGGCCGGATGGACAATGCATATTCCCAGTTTTCCGCTTCCATTTCGATTTCGTGCTCGGCCGGTTTCATGATTAATGCTTTTCCCGGAGCAGGACAAATGTCGGCACAGTTCATACAGCCCGTACAGTCCAGAGGCGCAATCTGTATACGGTAATGCAGGCCCTCCAGTCCTCTTCCGGTAGCTTCTTTCGTTTTAAATGTCTCCGGTGCCCGGTCCTTTTCCTGATCATCCAATAAAAAGGGCCGGACAGTTGCATGCGGACAAATATAGGAGCACTGATTACACTGTATGCATTTGTCAATCTGCCATTCCGGGATCTGGACTGCGATACCGCGCTTTTCATAGGCTGTTGTCCCCAAAGGCGTGGTCCCGTCTTCCATCCCCAGAAAGGTGCTGACAGGAAGCTCATCTCCTTCAGAACGTGCAATGGGCCGGTGAATTTTCTTGATAAACTCCGGCTCTTCTTTTCGTTCCGTTTTTTCGTCCTGAGCGTTTTCCCAGGAAGCAGGCGCTTCTATTCGGATAAGCCGGTTGATACCTTGGTCGACGGCAGCCTTATTCATATCGACGATCTTCTGCCCTTTCCGGGCGTAGGTTTTTTCTATCGAGCTTTTCAAGTACCGGACAGCATCTTCAATCGATATGACGTTCGCAAGCTTAAAGAATGCTGCCTGCATCACCATGTTGATCCGGCCGCCCAGCCCAATCTGGGAAGCAATATCAATTGCATCGATCACATAAAAATGGATGTTATTTTGAAAGATCGTTTTCTTCAGGTCCGCTGGAAGATGCTCTTCCAGTTCATCCACACTCTGCCATGGGCAGTTCAGAACGAAGGTACCGTTTTTTTTGATTCCTTTCAGGAGATCATAATGATAAATAAACGATTGATTGTGACAGGCAATGTAGTCTGCACTGAAGACTAAATAGCGCGATTTAATCGGTTTTGTGCCGAACCTGAGGTGGGAAACTGTTGTCCCTCCCGATTTCTTGCTGTCATATGAGAAATAGGCCTGGGCATAAAGGTCGGTATTGTCGCCTATAATCTTTACCGCCGATTTGTTTGCTCCGACAGTCCCATCGGAACCAAGCCCCCAGAACTTGCAGTTGATGGTCCCTTCCGGGGTTGTATCCAGCCATTCACCCTCCGGTAAGGAAGTATCGGAAACATCATCTACAATCCCGATGGTAAAATGATTCTTTGGTTTGTCCTGCTTCAGATTCTGGTATACCGCCAGGATCTGAGAAGGCGTTGTATCTTTGGATCCTAGCCCGTACCTCCCCCCCACGATAACCGGCTGATGGACTATTGGCTCCGGAGTCCCATCCGAGGTGTGCCTGAATAATTCCAGAATATCGAGGTAGAGCGGTTCGCCTAAAGCTCCCGGCTCCTTGGTACGGTCCAAAACCGCGATTTTTTTGACGGAAGCCGGGAGTACAGCAAAGAAATATTTTGCCGAGAATGGCCGGTAAAGATGAACGATCACCATCCCGACCTTCTCCCCTCTCTTCTGCAGAACGTCAATCGTCTCTTCAACCGTGTCACAGACTGATCCCATCGCCACAATGATATTTTCGGCATCCGGTGCTCCATAATAATTAAAAGGGTGATAGACCCGCCCCGAAATTTTTTCTATTTCCCGCAGATAGCCTTCTACAATATCCGGGACCTTCTCATAAAACGGATTGGAAACCTCCCTGAACTGAAAGTAGACATCCGGATTCTGCGTTGATCCTTTTACAACGGGGTGTTCAGGACATAAGGAATGATCCCTGAAATCCTGAAGCGCCTGATCGTCTACAATTTTTTGGATCGCTTCCTGTTCAATTAAGCTGATTTTTTGATACTCGTGCGACGTACGAAATCCGTCAAAGAAATGAAGAAACGGAATTCTGGATTGGATGGCGCTCAGATGAGCGACATATCCCAAATCCTGTGCTTCCTGGACATTGGTTGATGCCAAAAGCGCAAAACCTGTCTGCCTGCAGGCCATGACATCCTGATGGTCGCCGAAAATGGACAGCGCATGAGTTGCCAGTGCTCTGGCACTGACATGAAATACAGCTGGCAGCAGTTCCCCGGCAAGCTTGTACATATTCGGAATCATCAGCAGCAGACCCTGAGAAGCGGTGTATGTAGTCGTCAGCGCTCCTGAAGCGAGTGATCCGTGAACGGCTCCCGCAGCACCAGCCTCAGATTCCATTTCCACGACTTTTACAGGCTGACCGAAAATATTCTTTTTGCCGTGCGCCGACCATTCATCAATACCTTCGGCCATTGGAGATGACGGAGTGATCGGAAAGATGGCGGCAACTTCAGTCAGGGCATAGGACGCCAGTGCTGCAGCTTCATTGCCATCCATCGTGGCCGTTTTCATTGGCATCAAAAGACCTCCTTTAAGCTTAATCTTGATCCATATTTGTGATCTGTTATAAATTGATGACCCAGTACCTCGTCAACTCGGTACTTAGCTTTATGATCTATATTATTGATACTTTCCAGCGAAAAATGCACAGAAGTGCAAACCAGTCCATTTTGCAAAAAATTACAAAAAAATACTGCCAATAGTACGTTACTATTCGCAGTGTCTCAAGGCTTATCGTTAATCTTATTTTTGGTCTTTCATCAAATATTTTACCGAGGAATCTAATCCAGAAAATCCTCTAAATCTTCAATCGTCGCTTTCAGCGCCGTAATCCTTTGTTCCTGTACCGTAATAATATTATGCAGCGTTTTTTTGGCCTGAGTAACATCCTGCTCTTTTTTAGCCTTTCTGAGATCAACAACTTGCTGCTGAACGTCACCTAACTGGCCATCTATCTCAGCTTTATCTTCCTTGAGCGTTTGTAAAAAGTCTTTCAGCGGAGCAAGCAGGGCTTTCATCTGTTCATCGGTCAGATTCCCATTCTGTTGCCTAAGATCATTGATCTTGGCAACTGCGTTATTGCGAAGCTGAATCAATTGATTGCGCAAATGGATCGTCTCTGTTTTATTGGCACGGATTTCATCAAATAAGGGTTTGAGTTCCTTCTGCCATTGTTGGACAGTCTTGCTTTCGAAATTCTGTTTATTTGACGTGCCATCCGTTATTTTATCTGTCTTGGCAAAAACAAGCGCACTATTAAGGATTAAGCAAATACTCATAACAGCCAGTACCACAATTTTTATTCTTTTCATATTGCTTCCTCCCTACAATCATTTCAGATCATTTTCCTCAATATCATCCATTGCATTCACAGTGTTAATGATTTCATCAAGCTCTCTGGAAATTTCGTCTAATACAGCTTCTTTTTCTTCATCTGCCGACCGTGTTCCTGATTTTGCGACCACTGAAATTTCTTGATTATCAGATTCCTTATTTTCTGTACCGTCTATTTCCGCTCCATCGGTTCCTGCTTCATCAATTTCTACTCCATCACTTTGCACCTGATCGTCTTCGTTCGCGGGTTGCTGCCCTTCAGTCTGAACACCGTTTCGCGGCGCTTCAAAATTCTTCGACTGATCCGTTTGGCCCGAGCAGCTGCTCAGCATGATAACAAGGAAAAGAATTAGGAATGTTGTTAAGAACACTCTACCTTTCATCCCTACCCTCCTGGTACTTCAGGCAGGCAGACCATCGGTCTACAGCCTTATTTTACAGAAAAAATATCAAAGCAAAACAGATAAGTTGTAAATAATACGTAAAATTATGACCGTACTTTTTAAAATTCTATGTACTAGCCAGGGAAGAAAATCACAATCTCCGTTCCCTGCCCATCGGTGCTGGAAGCGCTAATTCTACCGCCATGCTTCTCAACCAGCATCTTGGTGATGTTAAGACCAAGACCGGTTCCGCCTTCCACCTCCTGCCGAGATCTATCTGCCCGGTAGAATCTCTCAAAAATAAATGGCAGATCTTGTAGTGCAATTCCCTGCCCGTTGTCCTGAACACTCAATTTAATCCCGCAGTCTTCCGGTGTTGCAGTCAGTTTGATTTTTCCGTTCTTTCCGGTATATTTTAGCGCATTATCCAGGATATTGATCATGATCTGTTTAAAACGCTGCTGATCCGCATAGATTTCCAGTCCGTCCGGACAATCCATCATCAGCTCTATGTTTTTAGGATTTTTTCTCATCCCTGTGTTTTCCAGAATCTCCTCCAGGGTATTCCGAACCAGGAAATACTTCCTGGCAAGCGTAATCTCCCCTGTCTGAATTTTCGCTGATTCCAGGATTTCACCTGTTAGCCCCATCAAACGGTTTGTTTCCGTTTTAATGATATTCAAATACTTTGGATAATCCTGAGGTTTCACCAATCCATCCAGCATTCCCTGGACAAAACCGTTGATCGATGTCAGCGGAGTTCTCAGATCGTGGGACACACTTGCCATAAAATCACGCCGCATATTTTCGGCCGTACTGATTTGGTTTTTCATATTATTGAAGGCTTTTGCCATCTTTTCCAGCTCATCACCTGAATGAACTGCCAAATCATTGATCTGCTCACCGGCAGCCAGCTGTATAGCTCCCTCTTCCATGATCTTCAACGGCCTTGTGATTTTAAGAGCTGTCAGATAAATCATGATACCGCTTAAGAAAATTGCTGCCAGCGCAGAACACCATATGATCATATTGATCTTTTGAATATAAGCATAAATTTCGTCAAGCGGAGCAAAAAACAGAACAGCTCCTTCAATCATGCTACCCTGGCCGTAGGGGACCCCTAGAAAGGCTACATCTGCGGCAAACCTGTCCGAGTATTGCTTTTTCCTGGAAATCTCCTTGCCCTGCAGGATACTTTTTAAATCTTCAAACAGGTATGCATCTAGCAGTTTCTTATCCAGTACCAGATTCTTATTCGCAAGAACCTCCTGATTCAGCCGGATTACATAAATCCGCGAACCCGTCATCGAACCCAGAATATCGAGTGAATCATTTAGTTCCGAATAGGTTATCTCAGCCTGCTCATACTTCCCGAGCAGCAGAACCGTTTCGTCTGCCGCAGCATGCATTTCTTGCTGCTTTTCCCCGAATACATAGTTATTAAACGCATAAGAGAGAAGAACGGCAATGATAGCCATCACCGCAATAATCAAGATCAGATAGGTAAAAAACAGTTTTGAGAAAATTGTTTTCTTAACCATCAATCTCCAGTTTGTATCCTACTCCCCAGACGGTACTGATCCGGCAATTAGGACAAATACCCTCCAGTTTTTCTCTGAGTTTATTGATGTGAACATCAACAGTCCGGGTATCTCCTTCATATGAATAGCCCCAGACTTTTTCCAGCAGCTGGTCTCTAGTAAAAACTATATTTCTGTTCTTGAGAAGGAAATACAGCAGCTGGATCTCTTTCGGCTTCAGTTCTATTTTTTCGCCTTCCAGTCTGGCCTCGTAACGGTTCATATCCACCTGGATATTTCCGATATTCAGAACATTGGTTTCGGCTTGTTGATCTGCTCTATCCTTCGTTTCATTTCCTTGAACGTTTTTTAGTCTGGCTTTGACCCTAGCCACCAGTTCTCTCGGTTCAAAAGGTTTCACAATATAATCATCGACGCCGAGTTCGAACCCTTGAATCTTATCTTCCATCAAATCACAGGCAGTCAGCATAATGATCGGAACAGAGCTGAGCTGTCTGATCATTTTACAGACTTCCCATCCGTTAATGACCGGCAGCATGATATCGAGAATCACTAAATCTGTTTTTTCTGTTCGCAGGACATCGAGCGCACTACTTCCATCATGAACCATATGAAGCTGGTATCCTTCATTCAAGAGATAAAGTTCCAACAGCTGGCAGATATTGTGATCATCATCAACGACAAGTATACTTATCATCCATCTTTCACCTCCGCACTCCGGAAAGGAAAAATAAATTAGCCCAATTAGACAAGACTATTATACCTGATGCTATTATATCAGTTTTTTTCCAATTCTGTCATGGGCTTTCAAATGAAAAGAGGATGCCAAATAACATCCTCTCTGATCAGACCTTATTTAAAATCAAAGTAAAAAAAGTAATTGCAATTCTTCTATTCAGCAGCAGCTTCGAATTCGTCTTTGGCCGCCCCGCACAAAGGACAAACCCAATTATCGGGCAGATCTTCAAAAGCTGTACCGGGAGCAATCCCCGCATCCGGATCTCCTTCAGCCGGATCATAAACATAACCGCATACCGTACATTCGTACTTTTGCATTCAAAGCGCCTCCTTTGTCAATTTTTTTCATTATAACCGGAGGTTTCCTTGAAAACAAGGGGCTTGCAGTTAAAATATTTATTGAATTTTCGCGGTTATACCGGGGGCATATTTAATATTCCAGGATATCCCTAATCCTTTCAAACCTTTTCAGTTCCTGTTGAGTTTTGGAAAGATGGGCATTCATCAATCGGTTAGCCAATTCATTATCCTTATTCTCAACAGCCTGAAAAATCTCTATATGTTCCTGATAAAGCATCTGTCTGTTTTCAAAATAATAGGTCCGCACCCACTGCTGATACGTCGATCGCAAAACCTGATCAGATATATCCAGAACGGTATTAATCATTCGTTCCAGAAGCGGATTTTTGCACATCCCAGCTAAAGCAAGATGAAAAGAGACATCATCCTTCTGAACATTTTTACCCTCAGGCAAATCCTGTTTCATCTTTTCAAACATCTCCCGCAAGAAGGCAATATCATTGTTATCCCTGTTTCGGGCAACGAGGTCAACGGCTTGGGTCTCCAGAGCAATGCAGACATCTAAAATTTTTTCAAAATCATTTTCCAGCAGAAAGATAAAACTTAGAGGTTCAATCACTGCATTGGATGGAGAACGTTTGACAAAAATTCCTTCTCCCTGCCGAATGTCGAGAATCCCTGTCAGGCTAAGTGCCGATAATGCCTCCCTGACTGAAGTTCTGCTTACTTCAAACTTTTCGGCAAGGATACTTTCCGTCGGAAGCTTATCACCCGGATTCAGCTGACCCTGAATCATAAAATTTTTGATCTGCTCAAGAATAATCTCTGTAGTTCTCCTGCTCTTAATCGGCTTGATATCCATGCCCATACTCCCTCACAGGTATCCAATAAAAATATAGTTGTACGATTGTATTATAACATATGACATTAAAATATGGGAAAGCGGATAATATCGGGCATCTTAAGCCAGACTATGGAAAAAAGAATCATGAGGTGATTGTATGTCATTATCTCCCCATCCAACGTATAAAAGAATTCTTATTGTAATGATGGCCCTCATGCTGTGTGCATCCTCCTTAAGCAATGCTGCCTTGGGAGACCGCAATCTTTCGCGCGGATCCCGCGGGCCGGAGGTAGCAGAACTCCAAAAAAGGCTGTCCATGCTAGGATATGTGGTCGGTTCGATTGACGGAATCTATGGACGTCAAACTGAAGCCAGGGTTCGTTTGTTTCAGAAAGAACACGGACTGAGCGCAGATGGTATAGCCGGAGTCAGAACCATACGCGAGCTCAAACGCTTAACCGGGGAAAGTGTGACAGTCGGTGGCACAGCGATTGGATATAAGAATTCGGATATTAATCTTTTAGCCCGTCTGGTCAGCGCTGAAGCCAAAGGAGAACCCTATCGCGGGCAAATTGCTGTTGCCTCCGTTGTGTTAAACCGTGTCCAAAGTTCCTCATTTCCAAATACGATTCCGGATGTTATTTATCAACCTGGTGCTTTTTCTCCAGTGGCAGACGGATCCATTTGGAATGAACCTATTCCTTCGGCCTATAACGCAGTATATGAAGCGTTACACGGGACAGACCCTGCCTACGGAGCATTGTTCTTTTTTAACCCTGCCAAAACAAGCAACAATTATATCTGGTCACGACCTCAAATTATTCAAATTGGCAAACATATCTTTTGTCGTTAGGAGGAAAATATGAAGAAAAGATTTTGGCCGTGGGCTTTAGCCGCAGGACTCGCGCTCTCTCTGATCTGGGGGGGAAATCAATTCCAAAGAGCTGAAAATTTAGACCTCGCTGCTGAAAACCAATATCAAAGATCTTTTGCCGACCTGGTGACCCATCTTGATGGTTTGGAAACTGCTCTGGCCAAAAGCAGGGCTGCAGGGACCCCGACCCAGCAGGTATTGTATTTAAGTCAATCCTGGCAGCAGAGTAAAACGGCTGTGAAGGATCTCTCTCTGCTGCCGTCAGATGATTACGGGTTAAATTATGTCGATCAGTTTCTGAATCAAATCGGCGAATATACCCATCTGATGACGCAGCAAATCGCCAAAGGCGAGCAGATGGATGCTTCTCAGGAAAAAACACTGACCAATATGCAGGAAAGACTTATTTCCGTTAACCGGACCGTTCAAGAACTTAATGTCAGTCTTAGTACAGGAAATATTTCCTGGATGAGTAAAAATAAGCGGAGTACTGCAACCAATCTTTCTAATACTGCCCCTGCCTCAGCCATTGGAGAAGAAGGCACTGCCACAGTCCCTGACTCAGTCAGCTCTGGGCTTGAGCAGCTCGATGCCGGCCTGCAGAAATATCCCCCCTATTCCTATGAGGGTCAGGCCGATACGCATTTTGTGTCGGAACCGCTTGGCCTTCCTGAAAAGACCGTAACAGAGGAAGAAGCAAAAGCTGCAGCCACTGATTTTTTGCAGACCCTTGGCTACACGAACGTTGATCCACAGTCTTCCGGCATCTCCAATGGTACTCTCAGCGTTTATGTTTTCAAATTTGACAGCACCACGGTCGACGTAGCCAAAAAAGGCGGGGTAATTACGTATTTTCGGGATGAAAGAGCGCTTGGTTTGCAGCGATTTGATGCAGACAATACAGCATCTCGGGCCTTGAAAACCTTACAAAATCTTGGATGGAAGAATCTTGTTCAAACTTCGGTCAATGATTTTGGTGGAATGATACAGCTGGACGCAGTTTTTGAAGAACAAGGCATTCGCGTCTATCCTGATAAAATCCGGTTGATTGTTGCCAAGGATAATGGCAGAATCACAGGTTATGATGCAACATCTTACTGGCTGTTTCACCACAAACGCACGCTTCTGCCGGAAATCACGGTCGATCAGGCCAAATCCCGTCTCCGCTCTGACGTCTCCATCCAGGAGTACAGGCTGACCGTCATATCCCTGCCCGGTTGGCCCGAAGCTTTCTGTTATGAATTCCGGGTAAAAAAAGGCGGGGAGGAATTTATAATCTACATCAATGCGGTCAGTGGGTACGAGGAAAAAATCCAACGTGTTATCCGGACTCCACGAGGGGAATATCTGGAATAACTAGTCGGTAAAACACTGGAAATACACCGTCAAAAAGGTTATAATCCTTGTATTAAAATATCCATAGAAATCCTGACAAAATGAAAGACGATACAGGATATTGATTCAGAGGTGTGTGGGGCATGTATGAAAAATGGCTGAAGCCATTGAGCAGCTGTGCGCTGTTTGACGGGATCGAGCCCAGCGAAATTCTAGGTATTCTTCATTGCATGGATATAAAGATCCATGATTATAAAAAGAATGAATGCCTAACCTTAGCTGGTGAAACGCTCTCCCAAATCGGTGTAGTTTTAAACGGGAATGTTTCCTCCACAAAAGAAACAGCTTCTGGGAACAGAGTTTTAATCAGTGTTCTTGGACCCGGAGAAATGTTCGGAGAAATGACCGCCTATTCCGGTACAAAATCCTGGCCCGTCACAGTCATCGCCCAATCGAACTGTACAGTGATGTTTTTTCCTCAAGACAAAATTGTTGGCTGCTGTGAGAAAGTATGTATCAGCCATAAGAAATTGATCATGAATATGCTGAAGGTCGTATCAAACAGGGCATTAATGCTCAATAAACAGGTAGAGTACCTTTCAATCAAGAGTCTTCGGGGCAAGATCAGCACCTACTTACTCGATGAGCACAAGAAGACAGGCCATCATACACTACAGTTAAACCTCAACCGGAATGATTTGGCCGATTTCATCAACGTATCCCGCCCTTCCCTTTCCCGTGAGCTCTGTAAAATGAGAGACGAAGGGATGATTGATTTCCACAGTACAACGGTTAAAATAAAAGATTATGAGGTTTTAAAAAAATTTAGCGAATAAAGTTGTTGATTTAAACGATACCTGAGGAGTGTTGTGATGACGAAGGACACCTTTGCAAGGACATTTGGCTTCGAGGATTATGGCCATATGCTTGCAAGTACAACGACTGTCTTTAAGGACAACGATACTGATACTTGCTGGAATATCACCAAACTCTCGCAGGATAGATTTCTTACCTGGGATGATGCTGAAATTGGGGACGACCGGGTTGAAGTATTCTCGACAGAAAATGAAGCCCAAGCTTATCTGAAACGGCTTCAAGACCGTCATTACGGCAGATGATGTCCCGGTCCTGAGGCAACTTGGTTGTTAGCGAGACTTTTACTTCGGTTAAAGTCTCTTTTTATTTTGCTTGTACGCAGAGAAACATTGTAAAAAGCAAACTTCGTTGTTAAAATGATTCTCTTATTGACACTTTCTTCGATAAACTATACGATTAAAATGGTTGGAAACGTAGGAGGATCAAAAAATATGAAATTTAAACAAATTTGTTCTGCCACCTTGATTACAGGACTATGTCTGATGCTTGTATCCGGGTGCAGTGCTCAACAAACTGCGACTATAAAAATTGGCGGTAATTTTGAGTTAACCGGAGAAATAGCCGCGTTTGGAATCAACGGCGAAAACGGAGCTAAGCTTGCCATTAAAGAAGCAAATGAAAAAGGCGGCGTACTTAAACGCCAAATTGAATACATCAGTACGGACAATCAGTCCAATGCTGCCGAATCAACCGCAGCGACCACCAAACTGGTTACGCAGGATAAAGTCATTGCGATCATCGGTCCGATGACGAATGCGGATACGCTTGCAGCAATCCCTGTCGTGTCCGCCAACAATGTGCTGCTGATTACGCCGACCAGTACAGACGAAAGCATTACCGTCGGCGATGCCGGGCTGAACAAATGGGTGTTCCGGAGCTGTTTTATCAACGCTTTTCAGGGAAAAATTGCTGCTTCCTATGCGCTGAACACACTGAATGCGTCCAAAGCTGCGCTGATAATCGATCAGAACGGCACCTTTGCCAAAAGTCTGGCAGCAGGCTTTCAGGATACTTTTGAAAAAGCGGGCAAACAAATTATCGCTTCCGAAGAATACACTTCCGGCCAGGATACAGATTTTCGGGTCATGCTTGCAGAAATCAAAACTCAAAATCCTGATGTGATCTTTATCCCCGGATGGGCCAATCAAGCCGGGGTGATTATCAAGCAGGCCCGTGAAATGGAGTTTGACACAGTCTTCCTTGGTGGTGATGGCTGGGGAACAGGGCCAATTACCGATATTGCCGGCAAAGCCGCATTGAGCAATGCTTATTATGTGGACCAGGTTGCTTTGGATGATCCGGCCCTAGCAGACTTTGCAGCTGCTTACAAAAAGGAATACGGTCAGGATGCTGATATGTTTGCCGCACTTGGTTACGACGCTGCGAACATGATTATCACCGCCATTGAGCAGGCGGACAGTATGGATACGGAAAAGATCAGAGAAGCCCTCGAGAACCTGACAGATTTTCGAGGAATCACCGGCACAATCACCGTGGATCCCGTAACCCATAATCCTGAGAAAAGTGCTGCCATCCTGAAGTTTGTGGAGGGCCAAAAGGTATTCGCAGCACGCGTGGATCTTCAATAAAGCAAATTCCCGAACGTATTAAACATAGGAGCAATGAAAGAAAGCAGTGTCTCTATTCTTTTATGCTTCTATTTTTATGTAATTCTGTTTCCTATTTATTTCAACAGTTGTGTTTAGCTTCCCTGTTTTCCAGTTATGTGCTAAAATGTTTAGATAGGTCTGATTAGATATTATAACGATTGCTTTTTGCATTTATTCATTAACATTTATTAAAATGAATAAATGATATGAAGCAGTTTTTGTCATAATAAAATAGGTAAACTCAATAAAAAAGGAGAATCATTGAACATGTCAAATTTCTTTGAAATAGGCCTCAGTAATGTACTGACCAAAGCTATTTCTGAAATGGGCTTTGAAGAGACCACCCCGATTCAGGAGAGAACGATCCCGCTTGCCCTGGAAGGCAAGGATATTATCGGGCAGGCCCAGACCGGAACAGGCAAGACAGCCGCTTTCGGAATTCCGATGATTGAGCGTATGAATCCTGACAGAGAAAGTATCAAAGCCCTTGTGGTCACACCAACTCGGGAACTGGCTATCCAGGTAGCTGAAGAATTGAACCGTATTGGTCAGTTTAAAGGTGTCCGGGCCCTGCCAATTTACGGCGGACAGGATATTGATCGGCAGATCCGGTCCCTACGAAATCGGCCGCAGATTATTGTGGGGACTCCCGGACGGCTGATGGACCATATGAGAAGAAGAACCATCCGTCTGCAGCAGGTTGAAACGGTTGTGCTTGATGAAGCAGACGAAATGCTCAGTATGGGTTTCGTGGAAGATATTGAAAACATTCTGAAGGAAGTTCCCGAACAAAGGCAAACGCTGCTGTTCTCGGCAACGATGCCAAAATCCATTCTGGATCTAGCCCAGCGCTTTATGCAGAGCCCGGAATTTATCAGTATGAAAACGAAAGAAATCGTTGTCCCTCAAATCGAGCAGTATTACGTGGAAGTCCAGGAAAAACAAAAGTTCGATGTACTTTGCCGCTTACTGGATATTCAGTCTCCTGATCTGGCCATTGTCTTTGGCCGGACAAAGCGGCGGGTCGATGAGCTGTTTGAGGCTTTAAGCAAAAGAGGATATTCCGCAGAGGGAATCCACGGCGACCTGACCCAGTCCAGACGCGATATGGTTATGAGGCATTTTAAAGAAGGCTTTACGGAAATTCTTGTAGCTACGGACGTTGCAGCCAGAGGTCTTGATATCAGCGGTGTGACGCACGTCTATAATTTTGACGTTCCCCAGGATCCCGAGAGCTATGTCCACAGAATCGGACGTACCGGCAGGGCCGGCAAAGGCGGACAGGCGATTACATTTGTTACTCCGAGAGAGATCGGCCATTTAAGGCTGATTGAGCAGGTCGCCAAAAGAAGAATTACGCGCAAGCCCTTGCCAACCTTTAATGACGTACTGGTCGGTCAGCAGCGCCTGACCATGGATAAAATTCTTAAAGCGGCCGAGGACGAAGATATTTTACGCTACAAGGAAATGGCGGAAGAATTGTTGGAGGACAACGATTCCATCACTTTGTTATCCGCTGCGCTGAAGCTGCTGACGAAGGAGCCAAGTACTGCTCCGATCGTGCTGACCGAGGAAGCGCCTTTGCGTAGTAGGCAGCCCCGCAGGTTTGACCAGCAGCAAGGATTCCACCGAAACCGTGATAACAGCAAATATCCTTCAAGGTTTCCGAAACGCAAATTCTAAACGCATACACCCATAGGATGGTCTACAACTTATAAACATTTTGGCAGCATTTAAAAAATCCTTTCCGTTTTTAGCGGGAAGGATTTTGCGATTGATGTCTCCAAAGCTTTGCATCATATTCTTCTATGGGAAACGTTTTCCCCTTATCTATGCGGATAATCTGATCCCCCAGCAATTCCGCTTCAGCAAGATCATGGGTAACCAAAACAAAAGGAATTTTCCACTGCTTCTGGATTTTCTTTAGTTCCTGCTGCAGCCCGCTTCTTGTTTCCTGATCAAGCGCCGATAATGGCTCATCAAGCAGCATGATCTCAGGTTCGGTCATTAATGCCCTGGCCAAAGCGACCCGTTGCTTTTCTCCTCCCGAAATATGCTGCGGATAACGGTTCTGGAGGTGAAGGATACCAAGCATCTCCATCATATCCTCAGCAGCCTGCGGTTTGGCATGACGCTTTTCCTTGCTTACCCCGTACAAGATATTCTTTCTGACCGACATATGAGGAAACAAGGCATACTCCTGGAATACGTATCCCACCCTTCTCTCTTTTGAAGGGCAATTAATTTTATTCTCCGAGAAGTAGACAATACGATCGTTGATTTGAATGATCCCCTGGGAAGGAGCTTTCAGTCCGGCCAGGCATTTTAAGATCGTTGTTTTTCCCGAGCCTGAGGGCCCAACAAGGACAAGTATTTCATTTTCAGCTTCTAATTCGGCCTCAAGCTCAAAATGGCGAAGCGTTAAATTAAATTTTGCCTTTAGCATCTTACTTACTCACTCCCCTCTTCCTGAATCAATCCTTTTTGCTGCCTTTTTGACCAACGGTTCAGCCAAAAGATTACCAAGAAACTGAACACCGTCATGATCGTAACCAGAATCATCGCCGTGACAGTATCCCCGCCTTCATTGGCCATATAAATCGCAATCGGCATGGTTTGCGTTTTTCCGGGAATATTGCCTGCGATCATTAGTGTGGCTCCGAATTCCCCCAGCGAACGCGCAAAGGATAGGATGAACCCCGAGACAATACCCGGCCAGGAAAGCGGGATTGTGATGGTAAGAAAAACGCGCAGCTCACCTGCGCCCAAGGTGCGGGCAGCATTCTCCAGCGTTTTGTCGACTCCCTCCATTGCAGCTTTCGTCGATTGATACATCATAGGGAATGACACTACAGCCGCAGCAATGACTGCTCCGGCCAGATTGAATACGACGCTGACATGAAAAACACCAGCCAGAAATTGACCTAAAGGCCCATTCTTACCGAACAGCCAAAGAAGAATAAAGCCAACAACCGAAGGAGGAAGAACCAGCGGCAGAGTGACAAAAGCCTCTACCAGATCCTTCCCCGGAAAATTTCGTCTGGCCATATGGCCGGCTAGAGGGATCCCCAACAAAACAACAATGATAACTGCTGCTATTGCAACCTTTAGAGATAAGATAATCGGTGTGTAGTCAAAGCCCATGAGCGTCTCTCCTGATCCGTACCAAACAAATATCTTAATCACATTACCCAATTAAACCAAATATGAAATACATGACAGCAGATTTTAAGCAATACTGCGTTAACGTACGCTCCTTTGCTGCTATAAATCTGTTTTCCATAATCCCCTAATTTTCGCATATTTATTCTTTATTTCGGGCAAGTATTATCATACCTATTATTTCGATATAAAACAACTAAAAAACAACTAAATATTTATCATGCTGTCAGCTTCCATTGAATATTGATGATTCTTTTTTATTTCATTATTTTGAAACCGTATTTCACAAAAATCTGTTGAGCATCGTCACTGCTTAAGTAATTTAAGAAATTCTTCGCTTCCGTCAGATTCTTGGTACCGGCAATTGCAGCCGCAGGATAAACAATGGCGCTATGGCTGTCAGCCGGTGCAACTGCAATAACTTTTACTTTATCGGATCCCTGAGCATCAGACTGATAGACAATACCTGCATCAACATTTCCGCTTTCCACGTATGTCAGTACTTGGGTGACATCTTTAGCCATCACGAATTTATCTTGAGCTTGCAGCGTGTTCCATAATTTCATTCTGGTTAAGGATTCCTGGGCGTATTTCCCTGCCGGCACACTTTCCGGGGTACCGATACTGATTTTATCGGCTTTGGCAAGATCTTGGAAACTGGTGATACTTTTGTTATCTTTTCCTGTGATCAGTACAAGATCATTTCCAAGCAGGTTCATCCGGGTCCCTTCCGCTAAAAGATTCCCTTTTTCCAATGCGTCCATTTGTTTTTTTCCTGCTGAAATAAATACATCCGTCGGTGCGCCCTGCTCAATCTGCTGCTGTAAAGAACCGGATGCGCCATAGTTAATTGTCAGATTAATCCCTGCGTTTCTTGTTTCATATTGTGTTTCTATTTCTGTCATGACATCTTTTAAACTGGCCGCTGCTGATGCAAGAATCTCTTTTTTCTCAACCGAAACAGTTTCTTTTTGTTCAGTACGATTTGCTGAACTGCCCGAGCTGCTACAGCCGACAAGTACCAAACACGCAACCAAAAGCATAACCAGAATTCCACCCATTTTCTTCATGAATTTTCCTCCTAAAAACAAATGATATGATCAATTTCTAGGTCTTCCCTTAACATGAACAAATACAAACCAGCTCTAGCTAACATAAATTATTATACAGTATATATTTTGGCGCTTCAATACCAATCTTAATCCAACGTAGACTAATATAAACGTTTTTACATAACCTAACATTCCATTGTTCCCTGTCTTATGCTATTGTTATATTACGTTAAAATGCGCCGAGTTTGTATAATAGGCAGACTCTTCCGTGTTTAGTATTGTTTTGTTCTTTTATTTTGAGTACTGTTTTGTCCTGTGATATAATGAAACAATATTATTTTAAAATTGAGGTGACTGGCATTGCTCGAAAGCACTTCTTATACCCCTGAAGAAGTAGCCCAGAAACTTAAAATATCCAAGTATACCGTCTATGAATTGATCAAACGCGGGGATCTTGCTGCATACCGGGTTGGACGTAAGGTAAGAGTAGAGGACATGGATATCGAAGCCTATATTCAGAAAAGCAAAGGTGCCTCAATGACGACTGACGCTTATACTTATCCATATCCAGTCTTAGAGCGTCCTTCAGAATCCGTCCGTTTTCCTGATGTCTCTATATCGGATACGGTCGTTATTTGCGGCCAAGATATCATACTGGATATTCTGACCCGTCACCTTTTGAAACAATACCCGAATATCAAATTCTTAAGAAGCTGTATCGGCAGCATTGATGGTCTGCTGGCACTCTACAGGGGTGAAGCCAACATTGCTACTGTCCATCTCTGGGACAGTGATGCTGATGATTATAATCTTCCTTATATCCGAAGACTTATGCCCGGACACCAGACAATCGTGATTAATCTGGTCTATCGCCAGGAAGGCTTTTATGTTTCCCGCGGCAATCCTAAAGATATTATATCCTGGAAAGACCTGACCAGACCGGACGTCCGGTTTATTAACCGCGAACGTGGGTCAGGAGCCCGAGTCTTGCTTGATGAAAAATTGCGCTTTGAGAGTCTCCCACATCACTTAATCAATGGCTACTACGATGAAGAAATGAGCCATATGGCCGTGGCCAGCAAAGTTGCGCGGGGGGAAGCCGATGTAGGGCTGGGTATTGAAAAAGCAGCTATGCAGGCGTCAGGGCTTGACTTTATTCCGTTGCAGACGGAAAGATATGACCTCGTGATACGCCAGGAAGACCTGAATAAACCGCACTTCCAGACCCTGCTGGCCATTATCCGTTCTGAGGCCTACCGCAAGGAAGTCAAGGGATTGGGCGGCTATGATGTCTCGCGGATGGGCGAAATGATGGAGTAGCCAAAGCATATAAACAAGCAGGATCGCGAAAGCGGCCCGCGAAAATATTATGTATATGCGGCTCTGTGGTGGCAATCAGCCGGTAAAAATTTCATCGTATAAAGTGAGAGGGGGCGCAACCGAAATAAAGATTTTATTTCGTTACGCCCCCTCCCCATGCTAATTATTTATGCTAATTCCTTCAAATATTGCAGACTTGCACAAAATACGTAAGCAAACTTTAGTGGTAGCAGCGTTAAGTAAACAGGAAGCCTAAGCGTTAAAACATTTCAACGGTTCATGGCCACGGATGGCCTAATGTCGTGGTGCCATGGATGGCAAGGAGCGACGACTTACATTAAGCCCAGAGGTTTTGAAATGTTAGCGTGGCTTCCTGTTTATAGCTGCGATAACGTGTGAGCGATGTATTTTGTGCGAGGCTGCAACAGCCCAAGAAAAAGTTTAAGACGCACTTCAAAATTCACTAGACAAATGTCGTATTATCACCGGCTACTCCAGCTGAATAGCCGCTCCGACTGTCCCCGGTCCTGTATGGGCACCTATTACGGCTCCAACCTGCGCAAACATCTCCGCCGGTTTTTGAAAAGCATTCTCCAGTTCTTCTTTCAAATATAGTCCTGCCTGGGGAGCTGATCCATGCGCAACGGCAAATTTGATATTTGTCCTTTTCCCAGCAAAGTCCTGAAATGCCTTGACGATGCTTTTTAAGGCCTTCTCTTGACTCCGGACTTTGCAAAAATTTTGGTAAATTCCGTCATTGCCTACCCGGATTACCGGTTTGATATTCAGCAGTGTCCCCATAAACCCTGATACCCTGCCAATTCTTCCGCCTTTTTGAAGATATTCCAGCGTATTTAGGGTAAAAAGCGTTTCAATGCTATTTCTGGCCTGTTGAAGCTTATCCAGAACTTGAACGGATCCCAAACCCTCTTTGATAGCTTGGGATGCCTCCATTACCATCAATCCCAGACCGAGGCTTATGGTCTTAGAATCCACAAGATGAACGGCACCTTTAATTTTTTCTTTAGCCAGATGGGCCGCGTTCAACGTACCGCTTAAGCCGGAAGAAATATGAATGGAAATCACCTCCTGATATTCTTCAAGAAGCATCGAGTATAAGGAAACAAACTGTTCCGGGGAAGGCTGAGAGGTTTTCGGAAGCTCTTCTTCCTGTTCTAGACACCGATAAAATTCTTTGGGGCTAATCTCTCCATCCACAAAACTTTTTTTCCCAAATAGAATTTTAAGAGGAATAACATGGGCCAGACACTTTTTTGATAGTTCATCCGGTAAATCCGCAGTGCTATCAGTGACCAAAGCAATTTTTTTCATACTTCATCCTACTTTCTCTCTTGAAACTTCTGACTTAAGTCGTTTACTGCGACGCTAATTCCACGTATACTGCATTGGATTTTTCTGAAGTATTCAGTCCATTCACCCATATTCTCAGGGTATCGCCTGCTTTTAAATCACTCAGATTAATACTGGTTTCCTGAGCGTCATCTGCACCTGCCATTCTACTGAAAATCGGCGTATCTTCAGCAATGACAATCGTATAGTTCATGCCGGTCACCTTATCATTCATTTCCCGTGCTGACGAAGCTTCTGCACTCGTATTTCCTTGTCCCGGAGCTGCTTTCTGTCTGCTTTGTGAAGAATCCAAAGATTGCAGTTCTGCGACGACCAGCTGTTTTTCACCCACACTGATCACTTTTCCGAGTAAATCCATCTGCCGGGTTGGCCGAACTCCCTCGGTCTGTGTACTTTCCATCTGCGCTGTTGACGTGTCGTCCGTTGCCGTCGAAGAAGCACTTGCCGAACACCCTGTTAACACAATCAGTAAGGTAACAAGTCCCACAACCAATAACTTCTTTTTCACTCACAAATTCCTCTTTTCTTGTTATTCCGCTAAATCTACCTCAAACCAAAACTCGACGCCATTTTCCACGTTTTGAACCCCATACGCATTACCATGCTGTTCCTGAATAGCCCGGACGATCGACAGGCCGAGACCTGTGCCGCCATAAGAACGAGTTCTTGCTTTGTCCACCTTATAAAAACTGGTCCAAATCTTATCCGAAGCTTCTTCAGGAATGGGAGTGCCGGAGTTGAAAACACTTACTCTGGCTTTTTGTCCTGTTTTTTCGAACTTGACTTTAATTTCTTTGCGCTGGTCTGCATGATTGATCGCATTGACCAGATAGTTCACAATGATTTGCTCAATCCTGTCGATATCGGCATTAACCATAAATTTATTCTGAATTTCTTTGGTCAGTTGAATATTTTTCTCTTTGATCAGCAGCATGTTCTTTCTGAGGACAAATTCAACCAGTTCGTTTAAGTCAAAATCAGTTTTTTCCAGTCGGGTGTAGCCCGCATCGATCTGCGATAACTCCAGAAGCTGTTTGACAAGCTTATTCATCTTAGCGCTTTCATCAATGATCACATTACAATAGAAGTCTTTATCCTCTTCACTTTCATTGACATTGACCTTAAGCCCCTCGGCATAGCCCTGAATCAATGCAATCGGCGTCTTTAGCTCATGTGAAACATTGGAAATAAACTCTTTCCTCATGTCGTCTATTTTTCTTTCTCTTTCGATATCCTCCATGAGCTTTTCGTTGGCCTGCCGAAGCTCATTGATCGATTTCTCCAATTGGGTGGAAAGCGAGTTAATGCTTGACCCAAGTTCACCAATTTCATCGTAGGTCTGCACCGGGTATTTTTTGCCAAAATCCAGTTTGACCATAGATTGAGCAATCTCATTCAGACGAAGAATCGGTTTGGTAAATCTGTCTGTGAAGAAAAATACGATCAAAACTCCGATAACCATAATAAACAAACCCGTAATAAGAGAAAACTTATTGGCAATTGCCGCACTTTCCTCGATCGCGACCACCGGAGTGTTCAGGTACAGATAGTCTCCATTATTTAACTGTCCAACCAGATTAATAAAATCGGAATTCAATCTGCGGTCGGTGGATTTAACAATCACAGGCTGCGTTGAATTCTGGGCATCTTTAAGGATCGAAATATCAGGAATGAACGCATAATCCGAGCCTCCAGGCTTTTTGAACGGCTCATGAAAAAATTCTTCTTCTTTTAATGAAGAAATATATTTGATATACATGGATGAATCAAGAATCGTAATGTTCAGGCCCTCGGTCCTCTCAATTTTCTCCAGATTGAGTAAAATATTGAACGGCTCGCCATCATAGATTTCATTGATCTCATGGTAGTACTCCTTCAAGGTGCTTTCCTTGTTCAAGTAGTAATACTTCGCAAGAAACTGGTCGTTTAAAAACCACGAAAGCAAAACATACAATAAGGTCAGACAACTTATGGCAGTAAATAGTTTTAATTTGATTGATGATTTCATTAGAATTACCTCAAATTCTGATTACCTCAAATCTGTATCCCAGTCCTCTGACGGTTTGAATAAAATCTCCTTTGATCCCTAATTTATACCTTAACCGTTTGATATGGGTGTCCACAGTTCTGGCGTCACCATAATAATCGTAATCCCAAACTGAATTCAGGATCTGTTCCCTTGATACAGCCAGGCTTTCATTATCTACTAGATATAAAAGCAGTTCATATTCCTTCGGGCTTAAATCTACCCGTTCTCCGTCAATACATACGACTCGCCTGTTTTTATCAATCTCCAGACCCTCAAAGTTTTTAACCCTAGCCTTCGGATCACTGGTTCTGCGAAGAAGGGCCCGAACCCGCGCGACCAGGATCAGCGGACTGAAAGGTTTGGTAATATATTCATCTGCACCCAGATCAAAACCGAACAGCTCATCCGATTCCTCAGATCTTGCCGTCAGCATGATGACCGGAATCTGGCCGCTCTTTCGGATTTCCCTACATACTGTCCATCCATCCGTCTCGGGCATCATAACATCCAGGATGGCCAGGCTGATATGCTGCCCGGAATGAATAATATTCAGGGCTTGTTTCCCATCTTCCGCTTCAATGACGGTATACCCTTCCTTTTTTAAAAAATCAGCAACCAGTTTCCTCATTCTAGCTTCATCGTCTGCAATGAGTATATTCCCTAGAGCCATTGCCTAACCCCCTTTAGTTTCCCCCCAACAGTCTATAATGCTATTTGTTTCAGGAGAGATTGATCCCTGGATGATATTTTAAGGAATAAATGTGTACGTTTCGTGAACGATCAATTAATATTCTGTGAAAGTTCATATCATTGAACCTGCATGGCTTATTGCGTTCTTGCCGACCCTTTTGGAGTGATACAGGCCAGCATCAGCGGTCTCAATTAGATTATGGGCTGTCGTGCCATCCTCCGGATAAGCAGCTAGTCCTATAGAAACCGAAATACCCGGCTCTTCACTGACTCTTTTTCTGAACCGTTCGGCGACAATCAGGGCATCCGTTATTTTGGTTTTCGGCAAAATGACCAGGAATTCATCTCCTCCATAACGACCAAGTATGTCAAATTCCCTGATATTTTCCTTGGCAATACTTACGACCTTTTTGAGGACCATGTCCCCGACAACATGTCCACGGTTATCATTGATGCTTTTAAAATTATCAATGTCAAAGAGCATGAGTGTGAATTCGCCTATCTTGGGATCATCAATCAGGTTTCCAAAATAATTCATGATCCCCTTTTTATTATACGCATCGACCAGCGGATCTCTCTGGACCATATTGAGCAAGTGTTCATTGTGCAATTCCATTTCCAGCATTTTTCTCTTTACTTCGTAGTTGATGGTCTTATTGATGTCTACAATCTTCTCTTCAGCGTTCGCCAATTTTAAACGATATGGCTCCTTTGATGTTTTTTGGATATAACAGTAAAACAGTAGGTACGCGGCAAACTGACAGAACGGAATCAGGAAAGAGGAATTGGTAGGAAATTCATATTGGAGCAGCTGTCCAGAACCCATAAATATGACTCCCCAGGTCAATGACATCTGCTTTTCGCCGAGAAATTGATGCATCAATACAATAATCCCGGCTGTCAGGACAACATCCGCACCGCTTAAGAATTCCGTTATCGTCAGAATAACCGGCAGGTGGTCGGCCTTCATGACTATGAAAAGTACCAAAAAGGGAAAAATTACGCTTAAAGCGGCAGATGCAGCGTAATTCTTCCACCGCCATGATAATATCAGTATAAACAACAAGCAGAGAAAAGCAAAATTTGTATGATGAAGCACTTTAATACGCAGTACCATGTCAGGATAGGCTATACTAAGCAGTGCTAATAGAAACGGCACAATAAAACTGAATCCAAAAAGAGCTGAAAAACTCTTTTCCTTGTTCATGGTAAATACAAATACCAAATTCAGAAAAGAAAAACATAAAATGATAATGACTGCAGCCTGATCATTTAAATAGGCATAGAACATTTTAATCCCTCAAATCTTTTTCTCGTCTGATTAACTGTAAAATTCGACATTTTCTTCTATATTCCTGTTTTCTTTTATTCCTGACGTTTTTTCATCGATACGGATATTTTGCCAGACTTCAGCAAATAGACTTTTTTGTCAAGATCAAATGAGGTAGAATAATACCAGTAATAATATGAGATGTTCCTAAAGGAGAAATGTGCGTGTTTTCGGAAAAAGTAGTCAATAATTTAAAGAATGCCTCCTGGATCAGAGCAATGTTTGAGGAAGGGGAAAGACTCACTAAAATTTATGGACGCGAAAACGTCTATGACTTCAGTTTGGGCAACCCCTTTTCTGAGCCGCCGGAAGAGGTCATAGAATCTCTAAAAAACTATGTCACCGGGAATTATAAAGGGATTCATAAATACATGAACAATGCCGGCTATCCCGAAGTCAGAGAAAAAATTGCCCGGTCGCTTCAGCATGACAGTGAAATCGAACTTACCCAAGATAATATTATCATGACGGTCGGCGCTGCCGGCGGACTGAATGTTGTACTGAAAGCGCTTCTGAATCCTGGTGAAGAGGTTATTATCTTCGCCCCCTATTTTGTTGAATATATGTTCTATACAGATAACCATGGTGGGAAACCAATCATTGTACCGCCGGACCGCCGGACACTCGAGCCAGACTTGGATGCCCTGGAAAAAGTGATTTCGCCTAAAACAAAGGCGATTATTATTAATACCCCAAACAATCCCACCGGCATTGTCTACAGCAAGGAGAAGCTGAAACAAATCAAAGAAGTCCTGCTAAAAAAACAAGATGAATATAAAACTGTTATCTATATTATTTCTGATCAGCCCTATGACCAGATTGTCTATGACGGGATGAAAATCCCGAACATCCTGTCCATTTTTGAAAACAGCATCATTGTTAATTCCTTCAGTAAATCGCTCGGCCTTGCCGGAGAAAGAATCGGATATATTGCAACGAGCAGCCAAATTAAAGACGCTGACGTGCTGAATAACGCTTTGAGCTTTTGTAACCGAACACTTGGGTTTGTCAATGCTCCCGGATTGTTCCAGAAAGTTGTCGGTGATTCCCTTGATGTCAAAACAGATGCCGCGGATTATCAAAAGAAAAGAGATTATTTATATGAGCATTTGACTGCACTTGGTTTTGAATGCGTCAAACCGCAGGGAGCCTTTTACCTTTTCCCGAAAGCACTGATCGAGGACGATGTTGAATTTGTCAAAAGGGCCGTTAAATATCATTTATTGCTTGTCCCCGGAAACGGATTTGGCTGTCCCGGTTATATCAGGATATCTTACTGCGTAAGTATGGATACCATCGTGAATTCCATTCCTGCGTTTGAAAAACTGGTGCAGGAATTCCGATCCTGATAGCTGATCGAAACGAGCTCCTGCAAAGGAATTGCTTTCGTATAAGCAACATAAGAAAAAACCTCGCATCTCAGAACGGTGCAAGGTTTTTTCTTATCTGATCGCTAAGGTCGGCTGCTCAGGATTTTAATTCTGTCAGTGTAACCTTAACGTCTTTTGTGTTCCCCTGACGGTAATAGGTAACGGTGACCGCATCTCCAACCTCAAATTTAAACAATTCATGGGTCATTTCAAGCGAACTGGTGATTTCAACGCCATTAACCTTGGTAATGACATCTCCGGCACGAATCCCAGCTTTATAGGCAGGTCCTTCAGTTGAAACCGCTGAAATATAGGCGCCAGCAGGCCATCCCTGCTGGGAAGCCCATTCAACAGTATACCGTTCGTCGATCGAGACCAGAATGCCTGGATGGGCAGCATAGCCCTTCTTAATCAGCTGTTGGATCGTCGGCCAGGCGTCCGTAATCGGAATCGCAAAGCCCATTCCTTCATAGCCGGTGTCTTGGTTTTTAGCTGCATTGATGCCAACGACCTTTCCATGATAATCTACCAGTGGTCCTCCGCTATTTCCGGGGTTGATCGCCGCATCGGTCTGAATTAGATTAAAACTTGCTTCTCCTTGCAGCTCCAGAAAACGGTTCGTCGCTGAAATCACACCCGTCGTCACAGAGCGGGCAAAATTTTCTCCACCTGGATTCCCAATCGCAACCACAGGTTCTCCGACTTGAAGCGTACTGGAATCTCCAAGACTGACTGCAGTCAGATTGTCGGCTGATATTTGAACAACGGCCAGATCTGTCCGCGCATCTCCTCCCACGAGTTTGCCTGTGATATTACGCCCATCAGCGAGACTTACGACCAGTTTCTCAGCACCTTCGATAACGTGATTGTTAGTCACAATAAGCCCTTTCTGCGCATCGATAATAAAGCCGGACCCGCTGGCTACTTCGGCAAGTTCACTTGACCGGCCAAATAGATTGCCGCCGCTCTGAAAATTGGCAATCCCCACGACAGCCGGACCTACTTTTTTCGATATCTCTACCACCGGATACGTGCTGCCACTGCTGTCTGCACTCGTCGAAGTATTCGCGACCGCCGGGGTTGTGGCGAGTGCATTTGTCTTAGCCGAACTGCCGCTCTGATTTTGGATACTCATGATTTCAGGATAGATTATTGGGGCCAAAGTGAGAGATGCCGTCCCACCAAGCAAGGCGCTGATGATCGCGACAATTGCAATAACCATGATCCCCGGTTTCTTTCTCCGCGGCTGCTCCCCATTATACGGATAGTCGTGATAAGCGTTATTGTCTTTATAATGGTTATCGTTGTTAAAGTCCACGTCATTCCCCACCTTTTAAATTAAATTTGCTTATGCAAAATAATCGGGTTACAGATTATTTATTATTATAATCATTATTTATGACAATTCTGTGAACTTTTGTTTACAAAATTATGAAAAAACAGCACCGCATTTCGGGCATTTTTGCAGCGAAATCGGCACCTCAAGCCCGCATTGGTCAAGCAGTGCCTCGTCTGCCAATATTTCGGCAGCCGCTCCGTCGGCAGCAATTTCGCCGTCCTTGATCACGATGACTCTCGTGCTGATATCTAGGATCATATCGAGATCGTGGCTCGTAATGATTTTGGTATGTTCGAAACAATTCAGCAAGTTGATGACTCTACGGCGCGATCTTGGGTCAAGCGAAGCAGTCGGT
Organism: Dehalobacter sp. MCB1; assembly: GCF_003590275.1. Taxonomy (NCBI): domain Bacteria; kingdom Bacillati; phylum Bacillota; class Clostridia; order Eubacteriales; family Desulfitobacteriaceae; genus Dehalobacter; species Dehalobacter sp. MCB1. The sequence continues at coordinate 242,355 of NZ_LXPC01000012.1, read as the reverse complement.
TCATCCATAATCAGGACATCGGGCTGCATAGAAAGAACAGATGCAATCGCTGCTGCTCTTTTTTCTCCGCCGGACAGTTTAAAAGGCGGACGGTCTTTCAGATGTAAGATGCCGACCATCTCCAAAGCTTGAAAAACCCTGCTTTCCACCTCCTTTTCATCATAACGGTAATTCCGGGGACCAAAGGCCACATCGTCATAGACCGTCGACATAAAAAGTTGGTCATCCGGGTCCTGGAAAACCATTCCGAGTCTTTGGCGGATTAACGGCAATGTTTTTTTGGTAACGTGAATATCGCCGACCAACACCTCTCCGCTGCTCGGAAAAAGAACACCCATCAGTAACATGAGTAGGGTGGATTTTCCTGCACCGTTCGCACCGACAATACCGACCGACTCCCCATGGTGAATTGTGAATGAGATATCCTTAACCGCCTTGTTGCCGTCCGGATAAACATAATTAATTGTTTTGGTCTCTAACTTATGATGGCTCATTTAACTTATCACTCCTGATATTAATAGACCAATCATTAATGGAATATTAACCATTCTTGCTAAAATAAAAAACGACAGCCAGCCGCCGAAATAGGCGACATCCCTTAAGGTTACCCATGTGTCGGCTCCTGTATAGTATTCCCCTGTAAAACCGCGTACAAACATTGCCTGATACACTCTCTCGGCCCTGTCAATCGTCCGCAGGAGCAGCTGGCCAACGAGTGTTCCCCAAACACTGGGGTGAATGCCTTTTTGCTGGGGGGCTCGAAGCTTATATGCCCTTATGCTTCTGGATACTTCTTCGATCAAGACGGAAATATACCTGTATGTCAGCAGCAGCTGCAAAACAAAAAGCCGTGGAACCTTCAGCATACGCAAACCGGCGGCAAGTTTATCCATTCCTGTCGTACAAATGAGAATCAGAGCAGCTGTGATCGTGAAGAGACTTTTCAGCAGGATTGAAGCGAAAGTGATCCACCCTCTGGATATTGCAAATCCACCCACGATAATGACCTGAGAATCAAAAAACGGGTTTAAAATACCGATTGCAATAATAAACGGTTCGATCAGGAGTAATCTTGCCAGCACCTGTTTGATCGGCAGCTCTGCAAGAAAAAAAACCACCACCGGGTAGAAAAGCATGGGCAGCAAACCGATAATTTCATGCCTGTCATAGGAGACCACGACGAATAAGTATGCGATCGTCGTCAATATCTTAATCAGCGGATGAAGCTTATGGACAAACGTGTCCTTACAGGCCAGCTCATCCATGAGCCTCATGTTGTACAACGAACTTGTAAAGTCAGCCATTATTGCTTTTCAAGCCTACTTCCGGAATATAATAATTCAAGGATATCGTTTGATATCGTTTCCCACCGTAAGATGGTTCATGCAGTAACTTTCTTCTTTCTTTTCTTTACGTAGCGGATAAAAAAACCTATCATGACTGCCAATACGAGTGTCATCGCACCGCCCACCAATCCGGATACTGTTGTTCCTGCATCTACAGCTGGCCATGTTGCCTCAGTGCTTGTCTCTGAGGCCTGTTCTTCGCTCACACTGTCATCATTTTTAAAACTGTAATCCGGCAAAAATGCTGTTTTGCTTTGAATATCTGACAATATACCATAAATTCCACCAGACTCTGCCAGCTCCGTGATCCCGGCCGTCTTTTTCATAGACCATTCCAAGCCATCCGGATTTGACGATGCAAACCAGGAAAGTCCCCCACCGATAATGACTGCTGTAATAGCAAGTCCGTATATGATCCGTTTGAGGGAAGTATTGTCTGAGATTTTCCCCGATACCTGCTTTTCAATAAGTTCAGGCCGCGCTTTCCATACAAAAGTAAGCACTGCGGCGGTAACCAGCCCTTCTACAATCCCGATTGCAAGATGGATAGGCTGCATCATGAGCACAAAAGTTGAAAACGGAAGCTCCGTCTTTCCAGAAAAGAACGTTTCCAAAACAACGCTGAAAGCCCCCAGTTGAAGCCCGACAATCGCTGCAATCATCGAGCCGGCCATGATGCGTTTAGCCGAAAGCCCTTTTTTAACAAACCACTTGAATATCAGAGGATAAGTAATAAAACAAGTATAGAATCCCAGGTTGAATACATTACAGCCGTAAGCCAAAAGCCCGCCATCGCCAAAAAACAAGGCCTGTATCAACAATATTGATGCCATGGCCAGGAACCCAGCGTACGGCCCAAGCATAGCAGCTAGAATCAACCCTCCTCCAAGATGTCCACTGGAACCCGTTCCTGGAATCGAAAAATTGATCATCTGGGATGCAAAAACAAAAGCTCCCATAACTCCCATCAAAGGAACCTTTTTTTCCTCCAAATCATCCTGAATTTTTTTTATCGAATAAGCCGCTACCCCTGCGGTAGCGACCCACATGGTTCCACCAATTACCGGCGAAATCAAAGCATCTGCCATATGCATTCTACAGCACCTCCATATTTCTGTAAATTTTTCATGGACTGCTTAGATCAATTATAAATTACGCTTCAATTTTTACAATCCTGGTGGGGGGGATACATCGCGTATTTCTTCATATTCATTCCTACTTATTCCTATTTGCGTGCTGAATTAGGAACCTATGTCCAAACCAATGCCCAATATGGTATCGAACCTTGCACTAAAAACAAAAAAGCCGGGCGTGGCCACGGACTACAGAGCAAATCATCTTTTTTGTTTTTTTATTTGCCGTGATCAGGGGCTTTTTTCGAACTAAATACAAAGTTACGCTGCAACCAGTAACTGAATAAGAAAAGTGTTAATTCTGTGATAATCTTGGCAAAAACCAATGGTGTACCGATCAGAATGTGGAAGAGATACATCAGTCCGTAATTACATGCCATGATAAATACGACGAGTGAAAAGTATTTCGGGACAGATTTATAATGTTCCGTGTTTTGGTTCCGGGAAAAGACAAAGTAATGGTTCATGCTGTAATTGAAAATGGAACTGCAGACTCTTGCCCCAACTACAGCGATCAGTAGATTTGATGTGGAGAATTGAAACAATAGCAACAGAGCAAAGTCAAGCGCTCCGGACATCAAAGAAGAGGTACAAAATTTAAGAATCGGGTAATATACTCTGGCCGAATCTGAAAAGGTCCGGAAATGGGAGGATCTATTTTTTTCGTCATAGACTGTATTGATCCATACTTCGTAGAACCAATAGCCCGCTGCCTTCGCCTCGAGCAGAATGTTCATTTCATATTCAAATCTTTTCCCCTGGATGCCGCCTAACCAGTCGAACATATCAGCTGAATATCCTCTTAAACCTGTTTGCGTATCGGTCAAATGCGAACCCGAAGAGACAGAAAATACTGCCCGGGTTACCGTATTTCCGAAACGGCTGCGTGGAGGAACTTTGCCGGAAAACTTCCGGGAGCCAAGAACGATAAATCCGCGGTGTTCCTTGGCAACCTGGGCAACTCTGATGATATCTTCAGGTAAATGCTGTCCGTCACTGTCGGCACAGATAACCCCTTCTTTTTCACCTTTTTCCTTAATATATCGAAATCCCGTCTTCAGGGCAGCCCCTTTGCCTTGATTGACCGGATGTGTTAACACGGTGCAGCCCAATTTGCCTGCGCCTTTGAATATCCTCTCATAAGGCTTGCCACTGCCGTCGTCTACAATCACAATCTGAAAATCGCACTTTTCTTTTATATTCTCTATCAACCTTAGAAGCCGTTCATCCGGTTCATAGGCCGGTATAAGTATCGTCATCAGATTCTCTCCTTACATAACTGCACGATGATATCTACGATTGTAAGGGTTCATTATGTCCGTTACGTGAACTTTCAATTACGATTTTATGAATTTCATTCAAACGTTGAAGCAACCTCCTTAGCCATTTGTTCGAAATCAGTCAGCTGGTGAATGAATTTCTCGACTACTTCCGCATCAAATTGAGTCCCGGATCCCTGAATGAGCTGATTCCTGGCTTCCTCAAACTTCAGTCTGGAGCGATAGCGCCGGTCGGAAATCATCGCATCAAAAGCATCGGCAACAGAAATAATTCTCGCCGGGAACGGGATTTCATCTTTCGTCAGCCCTTCTGGATATCCTTTGCCATCGATGCGTTCATGGTGACATTTGACAATCGGAACCACCTCTTTAAACATCGATACGGCCGACAAAATTCTTGCCCCTTTCAACGGGTGTTTTTTAATTTCTTCATACTCTTTCTCGTTTAGCTTCTGGGACTTAAACAGAATATCATCTGAAGTACCTATTTTCCCAACATCATGGAAAATACCGCTGATCCGCAGCAATTCGAGCTCCTCCTTGGAGAAATGGAAAGCCTCACCGATTTTAACGGCAAAATAGGCTACTCTGTCGGAATGACCGCGGGTATAAATATCCTTTGCATCGACGACCATTCTTAGGGCTTCAATCGTATCCATGTAGGTTTCTCTGAGCTGATCATACGTTTTGTTCAGCTCATCATTTTTAATATTCACTAAGGAATGTAGAAACGCATTATTGATAGATGAGGAGGCCTGGTTGGAATAGATCTCAAGCAGTTTCAGTCCATCCTCAAGATCGTCCCCTTCTACAAAAATGATGCCAATGTCCTGAAGATATTCGTTAATCAGAGGAATAATTACTTTTTTATCAAGCTTAACGACCTTTTTATTGATTCTGGCGCTGCCAATAAACTCCATTAGTTCCGGATCAAGCATTTCCATAAAATCGGCCACTTTTTTCTTATATTTCCCAATCCCTTTAAATATGCTGTTATTGCCGGAACTAATCCTGGTGATATCATCGACCAGAATAAAAGCATTTTTACTGTTGACCAAAGGCAGGATTTCAGCCAGAATATCCTCCAGAATGTTGTCTATCGGCTGAAGCTGATATATTTTAGGAACAGACTGCAGAATTTTATTCAGGCCTTCCTGGAACTTCTTGATCGTCCGCATTTGGGAAATCGATTTGATTCCAGATTCAACGAGCAGGAGCAGCTGGTCAAAACGGTCACCTTTTTCGCAGTAACCCTGGATTTCCAGTGCTTTGATGGTTTCCAGCGGCGGAGCAAGATCCTTGTGGCCTGTCAGCAAAAGAATATACAGTTCGTTGTTGAACTCTCTGATTCTCTCTACGACCTTGTCTCCATGGATCGGATACATTAAATAGTCAAGAATCAACAAATCATACTTCTCTTCACGGACTTTTTCAATAGCCTCCAACGGATCGGTCAGGCCAACAAATTGGTAGCCGCTTCTTTTTAGGACAACAGACAGCGAATCAATAATTCCTTGTTCGTCATCAACAATTAAAATTTTGTAGTCTAGATTAACGCGATTAGTTGAACGTCTCATCGTTAGCCTCCTGTACGTGTGCGAATAGATAAGGAATTGTGATATAGAATGTAGTGCCGACGCCTTCCTGCGATTTAAACCTCATATTACCCGAAAATCGTCCTTTAATTGTAGAATACGACATGTAAAGTCCAAGACCTGTGCCATTTTTACCTTTGGTCGTAAACATTTCCTTGAACAGTTTTTTCTGCACTTCCTCAGGAATACCCTTACCATGATCGCTTAGAACAAATTCGAGGTTATGTCTTTCTTTGTAAATGCTGAAACCAATCTCTCCTATTTGTCCCTCGTAGGCATGCATTGCGTTGATGATCAGATTGTCAAATACTTGTACCAGGCTGTTCAGCTCTCCTCGTATTTCTGTCTGCAGATCAATTTGGAAATCAGGTTTAAGCTTGCAGTGGTATTTTTTCAGCTCATGCTTCATCAAAACGTCAATTCTTTTGACCAAATCTTCCACGGTGAACTTATCTGAGCCGGCGTAGTTCATCTGTACTGCCTGACCTTTAACTGCGCTGATAATATCTGTCATATAGGAACAGTATGGCTTCATCTTATCAAGCCATTCCTGCATCTCTTTTGCAATCTCGTAATGATCGGCAGGTGATACAGCTTTATCTTCAATAGATTCCTTGTATTCATTCGTTAAATCCTTGAGTGCCTCGATACCTCCGGCAATCGACATGATCGGTGTTTTCAGGTTATGGGCGATTCCGCCAATCAGCTGGCCAAGCGAAGCCAGCCTTTCTTGTTCCAGAATGATGGCCTGGTTTTCTTTCATCGATTCAATGTTTGCTTTTTCTTTTTCTTGGATTTTATTGAAGGCAATAATCAGATCCCCAATTTCATCATTGGAGGTAATTGCCAGCTTCTGATCAAGATCAACGTTAACGCCATGCGAGATGTCCGAGAGGTTTTTAGCAACCCTCGAAACGTCCTCACCGAGGGACCTGGAGAAGTAGTTTAAGACAATAAAGTTAATCATGAACAGCAGGATGAAGCTTACAGAAAAATAAACAATTGTATTATAGGAAGAAATATCATATTTAATACCAATAATATAATCGCCGTTAGGGCCTGGAACTCTTACAGATGTTCCCTGAGATTCGACTGTATAGTCTTCATAGATTCTTCCGTCATAGTTGTTCGATACTTCAATGGCATATTTAATAAAAAAATTACTTGCATTTTTATTATCAAGAGAAATATAATCTCCCTCTGGTGTAATAATAAACCTCGAATCATGGTCTTTATTCACCAAGACAATGCGACTTAGAGCCTCTATTACCTTTTTTTCATCATAAGTCCCCATGACAACATTCGTTTTTAGCTGTTCTGAATACATTTTATAAATAAGATCGCCTTTTTCGGTAATCAATCTGGAATAGCCAACTAAAGATGTAAATAAAATGGCGATGATAATTGTTGGCAAGACGTGAAGTATGATTTTTCTTCGAATGCTTAGATTTATTCCTTGAAGCTCATTATTGGCGGAAGTCTTTAATAGGATATTGGTAAACATTCTTTTGGAGAAAATGAAGGAGAAAAGTGCTGCCAGCGTTGCGAAAGAAAATACCAGAATGACAATTCGGTAGATCAAGGTTAACGGATGACTACCTGTGATAAATAGAATGATAAACAAGACAATGAGCGATACAATGATTTGTCCGAAATAAATAATATAGGGTATGTTAATACATTTTTTCCTGATCTTGTGCAGTTTCAAACGTGACTCCTCAGAATTTTCCGCTACTAAAGAAGCCCACTGATCAATATTGGAAAGCGACAATTTAAAAAATATGAAGCTCGGAATGATAATCAAAAACGTAATAATAATAAACTGAGTATTGTAGGATATATAGGATACGTCAACATCAAAGCTGGTATTGATGGATCCTGGTGGATAGTTGAATACAAACGGAATGATAAAATATAATGCGAGTACCGTACAAAGAATAACGAGTGTATAGATAAGTGTTATCTGCAGACTTATTCTCTTTTGAAAAGACTCTTTCATCTTTTTTAACATACAATGTTCCTTCTAACCTGGTTTTCATTTAGATAATTGATCTTGCTCATATAACAAATAATTTTTGAAATATAAGCCTGGTCAATATCCGGCCAGTCAAAATCTGCTAGGTTCAATTCATTCCGGGTAATCTCTGATTTAACATTCACCGTCTGAAAATAAGCAGAAAACTTTCCCTTTAGCAGCTCGTTAACGGCAGGACTGACGTTATGCTTTTTCATATTCTTTTCAACAATCTGAACAAAAACATCATTAGGAACAATTTCAATATGGATGCCCAAATTGTTTAACATCTCAACTACTTTGGCAAGGCTGACCGTTTTATGATTAAACAAATGGAAGATACGTGTTCCTGCAGATAAATTGATTAACCTGCCTATCGCTTCGCTGCAATAATCGACCGGAGTAAATTCTAACTGTTCATCCGTCCAGATTTTCGGAACAAAACCAAGCTCAATAATTGCTTTAATCCTCTCATAGAAACCATTTTCCTGAATATTTTTCTGAAATTGCCCGTCGTTGTAACGACCGGTCAAAACACCGATGCGATAGACATCCGCCTTTAAACCATTTTTGACGTTCTGATAAATAAATCGTTCCGATTCAAACTTGCTTTTTACGTAAACGTTGCCGCTGTAATCCTGTCCGATATACAAGTCTGATTCTGTAAAATCTACCCTTTCCTCGTGGATGTTATTTGTAAGATAGTTTCCCGACACAGTAATCGAAGAAACATAGTTCAGACGAATATCTCCCTGTAGACAGAATTCAGCTACTCTTTCTGTGCCTTTAATGTTGACATTCAGATAGTCCCTATATAACCCGTAATGCTTTACGATTGCAGCTGAATGAATGACTAGGTCGATCTTTCCCAGAAGATATTGATAAATATTGCCATCCAGTCCAAACTGGTCCTGCGCAATATCACCAGGAATAATGATGATCCGCTGGTTTAACTCCTGACTGTATCTTCCATTGAAATAAAAGTCCAGTTGTTTTCGCAGTTTATCTTCCGCTTCCCGAATCGTTTTTCCTCTCAATAAACAGTAAATATTACAGTCTTTTTGCTTAAACAGCTGTTCCAGCAAATGTATCCCTAAAAAACCAGTAGCTCCGGTCAGCAAGATGTGCTGCGCCCTCTTCAGGCTAGGCTGTACATCATAATCAAGACTAATCTCCTCGATCGGGTTTTCACTAATCAAACCACTTTGAGCACTGTCTTTTTGAGCCTCCATATTCTCGGATATTTGTCTGATCGTCTGATATTCATAAAGATCCTGAATCTCTATATCAATACCTTTTTTCGTCAACAGGACTTGAAGCTGGACAATCGTAAGTGAGTCTCCGCCTAGATCAAAGAAATTATCATCAATACCGACAGATTTTCTACCCAGTAAAGAGCACCAGACTTTCGCAATTGTCCTTTCTAATGAATTTCTTGGTAGAATAGGTTTTGCTGCATTTTCCTCACACTCAGGTAGTGAATTCCTGTCAATCTTATTATTTGGAGTTTTAGGAATGAAATCAACTGGGATAATATAGCTTGGGATCATATAATCAGGCAGATACTGTGCTAAATAGGCCTTTACCTCAGTACTGCCTATTTCTGTATCTGCAACAATATAAGCACATATTACTTTACTATTGTTTAAATTTTCTTTGACAACCGCAACGGCCTCCCTAATGTTAGGATGTTGAAGAAGTTCGTCTTCAATCTCACCAAGCTCAATTCGGTATCCTCTGATTTTTATTTGATAATCAGTCCTCCCCAGGTATTCAATATCTCCTTCTGGATACCACCTAGCAAGGTCCCCTGTTTTATAAAGTCTTTCTCCAGGAAGAAAAGGATTGGCAATAAAGCGTTCAGCGGTTAGATCGTCTTTTCCAAAATAGCCTTTCGAGACACCCGTTCCACCGATAAACAAATCCCCTGGAATTCCAATTGGCAGTAAATTCATATAGTGGTCAAGGATATAAACCTGCGTATTAGCAATAGGTTTGCCGATATGGGGCTTCCTTTCATAAGTAACATCGGCCATAGTCGACCAAATCGTCGTTTCGGTCGGCCCATATAAATCATATATTTTTGCTGAGGACGATACGACCCTTTTTAAATCGTTCAATACCGCAGTGGACATTGCTTCTCCAGTTACTAGAATATCAGTAAGATTTCTGATCCCCGTAAGCTCCAGATCGCTACTCAGCAGCAGCTGAACCCTTGAAGGTGTGGCCTGAAATATATTAATATCATGATTATACATTACTTTATTAAGTTCTTCCGGAATAATTTGCTGCTTTTCGTTCGCGATTACGACTGTGAGCCCCCTGCTGAGAGGCAATAAAGATTCCGCGACAAAAATATCAAAAGAAATCGTTGTGACCGACAGCATGACCTTCTCGGGAGAAAAGTCGATCTTTGCCGTTATTCCCGAAATCAGATTCACAATGGCTGAATGCTGGACCATGACACCCTTGGGCTTTCCAGTCGAACCGGATGTATAAATCAGATAGGCGATATCCTGTGGTGTATTGACTTTCGGCAGGTTAGCTAATCCAGCCAATTGTTCATTGTGACTAAAAACATCGATAACTTCCCCGCTGAAATGGATCTCTTTCATGAGTTTCTGACAGGTTAACAGAATCGTAGTATGGCTGTCTTCAAGCATATAATCGATTCGCTGGGAAGGATAGTCAGGATCAATTGGCAGGTAAGCACCGCCGGCTTTCAGTACTGCCAGGATCGATACAATCATCTCCAGAGAACGTGGAACAAAAATTCCTACAAATTTGTTAGCCCCAACGCCCTTGTCCCTGAGTACTCTGGCAAGCCGGTTCGCTCTTTGATTCAACTCATAATAGGAGATACTACTCTCCTCAAAAATCAATGCTGTTTTGGCCGGCGTTCTTTCTGCTTGTTCTTCGAATAACTGGGCAACCGTTTTGTTGTGAGGGAAGAATAATCCGGTGTTATTGAACTCACACAGGATTCTCTGCTTTTCCTTCTCTGAAATCATCTCTAGTTTGGAGATTTTTTTTACAGAATTGTCTAATGCATGCCAAAGAATTCTCAGCACATGGTCATGAATAAATTCAATTTCCTTGCTATAGAAAAGATCCGTCAGATAGTCATAGTCAATAATGATATTGCCGTCGTCTTCGCGTTCGTTAATATGAATATAAAGTGATTCTGTCTGGTGACCGCAAAAATGCCATCTGCCTTCACAGCTATTAATATCACTGTTTTTAACAAATTTGGCATTTTGGTAAGATACGGCAATTTCATATAATTTTTCGATACTTCTGTTGTGTTTTCTAACATGTTTTAAAATCTCATCATACGGATATTTTTGATGCCTCAGGATATCCATCCAGTTTCTAGTCAGCTTATGGCAGAAATCCTGGAAATTTGTATCGTTATCGATATTGACCCTAAGCGGTATCGTGCTGATGAACATTCCGACTGTTTTCTTTTCCCGAGCATTGGCGCGGTTCAGTACAGGCACCCCAAGAACGATATCTTCTTTATTGGATATTCTATTGATATAGATACAGAGCGCGGAAATATAAAGGGTAAAAATCGATGTTTTATTTTCCAGGCAGTATTGAGAAATTTTTCCGGACAATTTATTGGGAATTTTAAACGTTTTTCTAACAGCTTCGGTATGGTTTATCTTGGCTGCTTTGCTTTTCAGTGTGGTCATTTCCGGTGTATCCGCAAAGACATTTTCCCAGTATTCCTTATCTTTGATATACTTAGGAGAATGCATGTACTCAAGTTCACTATGGACATATTCCAAATAAGAAGGGTCATTTTCCTGATTAAAGGAAACGCCTTCTTTCAGCATGTTATAATACTCCATAATTTTATTGCCTATATAAACAACAGTCCACCCATCAGAAATGAGATGGTGGATTTTGCAGTATATCACATTCTCTTTTTCGTTGATTTTAATGATAGAAAAATAAACCAGCGGGCTGTCATTAATGGTAAATGGTTTTTTGGTCTCATCCTGGTCCCAGACATACAGCCGTTTGAGACCACCCTCGCTGAAATCAAAGAAATCTATTTTCGAATATGTAAATTCGGCAACATATTGGAATACCTGTCCGTCTTTTTCCCGAAACCTGAACCTGAGCGCTTCATTTTTTTCGATCACAAGGTTGATGGACTTTTCGAGAAGCCGGAGATCTATGCTCTCTTTAATTTTCAAGGTTGAAGCAATATTGCCGATGCTTGTGCCTGGATGAAGTTTCTCTAAATACCAAATGCCTCTTTGCGGAATTGATAATGGATAATATTCGACCATAGAACAGCAGCCCTCCATAAATCTGCAAATTTTCCCGTACCTTGTCAACCTTATAAACTATGGCTTGTATTCAGAGAAGCTCAAAAGTCTGAATATCGGATGTTTACCTCATGAACTTCGGGACTGAATTCTTTTTCGCAGCCGCATGCTGCTACAGCGTAACCCGGATCAAATGGGCAAATATAAAAGAACAGCCCTTCATTCGGATAAGAAAAACTGGATCCGGCCATGCTGGAAAAATCAGCTTCTTTAAGATTACCCGCAAGGCCTGTGCCCTTTGCTTTAAGATAGCTTTCTTTAAGCGTCCAAAGTTTAAAAAAGTATTCTACTTTCCTGTCCTGGCTGAGGCTCGTTAAGAACCTGTTCTCTTGTTCAGTAAAATGCTGTCTGGCAATCTCCAGGTCAACCGGACGGATCTGTTCGAGATCAACACCTACTTTTTGATCGCTTGTCGCACAAACAACCCATTCTCCAGAGTGGGCAATACTGAAATGAAATGCTTCTAGGTCTTTGACATAAGGCTTGCCATAATCGTTTACACCAAAAGAAATTTCAGCATTTCCTCGGAAATAATTTTTCCTGACAATTTTGCGGATAAGCAGTTCTCCCAGTAAAGATCTTTTCACATCTTCGATATACTTCATTCTGCCCAAACTTATTTTTCTTTTTTCCGAGATTAGTTGGGTATAGGCATTAATCTCATTTTCGGAAATACAGGCTAAATTACAACCGAATATGTTAATCATGGAGCATTAATTCTTTTTTTTTCCTTAAATTCCTTTAACATAATCCATTTTGCTTTTATTTTTTAAATTATATTTGAAAATTAGATAAGAAATTTTTTAAGGTCGAGGATATGCAATGCTCTGAGTCATATTCTAACATTTGAGCCTATTTTAAGCAATTTTTTTCGACAAAAAAAGCCATTTACATTTTCCCCGGAATTGGCTTGCTTTAAAGTATCATGGCGGTCAAAGAAGACAGCACAGAGTTTTGATGTCTCGGGCTGTCTTCTTCAAAATATTAAAGATTTGTTGACTATTGATTCTTTATTCTGGATATTGAATAAGATCAATCCTATATCAGATCATTTAGAAAACGATCCCCATTGCAATTAAGAGGAGAATGATAACCACTACGATCGCGATGCCGCAGAGGCAACCGCCGCCGCCAAATGTTCCGCCGAAAGTACCTGCTCCAACTGCCATGTTTTTCACCTCCCGGTCAAAGAATACCTGATAAATGCTGCATGCCAAAATTGATTTAGAAGATAACGCCCAGAGCAATCAGGATCAGTACTGCAATAGCGATTATGCCAGCACCGGCACCCATTCCGCAGCCACGGCCATAACCATAAGAACCGTACATATTTTTCCCCCTCCTCGTATCTTAACTTCTTAAGAACTGATTTCGAAATATCTTATTCACAAGCCAGGCAAATTGCAACCTTAATTTCCCAATATTTCTATTAATTGCTTTACGCACAAAAAAAGAGAGACAAAAGTCTCCCCATATCTCTAGGGTTATTGTTAGGAGAGCAGGATGATAAATTCGGAACCTTCTTCAACTTTGCTTCGCACTTTGATTTTCCCATTGTGGCCCAGGATAATGATCTTGGCAATTGCGAGTCCCAGACCATAACCACCCCGTTCCTTCGTTCTGGACTGGTCTGAGCGGTAGAAGCGGTCAAAGATGTGCTTTAACTCATTATTCGTCATACCTGATCCGGTATCCTTGATGCTTATCGCAATGGACTCCCCTTCTTTGCCAAGACGGACTGAAATCTGTCCGCCAGTCGGTGTATATTTCATGGCATTGTCCATAAAGATGCGACAGGCCTGTTTCATTAGGTTCCGGTCACCAAACATCGAGATTTCCTGATTAAGCTCATTGTTGATTTGATGCCCGGAATCAATGATCTGGGTCTCTCTGATGACTTCCTGGAGCATTTCCGTCAAGCTGAATTCTTCCTTTTGATAGGCGAGGGTACTGTTGTCATGCCTGGCAAGAAACAGCAATTTGTCGATCAGCTCCTGCATATTTCCGGCTTCATTTTTGATAGCCGTTATGGATTCCTGCAGAACTGCCTGATCGTTTTTTCCCCAGCGGTCGAGCATGACTGCATAGCCCTGTATCACGGCGATCGGTGTTCTTAGCTCATGCGAAGCATCCGATACAAACTGTTTCTGCCTATTATATTGATCCTCTAATCTGTTCATCATTTCATTAAAGGTAAGTGCCAGTTCCTTCAGTTCATTTTTTGACCCGCTTACATTGAGCCTTAAATTTAAATTCTGCTCGGAAATTACCTTTACCGTCCGGGTCATCTCACGTATGGGTTCAAAAATTCCTCTCCCTGATACGGCAATCGCAATCAGAGCCAGGAACAAGAACGGCACAAAGACAAAGAGCATAATCCTGGCGATGAACAAAATATCCGTAATCTCATCCTGAATGTTGGAAAAGATAATCATCCTGCCGGTAGTTCCGGCTATTTCAAAATCCCTGTTTACGGATACGTAGATGTTTCCTTGATCCTTGGCCAAGCCCAGCCAGTACTCAGCACCATATTCCCTCAAATTTTGATCCGTAGCCATAAGCGTCTGCTGATTGGATTCATCGATACGAAGCGGGATCTGATGCTCCCGGGAATAGGTTTCCAGTTCTGAAAAACCGCTGCTGTCCGTGCTAAGCATCTTCTGGATGTCCAAATAGTCCTGCTTAACCGTTTCCTGGATTCTAAATCCGCCATAAACCAGGATAACGATAAGACCGGCTCCCAGCACTGTCCGCAAAAGTATGCCTGTATACCTCAAGGAAAGTTTTAAGCGAATTGAATAAGCGATCTTTTCCCGGATAAATGCATAAAGAAGCCTGAAAAGATAAACCGGAAAAAAGATCACCTTGAGGATATTTTTGAACATGTTCTTATTCGCTTTATTTTTCTTCTTCATATTTGAGAAGATACCCAACCCCTCTTACGGTGTGAATAAGTACGATACCATATTTCTGGTCAATTTTATTGCGCAGGTACTTGATATAGACATCGGTGACATTGGTATCTCCATAGTAGTCATATCCCCAGACATGATCAAGGATTTTTTCGCGCGACAATACAATGCCTTTATTCTCCATCAGATATTTCAGAAGCTCAAATTCTTTCTTGGAGAGGGATATATCTGCCCCCTGACAGGTAACCCGATGTTCATCTTTATACAAAATTACCGGTCCGGCCGTGATCCTATTATTTTGATCTTCCTTTTTCCCCCTGCGCTTTAGGATCACTCTGATCCTCGCCAGCAGCTCTTCAATGGCAAATGACTTGGTCATATAGTCATCTGCCCCGCTGTCAAGCCCCATTACTTTATCGGAAACATCATCTTTGGCGGTCAGCATAATGATCGGGATGTCCGATTCACGCCTTACCCTCCGGCAAATTTCAATACCGCTGAGACCGGGGAGCATCAGGTCCAGAATGATCAAATCCGCCTTCCCCGAGACTGCTTTTTCATAGCCCTCTCTTCCCTCGTGAGCAAGTTCTACCTCATAGCCTTCATGGGTGAGCTCCAATTCCAGGAACCTGGCTATTTTTACCTCATCTTCAATGACCAGAATTCTGGTTTTCATCCTGTTCTCCGTCCTTCATCAAAGCATTGGGACGATTTCATTATAATTGGAAATGAACCTGTAAACAACACAGGTTCATTTCTCATCAGCTTTATCTCATTACGAGCACCCTGACCATTTATAGGTACTAACCAATCGTAATCTCATTACAATCCTCTTCTTTTTTATCTTCATTCGTAGGATTGGTTTCAGCCCGGGTAGTGTTTGCCTGTTCTGCTGCCGGCTTTTCCCTCATTTTATCAGCCGCAGTTCTGACTTTGCTGCCTATACCGTCGACAAACTCATTGATATCAACATCCTGCCCCTTTTCTTTTCTGATCCTGATCCGATAACCCATTACGTATAGCAGGATAAAAGCTGCAGCATACAATCCTATGATCGGCATTGTGATTAACATAGCGATAATTAGAATAATGACCGGTATATTCAGAATAATGGTCTGATCCTTCTCAATAATAAATCTTGTGACGCAACCTTTTTGAAGCAGTGCTTTTACTTTTTTGCCGAAGCTCTGTTCTTTTTGACAGGTTTTCTGATTGGAATTTGAATTTGATTGATTCCCATGCATTTTTTCAAAGGCAATGATCGCGTCAATCAAATCCCCATCATACTTTTCCAAAAGTTCCTTGGCTTCCTGATAACTGCAGTTGGTCCTTTTTCTCATTTCGTCCATTTGTTCCATACTGATACTCATCATTTTCATCTCCATTTCTAAACGATGGTTTTATTATAATAACGTCAGATGAGACTACGCTTAATTCAGGATTAAAATTTGATTAGAATTCATGCAAAATAAGACCAAAATAAGACAAAATCTGTTTTGGAATGTTGTTGACAGTGTCAGCCTGGATCAATATAATATTTTGTATGCGAAATATTCGTGTCGGTAGTATTAGTGTAGCGTAAAGTTTAAGGAGGCCTGTTTCTATGGAAAGCACCCCTAATAATGAAGTAGAAATCGTGCGGCTTTTTTTTGAAGTTGGCAAATCTATGAAGCGGATACTGCGAAAAAGTTTTGGATGTGACGGCTTAACAATACCGCAAGGCATGGTTATGAACACTCTAATGAGATCCGGCGAGATGAAGATCTCCGAAATAAGCAGCGTCCTGCATCTGTCCAACAGTACGATCTCAGGAATTATTGACCGTCTGGAAAAACAGCAGTTGGTCATTCGAACCAGAAGTGAACAGGACAGACGAATCGTCTATGTCAAAGCGGGTCCTCATTTTATTGACCTTCACCGAAAGTCCTATCGCAAAACCGAAAATGACTTGCAGAAAGTGCTTAGCAAGGCTACCTCTGAAGATATGCAAAAAATATCTGAGGGTTTGGTTGCTTTAAAAAAGACCCTGGATCAAAATTGCACCTAATCTTTCTACAGAACATGGAACATTACAAAAGAGAAAGGATATTGGGTTATGTTAAAATTAGTTCGTTATTTAAAACCTTTCAGACATCTGGTTTACGGCGTTCTGATCCTGGTTTTTCTCCAAACGCTTGGTGACCTGTATCTGCCAACGCTGATGTCGGATATTATCAATGACGGCGTCATGAATGGCGACACGCAGAAGATTCTTCATATCGGAGGAATCATGCTTCTGGTCGCCGCAGTAAGCGCTTCATTTTCTATCCTGGCCAGCTTTTTATCATCTAAGGTTGCCGTAGGGCTGGGGACTACACTGCGGAGCAGGATCTTCGGAAGAGTTGAAAGTTTTTCTTTACATGAATTTGATAAACTCGGCACCGCTACGCTCATTACCCGGACGACAAATGATATCACCCAAATCCAGATGGTTACGATCTTGATTACGCGTATGATGATCAGTGCCCCGATTATGGCAATCGGCGGAATCATTTTGGCTTATCGGGAAGATAAGGCCCTAACATGGGTATTTGCTGTCGCCATACCGGTACTGGCAATCGTCATCGCAATCATTGCATCCAAAATGATTCCACTGTTTCGGTTAGTTCAGGTAAAAATTGACAGGATCAACCTGGTGCTTAGAGAAAAACTTACCGGCGTACGGGTCATCCGGGCCTTCAACACAATCGAACATGAAAAAAAGCGTTTTGACGACGCCAACGTTGATCTTACGGACAATTACATTAAAGTAAATAAAATCATGGCTTTTATGATGCCGTCGATTATGCTGATCATGAACTTAACTTCACTGGCGATCCTCTGGTTTGGGGGCATCCGTATCAGTATCGGCGATATGGACCTAGGAGCCCTTTCGGCATTTACACAGTATGCGATGCAGATCATGATGTCCATGCTGATGCTGGCCATGATGTTCATCATGGTTCCCCGGTCCCAGGCTGCTGCTGTCAGAATCAACGAAGTCCTGGAAACCGTACCTGAAATTGAAGATGCCAAGGAATTGAAGGATACTTTCACCGGCAAAGGTTATGTGGAATTCAAGGATGTCACCTTTAGCTATCACGGCGCGGAAGAACCCGCTATCAGGGATGTTTCCTTCGCTGCCCGGCCGGGCGAGATCACAGCGATTATCGGCAGTACTGGTGCTGGGAAATCTACGCTGATCAATCTGATACCCAGGTTTTATGACGTTGACAGCGGTTCTGTCCTAATCGACGGTGTGGATGTCCGGGAAATATCCCAGGAAAACCTTAGGCAGAAAATTGGTTTCGTACCGCAGAAAGCGGTCCTCTTTTCGGGAACGATTTCCGAAAATATCCGTTTTGGCAGTAAAGAGGCCTCCGAAGAAGAAATTTTGCACGCAGCAGAAGTCGCCCAGGCAGCCGAGTTTATTGCCAAGATGGACGACGGGTATGACCATGTTATCACTCAAGGCGGTACCAATGTATCCGGCGGTCAAAAACAACGACTGGCAATTGCCCGGGCTCTGGTCCGCAGACCGGAGATCTGTATTTTTGACGACAGTTTTTCGGCCCTGGATTTTAAAACAGATGCGCGTCTGCGTGCTGCCCTGAAGCAGGAAATAGCCGAGGCGACAGTCCTTATTGTTGCTCAAAGGGTTGGGACCGTCATGGACGCAGATCAAATCATTGTCTTAGATAACGGTCAGATTGCAGGCATTGGAACACACAAAGAACTGTTGAGCAGCTGCGAAGTCTATCGTGAGATTGTCTCATCCCAGCTGTCAGAGGAGGAAATCGCATGAGCGGTGAAAATCAAAACCAAAACACGATGCGCAATCGGCAAAACCGAAGAGGATCAGAAGGGCCGGGAGGGCCGGGAGGGCCCGGAGGACCGGGGGGGCACTTTGGTGCTCCTGTGGAAAAAGCTAAAAATTTCCGCGGCAGTCTGGCAAGGCTCATTCGGTATTTAAAACCGCATAAAGTCCATTTAATTGTTGTATTGATCTTTGCCATTGCCAGTACATCTTTTACAATTGCAGCTCCTAAGATAAGCAGTAAAGCAATTAACAAACTACAGGATGCCTATATGGCGAGGACGATGCTGCAAAAAATGTCCGAGGCACAGGAAAACGGCCTTGACAGCATTTATACCCAAATGGCCGATGTCCAAATGAAGGCAGTCGACCAGGTCAATAAGCAGATGACGAATGCCGCAGCCAGTGAACCAATCAGCCCTGCATCTTTGGATGCGGTCAAAGCGCTGGTAATGCTGCCTGCGATCAATACAATTCAAGATCCGGAGGAGAAAGCCAATACCGTCATTCGAATGCTAGATCTCTTCAATGCCCTGCCAAATATGCAGGAAAACATTACCGGCGGTAATACTCAGGACGGATCGGTGAAAATGATTGATACGAATAGCATAAATACAATCAAAACATTCCTGCAATTGCCAATGCTGAGTTCGTTAACGGATGCCGAAGAAAAAGCGGATGTCTGTCAGAAAATCATTGATTTAGGGAAAAAGATGTCCGCAACCGGTGATGCAGGCTTGAATTTGCCGAATACACAGCAAAATGTCAAGCTTACCGATAATCAAATCGGCGGCGCCATTAAGTCCATCAGAGAAACGAACGGTGAATATGATTTTCATTATATTGGTATGATCGCCTTGATCCTGATCGGTATGTATCTCATCAGCGCCTTATTCGGCCTGATCATGGGTCTTGTCATGTCAGGCGTTTCTCAGCGGACAGTCCGGGATTTACGTCGGGAAGTTGATAACAAGCTGGCAAAATTGCCTTTAAAGTATTATGATATGCACCCTTATGGCGATATCTTAAGCCGTGTGACCAACGATATCGATACCATTGCCACTACCTTGCAGCAAAGCTTGACCCAAATTATTACCTCCGTGGTAACAATTGTAGGCTATATTATTATGATGCTTACGATCAGTCCGGTACTCACCCTGATCATTATTGCCTCGTTACCGCTGTACATGGCAGCCACGACAATGATCGCCAAGAAATCCCAGAAATACTTTGCCATCCAACAGAAAGAGCTGGGAGACCTCAGCGGCCATGTTGAAGAGATGTATACAGGTCATAAGATCGTCAAGGCCTTTGGGCATGAAAAAGATGCGATCGAGAAATTTGAATCGATCAATACCCGGTTGTATGGCGCGGGCTGGAGAGCCCAGTTTGTATCCGGGATTATGTTCCCGCTGATGAATTTTATTAGTAATCTCAGTTATGTCGGCATTAGCATTGTCGGGGGCATCTGGATCACGCGCAACCTGTTAGGATTAGGTGATATCCTGGCTTTTATCCAATATTCACGGTCATTTACGATGCCGATTATCCAAACCGCCAATATCGCCAACGTTATCCAGTCTACTATTGCCTGCGCTGAACGGGTCTTTGAAGTTCTGGACGAGCAGGAAGAAATCCCTGACAGTCCTGAAGCTGTGATCCTGAATATGCCCAAAGGGAATATCCGCATCGAACATGTCAGCTTCCGCTATAAAGAAGATGTCCCGTTAATTGAAGATATGAATCTTGAAGTCAGGCAGGGAGATACTATCGCCATTGTTGGTCCGACAGGCGCAGGCAAAACGACTCTGGTCAACCTGCTGATGCGGTTTTATGAGATCAACTCCGGTAAAATTAGTATTGACGATGTGGATATCAAGGATATGCCGCGCAGCGAACTACGCAAACTCTTCGGAATGGTCCTTCAGGATACCTGGCTCTTTAACGGAAGTATTAAGGATAATATCGCTTACGGCAAAGAGAACGCTTCCATGGACGAAATCGTCCGTGCGGCCAAGGCAGCCCATGCCGACCACTTTATCCGGACACTTCCCGAAGGCTACGACACGGTTCTGAATGAAGAAGCGACCAATATCTCGCAGGGACAGAAGCAGTTGCTCACTATCGCCCGGGCTATTTTGGCCGATCCGGCAATATTGATTCTCGATGAAGCAACCAGCAGCGTGGACACCCGGACTGAAGTATTGATCCAGAAAGCAATGAAGAACCTGATGAAAGGCCGGACAAATTTTGTAATTGCGCACAGGCTTTCCACCATACGCGATGCTGAACTTATTCTGGTCATGAATAACGGCAGTATCATTGAAACAGGAAATCACAAAGAGCTACTAGCTAAAGGCGGATTCTACGCCGAATTATATAACAGCCAGTTCTCGGAAGACGCGGATATTGCGGGATAACACACCCTAATGGTCTGAAGTCCCCAATTCGAAATCTTTCGGGGAGATAGTTTCAAAAAAGAATTTTCTGATTTTCTCGAGATTGCATTCCGTAGAAAACCTGATTCTTAACCCTTCTTCCTTGATGATTTCTGCACTATGATCATTGCTGCCAATATCTTTCGGATAAAACTCAATGATGTTTGCAATCTTTTTCAAGCTGGAAATGACGGCTAGCGCTTTATAATCTTGTGTTTTGCTTCCCTCTTCAAAATATATGACAACATCATGAACGCAGCTCATTGAATACTTCTCCCACCTTTCCTTGCAGCCGCTTATGTCAATAGCATACCACGTCATTTTGTCGTGGCGGATAATTTGCCGCAAAATGTAAAAAAACAACCTAAATGGTTGTTTTTTTACAATGAATGGTGAATCCCAGCCTCATCCAAAAAACGATCAGGATCGTCTTTGTTAATATCCAAGAAATCAAGCACCTGCGAATCGATCTTTACGGACTCCTGCTTGCAAATGCTTTTCCAGGAATAGATATCGGCAATATGCACCAGGGCGACCATCTCCTTGTCGATGACCTTTTCATCAAGCGGACAGTGGTGAAAAAGAGCGGACTCCACGATCGAATACGGAAGCTCCCACCAATCCAGCAGATGGCCGCCAATCTCCCCATGAGATACATCCGTAAATTCCATTTGTTCATAATAGTCGAATAGATTCCGATTGCCTATGTTCTTCTCAACTGCTCGCATATATTCATACCAGAAATTATTCAGCAGAACCACTTTGCCAACATCATGCAACAATCCGGCCATTGTACTCGATTCAGGCATTTTCTTATGATGGATCTTTTGGTAGAAAACATTCAGGATGGTATTGGTCGTTACAGCATGGAACCAGAGCATCGCGATATCTCTTTGGTAACGCGCATTTTTTTCCCCTTTGGTTTCCTGATGCAGACAGGCACTCAGGACTATATTTTTGACATCCGTTAGCCCCAAATAATTAATAGCCTGGATTACCGAACCTGTTTTTACCCCTAAGTGGGCAGAGTTTGCTACCTGTAATACTTTCGCGGTTATGGAAGGATCACTTTCGATCGTTTTGGCGATTTCCTTCATGCCCGCATCCTGTTCGATCAGAGAATTAAATTTATTGAAGACATTCTGTGGGGATGGCAAAAATTCGATTTTATTGATCACTTCCAGTAGGTTTCGGTTTTTCAAGATCTTTTCCACTTCAAAAATATGTTCGATGGTCCTGAGCAGGTCCTTGTTTTGCCATGGTTTAAACAGATAGTGTTTTGCCAAACAATTCTGTTGTATTTTCAAAAGCATGCTTTTATCGACATGCCCGCTTAAAACAAGTCTGATCGTCGACGGATATTTTTCTTTGACTTGTGTCAAAAGCTGAAAGCCGTCCATTCCCTGCATTTTGACATCCGTTACAATCAGATCAATTTTCTTTCTTTGAAGAATTTCCAGAGCCTCTTCACCGCTTTCCGCAGTAAGAACTTCATAGCTGCTGCCAAAGAAAGCCCTATTCAGTGCCCGCAATATTGCTCTTTCATCATCTACAAACAAAATTGTTTCATTCATTTTCTTCACCTGTATTGGCTTCCGGCTGCTGCCTGACAGGCAGCAGGATTATAAACCTCGTACTTATGCCCGGCGTGCTTTGAACTGAAATCTGCCCCCCGTGCGTATTGACAACAATATCGTAGGCAATACTGAGCCCAAGGCCTGTACCCTGCCCAACGGGTTTTGTGGTAAAAAACGGATTGAAAATCTCTCTCAGGTTTTCTTTATTGATCCCTGTCCCATTGTCTTCAATCTGACACCGCACAAAATCATCCGCGACTGCTGTACTAACCATGATAGATCCAAGTGTCTCCGGTTCTTTTGTCTTTATGGCGTAGACTGCATTCAGGATGATGTTCAAGAGTACCTGATTGATCTGATTGCCCTTCGCCTGAATTAAAGGAAGCTCCCCAAACAATTCGATTACCCTGGCATGGTGCTTAATCTCATTTCTGGCCACTAAAAGCGTATTCTTCAATCCGTTATTCAGATCGTAATCTTCAAACTCGTTGCCTTGATCCGCTCTGGAAAAGGTTTTAAGTCCGGTTACAATTTCACTGATCCGTTTGAGGCCATCCTCAATATCAAAAAATAAATCTTCCAGGTCTGTTGAGATATACTTCAGGTTGTTGGTTTCTTCAAGCTTTCTCAAGTTTTCTATCTGTGAGGCAAGCAAATTCTTCTCGCTTGGGCACAGCTGCTCCAAAAAGCTGTGATAGGCGTTGATCATATTCGTATACTGATCAAAATAAAGACGAGAGGTCTCAAAGTTACTGGAAATATAACCAAGCGGATTATTGATTTCATGGGCAACCCCGGCAGCCAACTGTCCAATTGCAGCAAGCTTCTCTTGTTGGACAAGCTGTTCCTGCGTTTTCTTTAAACGGCTGATCGTTGTTTTCAACTCTTCATCTGAGGCAACGTTTTGTTTAAACAACCCGGTAATTTTTTCATTCTGGCAGATTGCTTCCTGAAGCTGTTTTTCCAGCCTACGGTAACGGCCGATACTGACATTATTTACGGCCGCCATAACGACCACTAAGACCATAAACAGGATCAGCTGGGAAACATAAGACAATGTCGTCATCTGGTAAAACTGAACATGATAAGAATGGAAAAGCACATAGCATACCGAAAACAGTATGGCGACCGTTGTTGTGACCATCATAACCCGGGTGACCCGGATCATGGCCAGTATGAGCTGTAGATACGCAAAAGTGTACAAAGCCGGTCCGATAAGATCATACATTCTGACTGTTAAAAACAGAAGTGTCAACGCGGTCAGCCCCGAGATCATCCAGGTAGCATATCTCATTGCAAAGTCCAATTTCGGAACAACGTTAAATCCCAGAGCCAAAGCTAATAAAACCAAACTGTCTACGAAATACGCCTGCCAGTCACTGGCAAGATAAAAATAACGGGGAAAAAAACTAATAAATGCTGCCAGAAAGAGCAGCACAGACATATACATACTGACCATGGTATTTTCATAATAGCTTGTCAGGTTATCATCTTGCGTTTCACGAAGAGCAGATAAAACACCAGGTATCGTTCTTTTTTTCGGATATTGATTCATAATCGATTCCTATACTTTTATTTTATAACCCAAATAAATTTTTCAGCTTTTTAGTGGAGTTTCTGCTGACGGGAATAGTTTCTTTCGTTTCCTTCAACTTTAAATTATACGCACTGTTGAACCAGGGACTGATTTTTTCAATTTTATTGATATTGACAATATAGCTTCGATGGCACCGAAAAAAGCTGCCGGATCCAAGCTTCTTCTCCCACGAATTTAAAGAGTCAGGACTTTGATATCTTCCTTTTTCGGTAATAACAACGACATCCCCTTCAGCTGCCGTTAAATAAATCACCTCCGACAGGTCAATCAGAATAATGGTGTCATCTTCCCATACAGGTATTTTTTTGATTTCCTGTTCCATCTTGCGTTCCACCGGATAGAGATGTTCAGGTTTATTGGCAAGGGCTTTTTCGACCACTGAAATGACTTCTTCGTTTTTCCAGGGCTTGGCGAGGTAATAATAAATACTGCCTTCGTTAATTGCTGAAATTGCAACATTGATGTCTGACGAACCAGTGATCAGAATTCTAACGGCATCCGGATACTCTTCTCTTGAACGTTTCAATAGGTCAATACCCAGCATCCCCGGCATATTTTGGTCACAAATAATCACGTCTATCGCGCTTTTTTGCAGAAAATCCAGCGCTTCTTTCGAGGTCGTAGCGGCAAACAGCTCGTATCCCTGGGGATGCAGGATACGCTTTAAAGCGTTAAGCACCATCGGTTCATCATCAACCAAAAGTATTCTTGCCATATATTCCTTTCTATTTTATCTGTCCGGACAGAAAATGAATAATTTTCCTTTTTATTCTCGGGTATATTCGACATTTTCTTTTTTATTCCTTTTTTGAGTTCTTTTTTCAGCTTTATTTATTCCTAACTTTTCCCTTTCATCTTTAGATCATCTATAGTAAATATTCATTTTTTGTATTAATTGAGCGGGTTTGTTCTTAGAGTATCCTGATAGAGCTCGATTTTGTTTCTGCCCTGATATTTGGCCCGGTAAAGGGCAGCGTCCGCCTGGGTAATTAGTTGATCTTTATTTTTAGCCAGATCAGGGAAAATTGAGAAACCGACCGAAAGCGTCAAGGTTTTTGTAACGTGACAATCCGGGAAAGAAAATCGCAGACTGTAAAATGCTTCTTTGAGCCTTTCCATGACAAAATGGACTTCTTCGATGCCGGAATCAGGCAAAATTACTGCAAACTCGTCTCCGCCGTAGCGACAGGCAATATCTGATTTTCTCGTAGTGTTTTGGATTAGCCCGGCGGTTTTTCTTAGTATTTCATCACCGAAATAATGGCCATAGGAATCATTGTACATCTTAAAGTTGTCAATATCGATCATACATAAAACAAGCGTACGATTTGCTCTGATGGCTCTCGCAATCTCTTCGTCAAGCCTTTGCTGAAAATACCTATGATTGTAGATCTCTGTCAGACCGTCTGTCACAGAAAGGGTCTCAAGTATTTTCTGAGTTTTTTTATTGCGTTCAACTTCAACGGCAATAATCGCAGATCCAAAAAAGTTTGCCAGGATGAACACGGCAATAGCAAAATAATATGGGTCACCTTGCATTATTCCGAATCTGAACGGAGCAGTAATCCCTATGATACTGTATATAAGTGTAACCATAAGGCCGGCATACCCAAAGATCAGCGGCATCAGCAACGTGACGATAGCCATTATACTCCCAATAATAATTCCCGGAGCTGTATTCAGATTGCCAAAAAGCAGAACCAAGACCAAGACCCCAATAAATAATAAGCAAATAATAAATTTACTTTTTTGACTGAGTTTATGTCTATCTAAAAAAGCATGATCATCTTTTCGATCAAATAAATTCATGATGTGACCCCCTATATAAACCTTTACTTTTCAGCAAAAGCTATTGTATGATTCTTCCAATTGTATTGTCATGCTATCAGATTATCTCATTAAGTCTTCTTTTGGGAGAATTTTATACAGAATGTTAAAAAAACAACCTCAATGGTTGTTTTTTCTTAATGAATGGATTTGGTTTTCCATGCGTGATCAAATTTTATCTCAGCCAGTGTTTACGCCAAAACAGGATAAGTACTGCTGTTACAATCAACACGGATACACCGAGAAAGAGCGGCATCCCCAAAGGTGAGTGAATTAGTGGCATTGCTTCAAAATTCATTCCAAAGAAGGAGGTAACCAGATTAATCGGCAGCAGGATCGTGGCTAGAAGCGTCAGAACTTTCATGATATCATTGGCCCGGTTATCAATGGCCTGCTGGTAGGCTTCCATTAGGATTTCAATCAGCTCATGAGTCTGCCGTGCATTTTCAAGTTTCTGCTGGGTATCGGCAACCAGGTCTTTCCACGATGGCTTCCCTTGATCATGATTATCCATGGCTGCCAGTCTGCTGAAAATCGTCTGATGCGCATTCAGTGATTTCTTTAAACCCAGTATTTTTTTGTGAAGGTTGATTATTTCACTTCTTTGCCATCTTTCAGGAGTTTCCAGGATATTTTCTTCAATCCGGTCCACATCATCTTCCAGTAATTCCAGCTGGCGCTGATGGTGTTCCAGTATTTCCATGCCGAGGAGCTGCGCCAGATCGGAAGGTGTTGTAAGCAGTCCTCTCCGGGCCCAGTCATTGATCTGCGGCAGCTCAAGTCGGTCATTGCGCAGTATCGTCATATCATTCGCCGACAGAAAAAAGTAAATCGCAAATTCTTTGGTATCATCAGCAAAATCGCTATATCCAATAAAAAACAGAGAAGGGTGTAGACGTTCAAATCTTTGATTAAAATTATTCTCCTGCGGATTCAGTTTCCCCAGAACACGGTCAATCTCTGCAGATCCGCCAAATGCCAAGTGCCCGCTCAGGAGCTTCCATTCCTCAGCATTGAAGAGGGTTACGCTAAACTTTCCCTCTGCCGGAATCTGTTGTGATTCTATTTCTTTTAGGCCCTCCGGAGAGACAAGATAGTGTTGCAAGCCGTTCACACTCCATTCACTTGACAACTGGTACTCTATTCCTGGCCTTCGAATCATTCCTGTCTTTCCTGTATTCTACCACAATCAAACCATCAGGTCATTAATCAGGGCGAAGACTTCCGCTTTGACACGTGCCAAGGTAGCATCCGCTTCAGTTCTGGTAGAACCTTTGATACAGAAATAAAAACGTATTTTTGGTTCCGTACCGGAAGGTCTTGCCATGACATAGCCTCCCCCTTCAAAGGAAAAGCGAAGCGCATTCTCCCGGGGAAGATCGATTTCTTCCATCTTGTTCTCCAGCACATCCCATCGGACCTTTTGCTGATAGTCATCAATAAACCGTACGCTGAGCCCTGCCACAGAAAGTGGCTTTGCCGTCCGCAGTCTGTCCATTACAGCGGCAATCCGTTCCCGGCCTTCTTTACCGCTCAGCGCAAAAGCAACCTGCTCATCGAGGAAAGTGCCGTATCGCGCAAAAAGTTCCGCCAGTATATCCGGCAAGGTTTTGTTCTCTATCTGCTTGTAATACAATGCCGCCTCAGCCAGCAGCGCAGAAGCCTGGACTGCATCCTTATCTCTGGTATACGTACCGGCCAGGTAACCATGGCTTTCTTCAAAACCAAACAAAAATGTCCCCCAGCCCTGTGCTTCCATCTCTTTGATCTTTTCTCCAATATATTTAAAGCCGACCAGCACATTCACTGTTTTGGCGCCAAAATCAGCCGCAACTGCTTCGGCCATGTCCGTAGAGGCTATCGTCTTGACAATCACGCCATTGTCCGGCAGTCTGTGGCTTCGTCTTCTTTGATCCAGGATATAATACGCCAGGATTACGCCAATCTGATTTCCCGTAAAACGGCAATATTGACCATTTCGGTCCAGGGCATACGCACCGAGACGGTCTGCATCCGGATCGGTGGCTAACACAAGGTCCGCCTGTATCTTCTTTGCCAGTGCTAAAGCAAGCGCAAACGACGCCGGATCTTCCGGGTTCGGAGATTTCACCGTCGGAAATTCCGGATCAGGTTGTTCCTGTTCTGCAACCATTTGAAAAGCTTTAAAGCCCATTTTGTTAAGAATGCTTTGGACAGGGCTGCCGCCGGTTCCATGGAGCGGCGTGCAGACAATGTTCAGCTTTGTACCGTAAGTTTGCGTTAGTTCTGTATTCAGCAGACTGTGGAGTATCTCCACCTGATAGGCAGCATCCACCTGATCTCCGACCATCTGAACCATCCCTTCCTCCAGGGCTTTGGTTCGGTCCGCCAGCATAATTCTCCAGTCTTTTCTTTCAGCCATCTTGGTAATGATCTGCTTAGCAGGAGCAGGCGGCAGCTGCCCGCCATCCTCCCAATAGACCTTATAGCCGTTATATTCTTTCGGATTATGGCTGGCCGTGATATTTATGCCGGCAATTGTCTGCAGATACCTGACAGCAAATGAAAGTTCAGGTGTCGGCCGCAGACTTTCAAACAGATAGACTTTAATCCGATTTACTGCCAGTACCAGCGCTGTTTCCAGTGCAAAATCTTTGGAAAAATAGCGGCTGTCATACGCAATGACAACCCCTCGCTGAGACGCCTCCGGTCCATGCTCCAAGATCGTGTCGGCCAACCCCTGTGTGACTTTGCGAATAACATAACGATTCAGGCGATTGGTTCCTGCGCCGAGAACCCCTCTAATGCCACCGGTCCCAAACTCCAGAGTCGTATAGAAACGATCCTCCAACTCCTTCAGATCGGTTATTTCCGCTAGTTCCCTTCTGCTGAGCTCGTCAAAATAATCATTTTCGATCCAAAATTTCAAGGTATTTTCATACTTTTGTTCTGAATACATGTTACTTTTCTCCTCACTGTTGATCAGCTACAACCTCGTATAAAGCCTCAAATTCACTGATGCTCTTTTGACTCTTGATCTTGTTTCCCGGATTTGCTTCAAGGTGCTTAAGAATTTTATAGAGCATTTCACGGTCAACGGCTGCCCCGTCTGCTTCAATTTTCAATGCAATTTCTTCAACTGTTAATCCCTTGGTTTTACAGGTCCTTAGAACACGCAGGGCCTGGTTCTTTAATTGAATCATTTCCTGCGCACCCTTTTTAGCCATTTCCACAGCCGGTTGGTGATAGGCATTAATATGCACAAACTGGGCATACATACTCACCGTACGTTCGTATAGGGCAATCAATACTCCGATCGTTACGGGGTTGAGGTCTCTCACTGTCAGCGTAATTGATTTTCGGCCCTTGTTTGACAGGGCATTCCTCGTACCGAGCAAAAAAGCCTGTAAATAATCACCGCTGGTACTTTCTTCAGCAATTTTAAGTGAGTGGCCATCCCTGTCCTTTAATACTTCGATGAAAGTTACAAAAAAGTTGCCGGGTCCATCAAGCAGCTGCTGGATATAAGAATGCTGATCGCTTGTTCCTTTATTTCCGAGTACTGTGATTCCCTGATGGACAATATTACCGTCCAAGTCCTTTTCTTTTCCAAGAGACTCCATAATCAATTGCTGGAGATATTTTGGAAAAAGCTCCAAACGGTCTTTATAAGGAAGGATAACCATCTGCTGTCCACCATTACCCCCTGTCAGGACATACCACGCTGAGGCAATCAGGGCAGCAGGATTGTTTTTCGTATCTGGATTCCTGGTCAGAGCGTTACACTTCTTAGCTCCATCTATAAGAGCGCTAATATCAATTCCCTGTAAAGCCAGCGGCAGCAGCCCCACAGCGGACAAGACGGAAGTCCGCCCGCCAACCCATTCCCAAACCGGAAAAGTGTCCAACCAATCCTCTTTCATCCGGATCTGATCCAGTCTGCTTCCAGGCTGAGTGATACTGACCGCATGACGGCTGAAGTCCAGCCCCCGACTTACATAAAAATGACGAACTTCCTCCATACCGTTGCGGGTTTCAATTGTGCCGCCGCTTTTGGAGATCACGATCGTTAATGTCGCATCCAGCTCAGTATCCAACTCAGCAAAAATACGGTCCATACCATCCGGATCTGTGTTATCAATAAAGTACAGCGAACAGAGATCATTTTTGTTTCCAAGTGCCTCGGAAACAAAACGCGGTCCTAAAGAAGATCCGCCAATACCGATCACAATAACGTTCCGAAAAGGGTGTCCGTTTTGACCACATACAGTGCCCGCATGAACATCCTGCACAAAGCATCGAATACGGCGCAAGGTATCTTTAATTGCTGCGCCTATTTCCGGCAGCGGGGCTAATTCAGGATCACTCAGCCAATAATGCCCAACCATCCGCTGTTCGTCCGGGTTGGCAACCGCTCCTTCTTCCAAGGCCTGAATCTGGTGATACATATCCTGCAAACGCAGTTTCATATCATTGAAATACGTATCCGGAAACCCTGCGCGACTGACATCTACCTGGATTCCCAGCTCATCATTGAAATATAAATATTCCTGGAATTTCTGCCATTGTGATATCACAATACAATCACCTCACCCATCGGTAATCATACTCTACCCTGGACAATCCGATTCTATACTCGTACAACGTTCCTGAAATAAATACTCAAATATATGATTGCGTTAAACTCCCGGGTCAGCCTGGGCGCCACAATTCCGCTTTCGGCTGTTGCGCCATCCATGGTGCAAACAGCCGCGCTTCACCTCCATGCTCCGCTTAACGCTGGAATTATGACCCCCAGACCTAATCTAGGGTAATCAAGCTCGTATGAATGATTTGAGCAGGGAATTTGAGAACGTCATTTTCATTATAGCTGAGATGGACGAAAAAGTATTGCGCAATTTGTCGTGTCAAACAACCAATAAAAGCTGCCGCTTAATGACCATTTTCATTGCGCAGCAGCCTTATTTTATCTTTTATACATTTTATACGCTACAGATTATACACCACAGAACAACTTCAAAAATCAAAATCAACCGTTGAAATTGCCGCATGGTTTTACCTCTACCTTCGTCTCGTTGAGTTTACAGTCTTCACATACCTTCTGTCCGTTAACTTCATAGATATCATCTTCTTGAACTTCCTGACCGCATTTTGAACATTTGTCCATCATGCTCTTCCTTCTATCTCAAGCAGTGATTTATTCAAATTCATTATATTTATCTACCTTCTGATTTACAAGCGTATGACTTGATTCTTTGCTGTAATATTTTTGATATCCCTCTTTCCGTAGCAGGCAAGCAGGGCATTCCCCGCACCCATCCCCTTTAATACCATTATAACAGGTCAACGTCTCTTCTTGAATAATCGGAAGCACACCGAGATCGTCAGCCAGTTTCCAGGTTTCCGCCTTGTCGATCCACATCAGAGGGGTATGAATCACAAATTCGTAATCCATGGCGAGATTTAGTGTTACATTCAGGGATTTTATAAAAATATCCCGGCAGTCCGGATAACCGCTGTAATCACTCTGAGAAACGCCGGTGATCAAATGCCTGATTCCTCTCTGTTTAGCAAAAACAGCTGCAAACGATAGAAAGAGCATATTCCTGCCATCTACAAATGTGTTTGGCAGCCGACCGGCCGATGGATTTTTCTCAACTTCGATCTCTGTCCTGGTCAGTGCGTTCGGCGCAAGCTGATTTAATAAACCGAGATCTAGCAGATGATGCTCAATCTGATGCTTAGCACATATTTCTCTGGCACAATCTAATTCCAGCCGGTGTTTTTGCTCATAATCAAAGGACAGGGCGATGACTTCTGCAAATAACTGTCTGGCCCAAAAAAGACAGGTCGTACTGTCTTGTCCGCCGCTAAAGACGACCAAAGCTTTTTCATTTTTTTGCATGAGCTTATACTCCTCTCTTTTCCGGATCCCAGATCACTTTATGTAGCTGAAGCTGCAAGCGCACCCCATTCATTTTATGCACAATCATAAATTTAACAATCTCAGATGGCGCAATGTGTGCAAAAACAGGACTGATAAATACCGCAGTTTTCTTGATCAGACCGTAGGTACTTATGATTTCGCGCGCCCTTTTCAGGTCGCTTTGATCGCCAACCACGAATTTCACAGCATCCCGGCATGTCAGAACCTCAAAATTTGCTAAGATCATCTTGTCCTCCATACCGCTCCAAGCAAGCTTGTAGTCCATCGTAAATCCCGGACGGTGGTTAACCTCTGTGCAAAACGGCTTCAGGCTGACGCTGCCATTCGTTTCAATCTCGACGGAAAGTGCCGGATCCTGGCACAGCAAGTTGGTCAGGGCTGCAATACCAGGTTGTATCAACGGCTCCCCGCCTGTCAGCGTGACGTTCTTTATACCTGTGGTCAAAACCTGTTTATAGAGATCCGCTCCCGTCATTTCCTGGTAAGAAACATCCGCTTCATTCGCCCAGCGGGTGTCACAGTAAGTACATCGCAGATTGCACCCCGCAAATCTGACAAAAACAGCCAATTCTCCTGCTCGCGGTCCTTCTCCGTTAATGCTTGAAAAAATTTCTGCAACCCTGTATTTCATCTTAAATCACCGTCTGCCTTCGTAGACCGCGCAATTCGTGGGCGTTTCGAACACACTAACCCTGGTCATTTGATATCCTTTACCGGCCAAAGCCTCGTAAAAGCACCTGGCAAAATTTTCGGCTGTTGTCCTGAAAGGCACCTCAATGACCCGGAAACCGTCTCGAATAAGATGTTCCAGCGTACTTTTTCGCAGCGTTCCGTCTTCCACAAGCAAGGCATGATCGTAGTCATCCGCCAGCTGCCTCAGATCCGCTTTCAGCTGGCTAAAATCAACAATCATCCCCCTGGCTTCTCCTTCATCTGCGAGTGTTTCAGATTCAATTTCCACAACCACTCGCCAGCTGTGGCCATGAATGTTCCGGCACTTGCCTGGATGGCCTGCCAGAAAGTGCGCGCTGTCAAAACCACTTTCCACCTTCAACATGTACATATCATGCAACCTCCCCAAGAAACAAAAAAGAGCTACTGCTCTCCAAACAAAAAACTACCCAAGACGGTAGTGGTCCTAGTTTTGTTTAGAGACAGGATGGATTTCGAACTGTCTTTATTTTATTCATAAATTAAGCATATCATGCCAACGCTGATCTGTAAATGAGCTTTGTTAGTATTTGGGAAAGACGGCTTTTGAAGATTACTTCTTTTGAATTTACACTTTTTATTATACAATGATAGGATAGCATTTGTTGCTGGAGGTATCCGAATGCCAAAATATAAGCATTTTAAAGGCGGAATTTATGAAGTTCTCTTCATCGCCATTCACTCAGAGACCGAAGAAAAATTGGTGATTTATAAAAATTCGGAAGGAATTATTTTTGCACGGCCTTATGCAATGTTCTTTGAAAATGTTCTAGTGAACGGAGAACTTGTCCCCAGATTCGGGGAAATAGATTCGAAATAAAGAGGAGGATAAAGGATGGATAAATTAGTATTTGTCACCGGTCATAAGAATCCGGATACAGATTCCATATGTTCTGCAATTGCCTACGCGGAACTTAAAAAAAAGCTCGGCGTGAACGCTGTACCCAAAAGGCTCGGTGATATCAACCGGGAAACTGAGTTTGTTCTGAAGCATTTCGGCGTCGAAACGCCGGAACATCTTTTCACAGTCAAAACACAGGTGGCTGATTTAAACGTTGATCAGGCTTTTCCCGTATCATCGGATATTTCGATTAAAACGGCCTGGCACCTTATGAAAAAAAACAATATCAAAACGATTCCCGTCATTGATGATCATGAGCGGCTTCTAGGGATTGTAACCCTATCCGATATTACCAATAATTATATGGATGCCTTGGACAACAACACCATTGCTTCAACGAGAACGACCCTGCGCAATATCGCCGAAACGCTGAATGCGACATTAATCTGCGGTTCCCAGGAAGATTTCAAGACGACCGGCAAGGTTGTGGTTGCTGCTGTTGAACCGGACGACTTGCATTCGTTTGTTGAGCCGGGTGATATTGTCATCACGGGAAACCGGTTAGATATCCAGTTGAAAGCCCTGGAATACGGTACCACCTGCCTGATCATCACCTGCGGCGGGGAACCGTCACAAGAGCTGATCGAAGAAGCCCGCAGCAGGAATATTGTTTTGTTAACAACTCCGATTGACACCTATACGACCGTAAGGCTGGTGAATCAGAGCATACCGGTAGGTGCCGTCATGACCAGCCAGAACCTTATATCGTTTAACATTGATGACTTTATTGACGATATTCAGGATAAAATGTTAAAAACCAGGTACCGGAGCTATCCGATTGTTGATGACAATAACCGGATCCAAGGATTTATATCGAGGTATCATCTGATTTCACAGAGAAAGAAAAACGTTATTCTGGTGGATCACAACGAAAAATCTCAGACTGTCAATGGCATTGAAGAGGCAGAAATCCTTGAAATTATCGATCACCACCGGTTGGGTGATATTCAGACAGCCAGTCCAATTTTTCTTCGCAACGAACCGGTAGGCAGCACCTCGACCATTGTTGCCAATATGTTTTTCGAGATGGGAATTCGTCCTTCGAAGAACATCGCCGGGATTCTTTGCTCCGCCATCCTGTCCGATACGCTGAAATTCAAATCTCCGACCAGTACCTACGTCGATAGGATGACGGCCGAAAAGCTGGCAGAAATAGCCGGGATTGACGATATGGACAAGTACGCCAACCAAATGTTCAAAGAAGGCTCTTCTCTGCAGGGAAAAACACTCAAGGAGATATTCTATCAGGATTTCAAGGATTATACCTTTGGCAAATACAGGATTGGAATCGGGCAGGTCTTCACCATGGACAAGGAAAAAATCTCGGAGATGGAAGATTCACTGATTGCGTTCATGAAGCAGCTTTGTGCCGAAAACGGCTATCATTTACTGATGCTTTTTGTGACCGATATTCTTGACCAGGCCTCAGAAGTCTTATTTTCCGGAGAAGAAAAAGAATTAATCTCGCTTGCTTTTAACGTTGATCTGGGTGAAAACAGCGTCTGCCTGCCTGGCATCGTTTCCAGAAAGAAACAGGTTGTTCCTTTAATTTCAGCGGCTGTTGACAAATAAGTTATTTTAACAATAAGTTCAACAGCCCAATCACGAAACCAATCAAGGCTCCTAAATTAACGACGGCGTTCAACTCGTTTTTCATTACCGAAAGCACAAGTCTCTCAATCTCCAGAACATCCATAGTATTAACTTTTTGTTCTACAACACCGGCTATATCAAACTGTTGGATATAGTCTCCAAGCTTTTTCTGCACGAATCCCGAATAGATTCTGTCAACCATACCGGTAAGATGTTTTTCCTCAATCTCAACTTTTTTCATGAATGCCGCTAACGGCTGATTCTCAAGAACCGCAAGTTCTTCTCTCACAATGGACCGGATCATGTCCTGACCGTTTTCCTGGATGTATGCATCTACCTTTGCTCCGATCGGAGCCGCCACGGACGCAATCAATTGGTCATTGACCATCAGCGCGAGCATCGTCCCATGGATTTTTTCCTTCATTGCTCGTCTGCCCTCCCGTGCAATGACTGTCCCGACATCCATCCTGGAAACACCGGACATGATCTTGCTGCAAATGATGTTTTCAGCTTGTTCTCTCAGAACCTGATAGGTATCCTGTGAAACAAACCCCGTGAAGATATTTTTTAGGGTATGTCGCTCATCCATTTCATAAAGTGAGTTGCCGATTTCCTGAACGATTGTATTTTTTATGTTTCCTGACAAGAACAAATTCTCTATATCTTTACTGGTTAAAAGGTTGTTCCCGACCGCATTACCCAATGCTTTGGCAAGCTGCCTTTTTCTCTTTGGAAAAATGCCGGGCGTAAACGGCAATGTCCAATTTCCGATTTTAATCGGGTTGATGGGCCGAAAGAGCATCTTAACCGCGATGTAGTTTGTGACATAACCGATGATAGCACCAATAACCGGGCCTGCTGCCATTTGAATTAGATTCATTGATGATTCTCCTCTGAATACATACGCGCAAATTTGTAATACCACCGTATATTTTAGCGATTATTCAATGGTTTGTACAGTAATATGTTAATCCAGTAAATAAAGGCATACCGTTAGCGACTGAGTAGAGTTTCAGCAAATGAGCCGGATATAACCATATACTTGTATATACACTTACTCACAATTGTGTGTAGACTGTGGATAACTTTGCAGATTGATCATTTCATATCAACCGGATTATCATCATTCAGGTCTTTTCTTTTGCCGCTAGCCAGATAGATGGTCCATTCACCCAGGTTTGTCACATGGTCGGCTACCCTTTCAATGGAAAGCGCAACGAGCAGCAAATTGATACCCTGTGAAATATTTTTTTGGTCTTTTTGCATTAAATGTAATAGATCTTCATAGACCAACTGATAAAGCCGGTCCACCTCCTTTTCTTTAACTGCTAGATTTTGCGCCATTTTTAAATCTTTATTTGTATACGCGGTGATACTGTCTCTGAGCATCTCCCGCGCCATTTTTGCCATCTTGGGAATATCAACCAAAGGTTTTACCAAGGGCTCATTGCTTAATTTAATCGTTACTTCAGCGATATCGACGGCGTGATCGGCGATGCGTTCGAGGTCGGTGACAATTTTCAGCGCCGTCCCGATGGTTCTCAAATCACCGGCCATCGGCTGCTGCAAGGCCAGCATGGTCAAACATTTGTCTTCGATCTCAAGCTGAAAATTATCTACAATATCATCGTCCTCGAGTACTTTTTCCGCCAGTTTCAGGTCTCTTTCCTCGAGTGATTTCACTGCAGAGCTAATAACGTTTTCTACGAGGTTGCCCATCATGAGGACATCATGGCTCAGTTCTTCCAATGATGTTGCAAATGAGTTTCGGGTCATAATACGTTTCCTCCTTATCCGAATCTTCCGGTGACATAGTCCTCAGTCCTTTTGTCCAGAGGCTTGGTAAACAGTTCTTTCGTAACGCCGTATTCTATGACTTCCCCGTTCAGGAAAAATGCCGTGTAGTCTGAAATCCTGGCGGCCTGCTGCATGTTATGGGTTACAATCACGATAGTATATTGTTCTTTAAGATCAAGGATCAGGTCTTCCAGCTTTGCCGTGGAAATTGGATCCAAAGCCGATGCCGGTTCGTCCATCAGCAGTACTTCAGGCTGCACAGCCAGTAAACGCGCAATAACAAGACGCTGCTGCTGCCCACCGGATAATTGCAGCCCTGAACGGTTCAGCCGGTCCTTGACTTCATCCCAGAGAGCTGCTTCCTTGAGGCTTTTCTCAACAATTTCACTCAGTTTCTGCTTATCTTTCAGGCCATGGGCCCTCGGTCCATAGGCAACATTATCAAAGATCGACATCGGGAACGGATTCGGCTTTTGAAAAACCATTCCAATTCGTTTGCGGAGTGTTACCGGATCAATATCCGAGGTATAAGTATCTTTATTGTCAAGATATACATTTCCTTTGACAGTTGCTCCTTCAACCAGGTCATTCATCCGGTTTAGAGTTTTCAGAAAGCTGGACTTGCCGCACCCTGAGGGTCCAATCAGCGCAGTAACCTGATTGGCAAGGATTGGCAGGTTTATCGCGTGTAAAGCGTGAAAGCTTCCATAATACAATTCCAGGTCTTTGGCTACCATTTTATTATTTGTTTCTGTTAAGTTAGCTAACATTGATTACCACCTCTCCTTATTCGTGACGCTGGTTGTTTCGCCCCTACAAGCTTTGTCATAAGCATATTGGCCAGAAAATTAATGATAACAATGACGATGATGAGCACAGTAGCACTTGCATACGCATTCTTGGTTGATATTCCTTCCGACGCTAATATATAGAGATGAACGGAAAGAGTCCGGGTCGGTTCAAGGATTGAGGCCGGTAATCCTAATGAACTGCCTGCGGTCAGGATGACTGCCGCAGTTTCTCCAATTGCTCTCCCAATACCCAAAATAACGCCCGTTGCAATCCCCGGAAGTGCTGAAGGCAAAACAACTTTACGTATGGTATACCACTTGGTTGCGCCGAGTGCGTGACTGCCCTCACGATAAGAATCAGGAACCGTTTTGATTCCTTCTTCCGCAGCCCTGATGATCGTTGGTAGCACCATAAAAGCCAATGTCAGCGCACCCGATAGAATAGACCATCCCATCTTCAGGGTAATGACGAACAACACAAATCCAAATAAACCGAAGATAATTGAAGGCACAGCAGCCAGTGCTTCTGTGGCAAAGCGGATGATTTGTACCAACCGGCCTTTTTTTACGTATTCCGTCAGGTAGATGGCTGCGCCAACTCCTATAGGTGTTGCCAGAACAATGCCTGCTACCGTCAGGTAGATGGTACCAATAATGATGGAAAAAATTCCGCCTTCCTTACCCATCCGCTTCGGTTCCTGGGTGATGAAATCCCAGCTTAGCCCGCTGATTCCGTTGATTAGAATATGCGCAATAATACTGAACAAAACCAGAAGCGTACAAATCGCAAACAACCAAAGCAATAATTTTGCTATTTTTTCTTCCAGCCGGGCTGATGATTTCATTTTTGCCACCTGCCTTTTGCGCCAAACTGTACGATCAGGTTTAAGATCATGATAAAGATGAACAGGATGATACCGGTGGCAAATAGCGCTTGTTGATGTTCCCCCGAGGCATATCCCATTTCCATCACGATATTTCCTGTGAGCGTACGGATCGGGTCAAATAAAGTTCCGGGTATACGCGTCACGTTGCCTGTGACCATGATGACAGCCATGGTCTCCCCGATTGCTCTTGACATGCCTAGGACGACCCCTGTGATGATGCCCGAACGGGCTACAGGCAGTGATATCCATTTGATAGTCTGCCAGTAATTGGCCCCCAGCGCATAGGATCCGTCTTTATATTCTCTAGGAACTGCACGCAGCGCAGTCTCAGAAAGGTTCAGAATCGTTGGCAGGATCATGATGGCTAGAATTAGAGATCCAGCCAGAATGCTGAAACCTGTTCCGCCGAAATGATTCCGTATCAAAGGTACAATTACGGCCAGGCCATAAAAGCCGTAGACAACGGATGGAATTCCAGCTAGTAGTTCAATCGCAGGCCTTATCAGGGTTGCCGCTTTGGGTGGAGCAATTTCAGCCATAAATATAGCTCCGGCTACGCCAAAAGGAATTCCCAGAACAAGCGCTCCCAAGGTTACAAGTATGGACCCAACCACCATCGGCAGAATCCCATAGATGCCATGGGTGGGGTCCCATGTTGTTCCAAGGGCAAAGTTGAAAAATCCCGTCTTTTGCAAAACAGGCCAACCTGAAATAATGACAAACACGGTAATCAGGGCAATGATAAAGATGGCAGCGACAGCACTTAGAAGGAGTATTTTTTCGATAATAATTTCACTTTTTTTAAGGTGAATACTTTTCTGCATGGATCGGTCTCCTCCGATAATTTTCCTAGTTATACAATACCAATTAATTGTTGAGGAGACTTTGCGGAATTGTAACAATTTTGTAAATGGTTGTGATGAAATATCCAGATAAATAATAGAGATCCCTTGTATGTGATCAAGACATCTCTATTATTTATGTTCACATCCGCTACTTGCAGCAGAAAATGGAAAAAAATCTCGAGAAAGTATTTATCAAAATCTTGCGTGGTGTAAGTCAAGTTTAATCTGTATTCTTTGTTCCTTTTATGATTTTTTTATTAGCATAAAATAGAACCGTGAGCCGCGCCCCAGCGTACTCTCCACGTGTATTCTCGTGCCATGGGTCTCCAGAATATGTTTGACAATCGCCAACCCCAGCCCCGTTCCCCCTTGTTTACGATTTCTTCCTTTATCAACGCGGTAAAACCTTTCAAAAACCCGGGATAAATCTTGCTTTGGTATACCAGGACCGGAATCAATCACCTCAAATAATATTCCGTCAGCTTTTTCGGAAGCGACGATTTTGACCTTCTCCCCAACTGGGGAATATTTTATTGCGTTATCCGCCAAATTTGTCAACACCTGCTCAATCATAGTGTAATCTCCCCAGGCATAAGGAAAATTTTCCGGACAAACAACTACAAGATCAATTTGCCTGGCTTCGAGCTGGGGTCTGAATTTTACCTCCAGAGAATGTAATAAAGCGTTTACATTAATCTTTTGCCATTCGACCGGATCTGCCGCAGATTCAATCCTGGATAATTCCAGCAGGTCATTAATGAGCATCCGCAGTCTTTCTGATTCCTTCAAAATAATTCTGACAAATTCCCTCGCTGTTTCAGGATCTTCAAGCGCGCCATCGAGCAATGTTTCAGCATATCCTTTGAGTGAAGTAACAGGCGTTTTTAATTCATGGGAAACATTGGCAACAAAGTCCCTGCGCATCCTTTCCAGTTTCCGAAAATCTGTAATATCATGAAGAACCATTACTGCTCCTATACTGGTATCATCCTTGCCAAAAATCGGTGTAATATTGACTTCAATATTTTTTTCATGCGGAGACAATATCAACAAATCCTCTTTGGCGGCCTTGTGCGTTTTCAGTGCTGTATCAATCAGTGTGCTTAATTGGTAATTGCTGATAATCTCTATCTGATGCCGATTATTTACGATTTTCGGTTCGATCTCTAAAATCTTCAGGGCTGCCGGATTAATCAGATCAATCTTTCCGTCTTCTCTGAGAAAAATAACCCCACTGTCCATATTCGCTAAGACCGTTTCGAGCTTACTCTTTCCGGCCGAGACTTCATCAATCGTTTCTTTCAGCTGCCGGGCCATCTGATTTAATGCCTTCCCAAGTTTCCCAATTTCATCCTGACTGGTTGTATAGGTAGGCAGGCTGAAATCCCCGCCTGCAATTTTCTGAGCTGCAGCTGTCATTTCCTGAATGGGTTTCGTCAGCTTTTGCGACAGTTTGAACCCTAATACGCCGGCGATCATGGTAGCGATTAGGAGAGCGATAAACAGCATCATCCACAGCTTAGATAAGGCCGTTGTTATTTCGGTCAGCGGCAACGCCAGGCGAACAAAGCCTTCTATTTTCCCGCCTTTCTCAACCGGCAGCGCCAAATACATCATTTGCGTGTTAAGTGTTGAACTTTCTCTCTCCGAGATTCCGGCCCCTTCGCTGATCGCCTGTTGAATTTCAGGACGTCCCAGATGATTCTCCATAAGAGCCGGTGACTGTTCAGAATCGCCAAGAACGATACCATTTGCATCGATTACTGTAACCCTAGTACTTGTCACGTTTCCAAGATCACCGGTAATTTTTTCTATGTCAAAAGTCATATTCTGCGAATCAAACTTCTCGATCACCATTTCCCTGACCAATTTTGCCTCAACCAAAAGTTTGGCCTGTAGATTTTCAATAAAATAGTTATCGAGCACCTTGATAAGATAAACGCCGGATGCAAGCATTGAAAGCAGTGCCAGCGCAATAAAGCCAACCGTGAATTTCATTTTCAGACTTTTTAACATGAGCCTCGCTCCTTAAACCTATATCCAACCCCGCGAACCGTCTGGATATAGGATGGATTCTTTGGATCAGTCTCAATTTTTTCCCGAAGCCTGCTGATATGTACATCAACAATCCGAGTATCACCCGCAAAGTCATAGTTCCATACTTTGTCTAACAACTGGTCTCGGCTTACAACTTTTCCTCGATGTCGGATTAAATACGCCAGCAGTTCAAACTCCTTTGGCGTAAGCGGCACAATCTGATCATCTACGCTTATTTCCCGGCCGGAAAAATCAACAATTAGCCTGTCGATCAAAAAAGTCTCGCGGTCAAGTACTGCTTGATTTGTCTGTGTCCTCCGCAATAGAGCGCGTACCCGGGCCACAAGCTCTCTCGGGCTGAATGGTTTTGTCAGATAATCATCCCCGCCAAGTTCCAGACCAAGAATCTTATCTAGCTCCTCATCTCTCGCCGATAACATAATAACAGGGAGAGAACCGCCTTCTTTCCTGACAGTTTGGCAGATCTCATAGCCATCCATCCCAGGAAGCATAATATCGAGAATAAGCAGATCTGGTTTTTCTGATCGAATTTTCCCCAGTGCTTCAAGTCCATCTCCTGAAACCTGAACTTCAAATCCTTCTTTTTGAAGATTATAACTGATCAAGCGGGCAATCACTTCTTCATCTTCCACAACCAAGATTCTTTTGCTCATATCGTCCTCCTAATAAATATA
This sequence comes from Dehalobacter sp. MCB1, assembly GCF_003590275.1. Taxonomy (NCBI): domain Bacteria; kingdom Bacillati; phylum Bacillota; class Clostridia; order Eubacteriales; family Desulfitobacteriaceae; genus Dehalobacter; species Dehalobacter sp. MCB1. The sequence continues at coordinate 200,275 of NZ_LXPC01000012.1, read as the reverse complement.
CCAGTTTCGCATTTAAAACATTTTATCAATAAGAATAAGCCATATTTACAGTATATTTATTTCATATTATATAGCAGTATAAAGGGTATTTCATCTTTATGAAAAGAACATGTATTAGTAAAGGCGCAAAATCCCGCAAGACAGCATGATACCAGCCAACAGGTTTTAATGGGCTATAAATTCACCTTGATTAATATATTGCGACTTTGCTTATTTAAGCCATTTTTTATAAAACAGTCCCAACGTTGCAATGAATTTTCTGAATTTGGAACCTTTTACCAAATCCTTGATAATAGTGGCTTCTAAGACAGACTAGAAAAGCATCTTTACATTATTCCACTGCCATCCTGATGTATTTTTTCTTTTAGCTGTCTGACCTTATCCTCGATGAATTTTGCTGTCTGAATAAACGTTTCATCACTTTTTCCGGTCGGATCTTCGAGCCCCCAGTCTTCCCTATATTTACATGGTATATAGGGACAATTTACATTACATCCCATGGTTATCACAATATCCATCTGCGGGATATCTGAAATCAGCTTTGAATACTGTTCTTTTTCCATATCAACGTTATATAATTGCTTGATAATCCGTATGGCATCTTGATTAATCGTAGGCTTTATTTCTGTTCCTGCAGAGTAAGCTTCAAAAACTTCCGAAGCCAGAAACTTTGATATTGCCTCCGCCATTTGAGAACGGCATGCGTTATGAACGCATATAAATGCAACTTTTGCTTTTTTCATCAGTATAATCCCCTAATTTTAATCTCATTGGCAAGCCCATTTTTTATCAAAAATATTTTTTAAGCAATATGACGATCGTATCGTGCAACACGATGAGTACGAATAGAAAAATTCTCGGGTTACACGTTTAACTGGGTCAAACAGGGTGAACTAATCATCCCTGTTTGACCAAATTATCTTCATTTATATTGAGCATCTACTGCTCTTATTGCACGGATGCAGCTGTTACGTTGAACGAATCTCGGGTTTATTTAATCAGTACGAGACCTTCCTTCTCAATGATGCTTTGTCCTTCATTCGACATGACAAAGTCAATATAGGTCTTGACCGCACCTGCAGGCGCTTCTTTGGTCAGATAGAGAAACGGCCGCTGAACTTTATACGTGTCATTCAGGATATTTTCCGCACTGGCCTTAACGCCTTCTACTGTCACTGCTTTTACCGTGTCATCAAGACTTGCCATCGAAATATAAGCAATCGCATTGGCATCACCGGTGACTGCCGCTCTAGCAGCGCCCGTGGAATTCTGAACAATAGCTTTGTCAATAATCACAGTATCTTTGCCCATGACCAGTTCTTCAAACGCTCCGCGTGTTCCGGATCCGGCTTCTCTGGTCACAACATTAATGGTCTGATCTGCTCCGCCGACTTTTTTCCAGTTCGTAATTTTGCCGCTATAAATCCCTTTAATCTGCTCAAGGTTTAAGTCTGTGACTGCATTTTGGGCATTGACGACGATAGCAATTCCGTCTTTACAGATCACTGTCTCCGTTAACCCCTTCTCCTCGCTTTTCAGTTCACGAGATGAAGAGCCAATATTTGCAGTCCCTTCCTGGGCAGCTTTGATCCCGGCTCCGGAACCGCCCCCCTGAACGTTCACTTTGATATTTGGATTCTTCGCCATGAATGCTTCAGCTAAGGCCTCAGAAATTGGCTGAACCGATGTGGATCCTGCAATGGTGATCTCCGCGGACTCAGTTTGTGCTTGCTGTCCGTTGGACTGGGAAGAACTTTCATTGCTTCCACAACCGCTAAAGGCTAAAGCCAGAACACCAATCAAAACAATGGCTAACCGTTTTTTCATTTTAATATCTCCCTCTCATTTGAATGTTAAAAATTTTTCTATATAAACAATAACAATTTATTATTGCGTAGACTTTGCGTAATTGTAACGATTGTGTAAATTTTACAAAAAAAATGCCTCCGGTTATTCTGAGGCATCTTGTTATGTTTTATTTAATTCTCACATTCTTTCTCGTTTTTTTGGGGATTGTCTCTACTGCCTGTCTGCCAGAAAAATTCTAGGTTTTTCTTAAGAGACTTGCTGTCTTTAATGTTTCTGCGCCGCATCCAGTGTTTTGGAAACAGCTTGACATATTTCTTTTGGCTGTACCGCTCGTCAATGAGCAATACGGCACCAACATCGCTTTCGCTGCGGATCACCCTGCCGGCAGCCTGCATCACCTTGTTCATCCCTGGATACATATACGCATATTCATAGCCGAGACCGTTTTTGCTATTAAAGTAATCCCGAATGATATTTTGCTGAACACTTAGCTGGGGCAGTCCCACGCTTACAATCGCCGTACCTATCAGTCTGCTCCCCTTTAGATCAATACCTTCGGAAAATATTCCGCCGAGTACGCAAAAAGCGACATAGGCTTTCTCAGGATTCTCTTTGAAACTTAGCAGGAAGCGTTCCCGCTCTTCTTCCGACATGGAAGCTTCCTGGGCCACAGCGGGGATATCGGGGTAGACCAAGACAAACTTGGCAAAAACATCGTTCATATATTTATATGATGGAAAATAGACAATATAATTTCCCGTTTTCTGAGCGACAAAAGAACCAATCATCCGGGTAATCTGGTGAACGCTTTGTTCTCTTTCTTTATACTTGGTCGAAATAGAGTCAGCCGTTAGCACACAAAGTTTCCGATGATCAAACGGGGAATCGAGAGAGAGAATATGGTCTTCTTCAGATCCGCCAAGTACCTCCCGAAAATATTCCAGCGGGGAAAGCGTCGCTGAAAACATCACCGCCGAACTGCCTCTCTTCAACGCCTCACCCAGTAGAAACGATGGGTCAAGACAAAATAGCTTCACGGTTACCTCATCCCGCTTAGTTTCTACAAAAGTAACGTATCTTTCATCGTAAAATTCAGCGATTGTTGTAAAACCAAGCACATCAAAATAAAGTTGGATAAAAGCACTATCCTCGCTTAAATTTCTGTTTTCCTTAAGCATCAATTCACAGGTTCCGGCGTATTGCTGAAGAAGGCCCTGGAAATCCGCGGGCATTCCTGTCGTAATCAGATAGCCCTGCTCCCCACATTGATGACGCAAGTCAATCATCTTTTTATTGATGCGGTTCAGGGTTTTATCCAGCGCTTTATTTCTGCCCTTATACGCTTTTTTTATCTGGCAAAAAGCAGTTTTATCAAGCTTTTCTGAGAACATTTCCCGCGCTCTGTCCACAAGGTTGTGAGCTTCATCGATCAGAAACACATAATCGCCGCTGTTGTCTGCAAAAAAGCGTCTGAGGTGTGCTCTCGGATCAAAAACATAGTTGTAGTCACAAATGACGCAGTCCGCCAAAAGCGAAAGATCCAGGGAAAGTTCAAACGGACAGACTGTATGCTTCTGAGCATATTTCTCAATTACACTTCTGGATAAATCATCAGATTCTTTGACCGCATCTAAAATAGCAGCATTAATTCGGTCGTAATGTCCTTTGGCATACTTACAATACTCGGGATGACAGACCGACTTTTCACAAAAACAGATTTTTTCTTTGGCGGTCAGTGTCAGCGTCTTCATTTTTAGGCCGCCTTGACGCATTTTCTCAAAAGCTTCCTCCGCAACTTGACGCGTTATCGTTTTGGCAGTAAGGTAGAATATTTTTGTCGTTTTGGCTTCTCCCATCGCTTTGATGGCTGGAAACAGCACCGAAATGGTTTTTCCGGTTCCTGTCGGGGCCTGCACAAACAGCTTTTTTCGGCCGGCTATGACCCTGTAGGCGTGTACGGCTAGCTCCCGCTGCCCTTTGCGGTAGCCCGGAAAAGGAAACTGAAGTGTCTTGATCGAAAGGTTCCGGATCTCTGCCCATTCGATAGAAAAGCTTGCCCAGACCGAATACTGTTGAATAAGGCAACCGACAAATTCTGTCAGTTTACTGGTTGAAAAGAAATTGAGCCATTGTTTGGTTTCATTGGTCTCCAGATTGAAATATGTCAATTGGACTGCTGCCTCCGGCAGACCGTTCTGGACAGCATAAATGTACGCATAGCATTTGGCCTGCGCCCAGTGAGCACTGCTGAAATCTTTGTCGATAGAATCCAAGGGCAGCACCGTAGTTTTTATCTCTTCAATAACCGTCCGGTCTTCGCAGCTGAAAATGCCGTCAGCGCGGCCCTCCAGGGTATAATCAATACCATTGTAACAATACCCTTCAGAAAGCGGAACTTCGCTTCGATAGTCCTCATAGATTTCACGATTTCGCTTCTGCAGGACCCGGTGCGCTTTGGACCCTTCCGCCATCCTGTCCCGGGAAGCATACCTACTGTCAATGTCGCCGCAGCGCATTATTAATTCAACCAGCTGTCTAATTGGAAGCTTAATCATGGTTCTATTCATACTTAAAGACGGCAAACTTAATTTTGATTCCCTGGTCTGTAAATTTTGCTTCGTATTCGGTCATGATATTTTCTTCAAAACCACTTTGATGCAAATCGTACGTCCGGTATAATTCCTGAAAACCTGTCTCCTGAAAATACTGTAGGCTATCTTCAAAAAGCGGTTCGTCGTCCGTTTTGAACCAAACCTCCGATCCTTTCTTTAAAAAGATCTGGTACTTCCTTAGAAAGTTAGGATGCGTCAGTCTGCGTTTATGATGTCGCTTGCTGGGCCATGGATTGCAAAAATTAATGTAGATTTTGTCAATTTCATCGTGTCCAAAAATACTGTCGGTGTCTTCAATGCGCATCGAAACCAACCTGACGTTATGCAGCCTGCTTTGATTAAGTTTTCTCAACACGCAGACCAGCACTTCCGGGTAGGAATCAATCGCAATATAATTGATATATTTAGTTTTGCCTGCAAGTGATGTGATAAAATTCCCCCGTCCACAGCCCAATTCCAAATGAACCGGACCGTTATTCTTAAATACTTCATCCCACTTCCCTTTGCGTTCCGCAGGGGCCAAAATGGTTTTGGAGTCTTTCTCCAGTTCGGGCTTTGCGCTCCGTTTTCTCCTTAGCCGCAATTGTACACTGTCTCCTTCCAATGCAATCAGATCCGTTTTTTTAACAGCTCAATTATACCGCAAAAATTCAAGTTCGTATCATAAACACATGCAGAAACTAATCATCGTATCCTAAAACTTATCATAGCGTAGCAAGAAACCCCTTGCTGACAAGAGGTTTCAAAAGAATAACGACACTCTAAAAATTTATTCCTGGAAGAACCAGCTATAGCAAATCAAGAAGGGTTTACCGTTCCTGCATCACCCTATAATCCTTATCCATAAGGGGACTTTCATAGGCCGGTCTGATAATCTTGTCTGCATTGACCAGTTCTTCTAAACGGTGGGCACTCCACCCGACGATTCTGGCCATTGCAAACAGCGGCGTATACAGTTCCAGCGGGATATCCAGCATGCTATAAACAAAGCCGCTATAAAAATCCACATTGGCACTGACACCTTTATAGATTTTCCGTTCCTCAGCGATGACCCGAGGAGCGAGTCTCTCAATCATCGCATATAATTCAAAATCACTTCTTCGGCCTCTGTCATCTGCCAGCTTCTCAACAAAGCCTTTGAAGATCTGTGCCCTTGGGTCGGAAATGGAATAGACAGCGTGTCCCATCCCATAGATAAGACCTCTCCGGTCAAACGCTTCCTTGTTTAAAATCTTCGTTAAGTAGCTTTTGATCTCTTCTTCATCCCTAAGGTTGGCAACGTGGGATTTGATATCAGCTACCATCTCAACAACTTTGATATTTGCTCCGCCATGTTTTGGCCCTTTCAGAGAGGATAAGGCCGCCGCAATAACGGAATACGTATCCGAACCGGAAGAAGAAACGACCCTGGTCGTAAACGTGGAATTATTTCCCCCGCCGTGTTCCATATGCAGCACAAGCGCGATATCAAGCACCTTGGCCTCAAGTTCTGTAAATTGTTTATCCGGTCTTAACATTTTTAGAATATTTTGAGCTGTGGAGAGCTGGTCATCCGGTCTGTGGATATAGAAGCTTTCGTTGCATTCATAATGATTGTAGGCATGATACCCGTACACGCACAGCATCGGAAAAATGCTGATCAACATCAGACATTGCCGTAAAACATTATCTAAAGACACATCGTCTATGGTCTCATCATAGGATGCCAGGGTAAGAACACTCTTCGTCAGAGAATTCATGATGTCTCTGCTCGGTGCTTTCATAATGACATCACGCACAAAATTTTTAGGCAGATTTCTGCTTTCCACTAAAATGTCTTTGAAGTGGGCCAATTGTTCCTCATTAGGCAGTGATCCGAACAGAAGCAGATACGTTGTTTCTTCAAAGCCATATTGCTGATTATATGCAAACCCTTTGACCAAATCGGTGATATTGTATCCCCGGTAAAGAAGTTTTCCGTCACAGGGAATCCGCTTTCCATCAATTTCGTCATGAGACTTGATTAAAGAGATATTGGTTAACCCGGCAAGCACCCCTTCCCCGTTCTTATCTCTTAAGCCGCGTTTTACGCCATACGCATTATAGAGGCTTGGATCAATCCAGCTGTTTTCCTGACAGATCTTGCTGTACTTATGTGTAAAAGAATCAATTGTTTCCTTTTTATTGCTCGTCATTTTCTCCTCCGATTCTTAGTTAATCCTGTCTCATCACCTTATTTGCTTTATTATCCTTAAAATAGGATGTGGCCGTTTTTTCAAACAACTTTATTATACTATCCGGGTTGTTTGTTGTAAATATCATTTATATTACCCTAACAAGAAGACTAACAAAGAGAACCCCCTCTCTTCATCGGCCTTACATCATCTTTGATTCACACGGATAACGATTATTTTAAACCCAGGACCTGGTTTATGATATTGATTACCTTGTCTTCTTCAAAGGGTTTAATAATGTAATTCTTGGCGCCCAATTTAATTGCCTCGAAGACCCTGTCTTTTTGGTTAATTGCGCTTATCATAACCACCCTAGCATCAGGATACCTACCGAGCAGTTTACCAAGCGCCTCGATACCGTCTGATAGAGGCATCGTAATATCCATGGTCACAATATCCGGATGCAAATTCCCATATTCAGCCAGGGCCTGCATGCCATTGAGCGCTTCGCCTATGACTTCATGCCCGCCTCTCCCCATGATGGCAGCTAAATTTCTCCTCATAATTGCAGAGTCATCAACGATTAATACCTTAGCCATTTTCCCTCCTCGATTGTAACTAGTACAACGTTCCTGAAATAAATACTCAAATAGACGATTGCGTTAAACTCCCGGGTTTGCCCCCAGACTCATTGCGGGTAATCAAGCTTGTATGAATAATTTGAGCAGGGAATTTGAGAACATTGTACTAGATAGCGCCGCCTTCCATAGGCAGCAGAAAATTGAATTCTGTTCCAGTGTCAGGGTTTGTCACAATATCCAAATGACCGCCTATTTTTTCAAGTTCTTGTTTAACAATCGCCATGCCGATGCCGCGTCCCGAAATCATTGATGCACTCTCTTTGCTGGAAAGCCCGTCTTCAAAAATAAGCGGGATTATATCTTTATCTTCTAGCTCTGCCAGTTGTTCTGCGGTAACTGTCCCAAGCTCGAGTGCCTTTTGTTTGATTCCTTCCAGGTCTAAGCCTTTGCCGTCATCAGCAATTTTTAATAAAATTTGATCTTGGACTAATTTCATTTCGCAGACAATGCGGCCCTTTTCTTCTTTTCCGGCTTTGATTCTTTCTTCCCTATTTTCGATGCCATGATCTACGCAGTTCGTAAAAATATGAATCAGCGATTTGGTAAAAGCCTGGTACCTTTTTGTATCTACAGGGAACTCCCCACCTTTTAGTTCAAGGGGATACAACAATTTCTCCAAGCCCTGGGCTAAGCCTTCTACTGTATTCGGGTAAGCAGCTAAAAGCTCTTTGAACGAGCGGTAATGCAACTGCCTGATTTTGGTGATCAAAACATCGGCCTCCTGCGATGGAATAAGCGTCGCTATTTGCTCTTCCAATTCAACCAGTTTTGCTTCCGGAATCTCAATGGTTTTATCTGTGGCAACGAAATTCTCCCCTAAGGTTGACTGCAGAATACGCAAACCTTCATTCAGAACACGTTCAAGCTTCAAATTTTGCAGGAGCATGCCTAAATCAGCACTGGTTGCTGAATCCCTTTGTTCAAAAGATTTAATCTCTTCTTCAAGATGGTGAAGAGAACGAACCATATGTATCATCTCAAACTGGCCAAATTCCCCTTTAAAGGTATGAATCCTTCGTTTGACATCGGCAATTACCTGCTGAAGCGGTTCTTTGCAAATAAGCAGCTGTGGCACGGTGACCTGGCAAAAACGCTGGTAATCTGAAATAAGCTCCAAAAGGTCATTACGGCTGATAACAGCCTTTACAATCATTTTAAGTGTTTTGCGTTCATTTTCCATTTGTTCCTGCAAAGCGCGTTTTTCCGTAGCATCCGTTAAGATGACCATTAAAGCTTGTGTTTCTTCCTGATACTTAGCCGCGATAAACTTATATTCAATTTTTATATAGTCGTTATTCAGGAATATTGCATCCGGCAGAAAAGAAAGGAATACCTCCCTGCGTACCGGGTCATTCTCCTGAAAACATTCCCGAAGAACTTTGCTCATAAAGTCTCTTTGTTCCTGATCCTCCGGATAAATTAAGTCCGGAAAGTTACGCTTAGCTAAGTCAGAACCCAATAGCCTCTGGCATTCGACACTATATTCAGGTTCAATACACAGGTCTGACCCAAAAGATAGGAAGCCCTGCCCGGCATTATTGAGTAAATCTTTCACAGACTGCATAGTGCGCTTAAGATTTTTTTCGACGATGCGGCGTCTTCGTATTTCTTCACTGAGCGTGAAGTAAATAAGCAAGCCAAAGAGAATGACCATGGCTGCTGCATAAAGAATGATCTGTCCGACGCGTTTGGCCAGTTCCTGATAAATATATTGGATATCTACATCTGTTCCGACTGCGCCTATGACCTGACCCTCGGCATTAACCAATGGCGCATAGCCGGTAATCAAAGTACCCCAAAGCGTTGAAGTCTGAGCTCGCGTGTGAAAAGCTTTGGTATTCGTATGTGCTGCCGGTGTAGACAGTTCATCAGTCTCACCTAAAGAATCCCCCTCCGAATCGAAAATGTATTCAATTTGGCTGGGTGATATTTGATGCTCGACATAAACATACTTCACTCCGGTTTCAGCTTGAATACGCTTAAAATATGCCTGCATCTCTCTAAAATAATCATTAGGCTCCTTCCCCGCAAGCAACTTTTCATATTCAGCAATATTAATACTGTCAGCGACAACCCGAGAAATGGTCATCGCGTTGATGCCGATATCATCAAGGGTCTTATTATACCAAGACCTGATCAAGAGAATTTGTGTTAATAGCAGCAGAGCAAGAATAAGAGCGTTAACTGTTCTTACCGTTTTTTCCCAATTATTTTGCAAACAATATCCCTACTTATATAGATTTATTTATGGGAAAATTCTACATAAATCTACAAAATACCTTTTTCATTCTGTTGAAAAAAGTAGACTTAAAGTGTCTACTTTTTCGCAACAGTTCGTATTTCAGACCCAAGTATCATGTTCTGTTTGCTGGTTCCGTACAGTATGTTATGCTTAGAGCTGATTGCTGCAGTTTAAAACATTTGCAATCTTATGCTTAACCATATTTTTGATGGCTTCTCTGGCTGGTTTGAGATACTGGCGGGGGTCAAAATCAGCAGGGCTGTTTGCCAAATACTCACGGATTGAAGCTGTCATGGCAAGGCGCAGATCGGTATCAATATTGATTTTGCATACGCCCATGGTCCCAGCCTTGCGAAGCATATCTTCGGGGACACCCTGCGCTCCCTTGATATCTCCTCCGTATTCGTTGCATTTTGCTACAAATTCCGGCAGTACCGTGGACGCACCGTGTAAGACCAATGGGAAGCCAGGAAGTAGTGAGGCTATCTTTTCAAGACGCTCGAAATCAAGCATGGCTTCTCCCTTGAACTTATACGCTCCGTGACTAGTGCCAATCGCAACAGCCAGGGAATCACAACCAGTTTCATGGACAAATTCGGCAGCCTGCTCCGGATCCGTATAGCTGCTGTCCTTCACACTTACGTTTACCGCATCTTCGATGCCTGCGAGTCTGCCTAATTCGGCTTCCACCACAACGCCTTTCGCATGGGCGTACTCTACAACCTTTTTGGTAACAGCAATATTTTCGGCAAAAGGCAGCTTGGAACCATCGATCATTACCGAAGTAAAGCCGCCGTCAACACAGGCCTTACAAATCTCAAAGTCTTCCCCGTGGTCCAAATGCAGGCAGATCGGCAAACCCGTATCCTCCACTGCGGCCTCTACCAGCTTCATTAAGTAAATATGTTTGGCATATTTCCGGGCACCCGCGGAAACCTGTAAAATTAAAGGTGCTTTTTCTTCCTTCGCAGCATCAACAATTCCCTGAATAATTTCCATATTGTTAACGTTAAATGCTCCGACAGCACATTTTCCATAGACTTTTTTAAACATTTGAGCAGAAGTTACCAGTGGCATATTAATTCCCTCCAGATATTTTTTTATATGTATGCTTTTGCATAGTATTGCCCAGTTGAAAAATTATTTTTGCCATTTTAGTGACGGCTTAAGTTTATATTAATTGCCTGTAAACTTCAATAGTCCTTCTAAACTTACTTATTCATTCGACACCATTTACCTACATTTTTGTTATATACAGATATTCCCTTTTGACTTCTCTTGACACTGTTTTGTTTTATCAATTATAGTATGTCTGGAATGTAGATGTTATGTTATGTTCTGTTCTGTTTTCTTTGCTCTGTTCAGTCAGACAGCCATATGGAGCGCGCTCAAGGAGGAACCTATAAATATCATGAAGAAACACGATATTGTCCTAATTGGTATCATAATCATACTCGTGCTCATCGGTTTAGGCAGTATAAAATTCCATCAATCCCAAAATGGGAAAGACCTCAGGTTTGCCGAGATCACACAGAATAACGTGCTTATCGAACGTATTGATTTAAATGCAGTCGAGGAACCGCGGGAAATTACCCTTCCAGGCAAGTACCACGAGATTGTTCTGGTGGAAAAAGGCCGCATCAGATTTAAAGAAACCAATTGTCCCGACCAGATTTGTGTCCGGACAGGCTGGCTGGAAAACCCAGGGGACTATGCTGTTTGTCTGCCCAATAAAGCCATTGTCAATATTACCGAGATTGAGAACTGAATTTGTGTTCATCTACTGGAATAAATGTTGCAACGAAATAAGACGCATGTTGATTATTTCGCTATGATAATAACACCCCCAGCCAAAGGTCTGAGGGTGTATGATTTGAATAGGAACTTTTACTTGAAATAATTGATGCCGCCCTGAAAAATGGGCTGGTATTTATTGCCGGGGACGTTTACAGCAACACCGGTTCCGGTCCGTTCTGAATGCGCCATTTTGCCCAATATCCTTCCGTCGGGGCTGGTAATCCCTTCGATAGCTTCAAAGGAACCGTTCGGATTATCCTCGACATCGTTGCTTGGCATTCCATTCAGATCGACATATTGGGTAGCGATCTGCCCGTTCTGAATCAGCTTGCTGATGACTTCCTGACTCGCGACAAATCTTCCTTCGCCGTGCGAAACTGCAATCGTGTGAATCTCTCCCAATTCAACACCGCTAAACCAAGGGGAAAGTGTGGAAACAACCTTGGTCCGGGCCATGCAGGAAATGTGGCGTCCGATCCTGTTATAGGTCAACGTAGGGTCTTCTGCGTTTATTTCTTTAATTTCCCCGTAGGGGACAAGTCCCAGCTTGATCAAAGCCTGGAATCCGTTGCATATTCCGAGCATCAGGCCGTCCCGCTGTTTCAGAAGGTTCATGACGGCATCTTTGATGCGCGGGTTATTAAACAAGGTGGCAATAAATTTTCCCGATCCATCCGGTTCGTCTCCGGCGCTAAAACCGCCCGGGAGCATGATAATCTGGGAGTTATTGATTTTTTTGACCATTTCTTTGATCGAGCCTTCAATATCTGCGGCACTGAGATTTCGAATAACCATGGTTTCGACCAGACCACCGGCTTTCGTGAAAGCTTTGGCAGAATCATATTCACAGTTTGTCCCCGGAAAAACAGGGATAAATACCCGTGGTTTTGCTGCTTTAATCGCCGGTCTGAAAGCACTACGCTTGTCAAAGCTGACTGCCCGAGGTTTTTCGGTATTTTCGGCATTCTCAGCCTTGCTTGGAAAGATTTTTTCCAACGGGATTTCCCATTGGCCCAGCACATCCGTCAGCAGCAACTCAACTCCGTTGACAGCGATTGCTGGTTTCTCCTGCGTACAGCCGAGTAATTCGTATCCGACATCGCCAAACAAAACAGGCAGATCAGTCTTCTCATCCAGTTCCAGTAGTATCGAACCATAATCCGTCCGGAACAGGTCTGAAGACTCTATTTGTCTACTGAAACGAAAACCAATCATATTGCCGAAAGCCATCTCGCTGACAGCGCCGGCAATCCCACCCATTCTGACCGAACGTGAAGAGCGCACCCAGCCTGACTGAATCAAGTTCAAGACCTTTACAAAGTTTTTCACCGCCATAGCAAAGTCAGGGATTTCCTGTTCGTCCCGGATCAGTTTCAGCAGGACCACATTGCTTCCGGCCTGTTTGAATTCCTGGGATACGACTTTGCGGGCATCTGCCGTACAAACGGCAAATGCGACCAGGGTAGGCGGGACATTCAACTCCATAAAGCTGCCCGACATACTGTCTTTTCCGCCTATAGCGGGAATACCTAGCTGCTTTTGAGCATAATAAGCGCCCAATAAAGCACTGAAAGGCTGCCCCCACTTGCTGGCGTCATTTAGTTTGCCGAAATACTCCTGCAAGGTAAGGCGTATCTTACGGTAATCTCCACCTAACGCCACTGCTTTTGTAACGGCATCCAGCACCGCATATAAAGCCCCGTGAAACGGGCTCCATTTGGCCAGTTGCGGGTTATAGCCATACGTCATGATCGTAGCTGTCGTCGTATCACCTTCAAGTACCGGCAGTTTGGCGACCATACCTTCAGCCGGGGTCAGCTGGTATTTTCCGCCTAACGGCATAAGTACCGATGCCGCACCGATCGTACTGTCAAATCTCTCGATCAGTCCTTTTTTACTGCAGACATTCAAATCGCCTAAATTAGCATTCCAGGCTTTTCGCAGATCCAGCAGCTCCCGCGCCACTGAGTTGGGGATAGCGTTAAAGTAATTTTGCGTTTCCAGCGGCGCCGTCACTTCAACCTTCGTCTTTTGTTTGACCCCATTGGTATTCAGAAAGTCACGGCTGAGATCTAGGATTTTCTTGCCCCGCCAAGACATTTTAAGTCGCTGATCGCCGGTTACCAGGGCAATAACGGTTGCTTCAAGATTTTCTTCGGCGGCCAGGCTTTTGAATTTGTCCCAATCCTCAGCTGCCAGTACGACAGCCATGCGCTCCTGGGATTCGGAAATCGCCAGTTCTGTCCCATTCAGGCTTTCGTATTTTTTTGGCACGGCATCCAGACAGATATCAAGGCCGTCAGTCAGTTCCCCCACGGCAACAGAGACACCGCCGGCGCCAAAATCGTTGCATTTTTTAATAAGCGTACTGACTTCCGAGTTGCGGAACAGCCGCTGAATCTTTCTTTCATTCGGCGGATTGCCCTTCTGAACTTCGGCACCACAGCTGGTCAGCGATTCCAGCGTATGTTCTTTGGAAGAACCCGTCGCTCCGCCGCAGCCGTCCCGGCCTGTCCTGCCGCCAACCAGAACAATCACGTCACCTTCTTCAGGAGGTTTGCGGATGACATTTTTTCTGGGGGCAGCACCGATGACCGCACCGATCTCCATTCTTTTAGCGATAAAGCCTTCGTCATAGACTTCGGCAACCTGACCTGTCGACAGTCCAATTTGATTGCCGTAAGAACTATATCCGGCTGCAGCAACGGTGGTAATCTTTCTTTGCGGCAGTTTACCGGGCAAGGTATCTTCGACCTTTGCCCGTGGATCGCCGCTGCCGGTGACCCGCATCGCCTGATAGACATAGGTCCGGCCTGACAGCGGGTCTCGGATCGCACCACCCAGACAGGTGGCGGCACCGCCAAACGGTTCGATTTCTGTCGGGTGATTATGCGTCTCGTTTTTAAACATCACCAGCCATTCTTCTTCCTGGCCGTTTACTTCTGCATTCACAACAATACTGCAGGCATTGATTTCATCAGATTCATCCAGATCATCAAGCAGTCCTGCCATTTTAAGCTCTTTCATCCCCATCGTAGCAATATCCATCAGGCAGATATCCTTACTGGGCAGCTTGTCCTGATATACCTTAGCCCGGGAAGCCTTATAGCAATTGAAAGCTGTTTGGATAGGCCCGGAAAAATGTCCTTCCCGGATATCGACTTCTTCAATTTCAGTCTGGAACGTCGTATGCCGGCAGTGATCGGACCAGTAAGTGTCAATCGTTTTTATTTCGGTCATGGTCGGATTTCTTCTTTCCGTATCCCGGAAATAGGACTGACAGAATAGCAAGTCTTCGACGCTCATGGCGAGATTCATGCGCTGCTGCATCACAATAATTTCTTCCGGTGTTTTAGTAATAAATCCTTCCATCATTTCAACGTCTTCCGGTTCTGCCGCTTCAAATTCCAGACTCTGCGGTTTTGCCAGCGAAGCTTCCCGGGATTCGACCGGGTTGATACAGTATTGTTTGATTCTTGCAAAGTCCTGATCAGATAGTTTTCCTTCCAGGATAATCACTTTGGCTGAAGCAACCAACGGACGCTCTTTCTGGGTCAGCATCTGGATACATTGAGCAGCCGAATCCGCCCGTTGATCATACTGGCCCGGCAAATACTCCATCGCAAAAACCCTGTCCCCTGACGAGATATCCAGCGTTTCGTCGTAAAGGATATCCAAGGGGAGTTCAGCAAAAATAATCGTACGAGATTTCTTATATTCTTCATCGGTAATCCCGGAAATATCATAGCGGTTGATCGTTCTGACCCCCTGCAATCCTGCAATGCTTAGATTATCCCGAAGATCTGCAAAAAGTCCCTGGGCTTCGATATTGAACCCCTGTTTCTTCTCAACATACAATCTTTTTACAGCTTGTAACAAAATATAGTACCTCCATTTCTGGTGTGCAAAATTATTCTAACTTCTGTCTTGTATATTTTACGCTCATGCAGCCCATATCACAATACCTGTTTTATTGGTAAGCCCACAACTGTGTCAATTTAATCCCGTTACAAGGCCCGATCATAATTTTTTTGGCATTTCATTTCTTCCAAATAGTACCATAACGGAGTTGTGTCTCATATAGTGTATAGGACACCAGAGAATAATCGTTATAGCTGTCTACGAGTTAATGACTCTAAATAAAATAAAAACAATGAATTTATAAAGTTCTTATGATCTATATTCTCTGGTGTTTATTCTTTATAAGGAAAGGGGGCATATAAAAATGGCCTATGATGGAGCAGTTGGGGGCGTAGCAGGAGGTCTTGGCGGTTGTGGTTGTGGAATTGCAATTGTTGTTGTAATTATTCTTCTGTTAATCGCTTTAGGTATTGTATTCTAATTTGAATCAATTTTAAAAGGAGGGAAATATTATGTTTGGATACGCTGGTGGATGTTGCTGCAGACCTATGGCCCCTGTAGCTCCAGTAGCGCCTGTTTATGGAGTTGGAGTCGGTATCATCGCGATTGCAATATTGATTTTAATTGCGTTAGGAGTAATCTTCTAAATCATATAAAATATTATCAATAAAAAAGAAGGGTGGTTTTCTTACTACCCTTCTTTTCTTTAGTTATATGAGAATATCGCATCAAAAACCCCTTACAACACTTTCAAGCTTCTTATTTATAATAAAAATTTTTATCAGGAAGTTTTCCTCCTATTGAATCCGGCGTATTACCTTGGAGTATCTTTAAATATTTCTCCACCGCCGGTTTAGCATCAGTGGCTTTCATATAAAGCATGTTGCATCTGGGAATGAGCTCCTCAGCAACTACGGGAGATATTCCAATATCATGATTAGCGACCAGTCTCGCAGCCTCTGCTGGTTTTTTATTTACCCAATTTATTGAATCAGCATAATCCTGTAAAAACAAGCCAAATTCTTCAGGATCCCGAGCTGCTACCTCCTGCTTAACCACTAAACAAGTATGAGCAAGCGGCGTCTCCTCCCCATTTATTCGATTCCATTCCTTTTGAATATCCAGAGCAATCTTTATATTGCTATTCGTACCTATTAACTCTGATACCCACGGTTCTGTCATTACAATGATTTTGTTGGTATTCGCAATATCGGCTTGTACCTGGCCCGACTCAATAAATTTAAGGGATATATCCTTATCCGGATCGACTCCGTTTTGAACCAGCATGTATTTAAACACTGCAAGCAGAGCTTTACTTGGAACGGCAAAATGTACCTCTTTACCCTTTAAATCAGTCCAGCTGTTAATGACAACCCCATTGGTAAGTACATACATAGCTCCTTTGGTATTAATCGCCGCCAGTTGATATTGGCCCTCATTATTATAGAGCTTGGCCGCCATTTCGGTCGGAATTACCGCTGTTTCTATTTCCCCGGCTTGCAGTTTAGCATATAGTGTATCCTGGCTTTGTTCAATTACATATTTTACCGTGTCGCCAAGTCTAGGATTAGGTTTAAGACTAGGCTCCATCATCTTGATCATCCCTAATGCGGTCGTTCCTCTTAATACATTAACCTTAAAAGTTGTAGCGGCCGCCTCCTCATAAGATTTTTCCCAAGATTTGCATCCACCCAACGACAAAATCAAAATACCTACAACAAATCCTATTAAGATTATTCTTCTCATTTCCATTCCTTCTTTCCAGTACTCGAAATTAAGACTTTCCTTAAACTGGTTTTTTCGCAAGCAGAAACTAAACAATCTTTGAGTTTATTCATAGTTATTATTCCTGATATATAAGCAATGATACCTTCAATTAAAACATGCAGTTATTCCACCCTTAATCATTGAGGCTTAATAATCCATTTGTTTATAAGAATATATGATATAACTAACGGCTATGGTTAGTACTATCTTAATTCTACACTATACTGCTAATAATAAAGTTATTACACAAACTGTGCCAAATTTCCTTTAGAGATAAGGTCATTAAAAATTAAAAATTTTACATAACTAATCTGCTCCTGAGAAAGAATACAAAAAGAAATATTTACTTGGAGGGTTGAACATGTCAAACTTATCTGTAAAAGAACTGGGTTACATCAAGGATTTTCTCTCTTGGGAACTCCTGATGACTAAAAAATGCAGCGACTATGCCAATCAAGAGGTAGATCCCAATTTTAAAGGAGTTTTTCATAGTGCAGGCCAAATCCATCAACAAAATTACTCCAATCTTCTTTCTTATCTCCAACAACAGTCATCACAAGGGGGAATGGTACAATGATTGATAATACTTCTATGGTTACAAGTCAATTTGGCGTTCAGAAAATCGGAAAGGATAAATCCCCTGTTCTGCCTAAAGAAAAGGACCCCAGCTTCAACCTTCGTGACAGAATGAATGATGTTTTGACAAGCGAGAAGTATATTATCGAAGGTTATACTACCGGGTCCAAAGAGATCCTTTGCGAAAAACTTTATACAATTCTAAATGGTAACCTCAATAGTGCTAAACAGGCTCAAAGATATTTCTTTGAACAACTTTTCAATTTAGGAGAATACCAGGCTGATACAGCAACCCAGCAGCAAATTGATGATGCCTTGGATATGTTCACTAAATATAAGGTTCAGCTTCCTTATCCACACAATTGATTTCCAATGGAAGGCGTCCTTCTGCCGCTTTTTCTTTGTGCCATCTTATTCCCTCCCCATACTGGTCTAGCCGGGATTCCGCTCTTGCCTAAAAAACTCCCGCACTCACCGCTAGGAAACATTCCAAACATAAGGGATGAATATTGCAAAAATGAACACCTTTAAAATAAAGGGAATTTATATAGTTTTTCTTCTTTCATAAAGTGTATCTAAATACTGGGCAAACTCCGGACCAATCTCAGAAGATTCAAGTGCATACTCTATAGTCGCGATTAAAAAGCCAAGCTTATCTCCGGCATCGTAGCGAATACCGTTTAACTTGCAAGCATAAATTGTTTCAATCTTACTTTGCATCTTTAGAGCATCAGTTAGTTGAAACTCCCCACCTGCTCCTTTGGGAATCTTTTCAAGAAAGGAAAATATAGAAGAATTTAAGATATATCTGCCCATGATTGCAAGTCTGGAAGGAGCATCTTTCAGTAAAGGCTTTTCAAACAGATCTCTAACGCAGTAGATATCACGGTCGTTATCAAGAGGGTCGATAATTCCATATTTACTGACATCCCTTTCAGAAACTTCCTTAATTCCTATTACGTTAGAGCATGTTTCTTCTGCAACCTCCATAAGCTGTTTTATCGCAGGAATGTCGGATTTGATAATATCATCTCCCAAAAGGACAGCAAACGGATTCTGGCCGATAAATGACTTTGCGCAGTAAATAGCATGTCCTAAACCAAGAGGTTCATTCTGCCTTATATAACAAATATTAGCCATTCTTGAAAGCTGTATTAGTTTTTCAAGTTGTTTATAATCACCTTTCTTAGCCAAGTGAGCTTCAAGTTCAGGGGAACGATCATAATAATCGACAATTGACCATTTACCCCTGCCCGTAATTATAACAATGTCTTCTATACCTGAATGGATTGCTTCTTCGATGATATATTGAATTATGGGTTTATTGCAGATTGGAAACATTTCTTTAGGTAAAGCTTTGGTAACAGGTAAAAACCTTGTTCCTAATCCTGCAGCGGGTATAACAGCTTTTGTAACTCTCATTTTTCGGCCCTCCTAAAACTTCTTTATACAAAGTGTTAAATCTGAAGCGGCATATTTTACCTTTTGAGAAAGGTGACGCCTAGCAGCTCTTTCAGGTATTTTCCAATAAATTTGGTAACAGGCTGCTGCATTTGTAAACTTCCGGAATGCTCCATTTTTTACTTGCTAAACCTAATCAATCGGATTATTATTAGGTCTCGAATGATTCTCCATAAGGATGGACCTGTGGAGCTAATCCCGTTGTTTTTTACTCTGACAGGGTAAATCCTGATACGGGTAATGTTGGCGACAGATGGGCAGGTTGCTATAATTTGATAAATTATGCCAATTTGGTCATGGTTTTTCGGGGAGTCGTTATCACTGATAGTTAACCCTTTACCTTTTACCTGATCTGAATCTACAAAATCGATCTCTTTCTTCGTATCCGTTTCGAAGTTCAATTCCTGTTTCCATGATTCTGAGACTTCGTGCGCCACACGTTCCCAACTGAAACGTTCTTCAGCTAATCGCCTGCCTGTTTGCCCCATTTTACATCTGAGTTTCGGATCAGTTAGGAGGATTTTAAGTTTTTCTGCAAATTCAAGAGAATCCTCAGGTTGATCGACAAGTAAACCATTTTGATCAATCACAACTTCCGGATTACCGCCCCGTGCGGTCGTTAAAAATGGTAAGCCGGCAGCCATGGCTTCATAATGGACCCGGGCAAGCGGTTCCTGCCACTGAGATGGGCAGACAAAGATATCACTAGCCCAAAACCACTCGTGAATAACATCAGAGGATACATACCCTGTTGTTACGACAGGAAACTTAGCTTTCTCCGCTAAGGCGCGAACATAGGCCACATAATCGGTAACAGAGTCGACACTATACCATGTTCCGCCTACGATTACCAAGGCGATATTGGAATCCTTTATTGAAAGCTCGTTGATAGCCTGAATTAATAAGTCCGTACCCTTTTTGCGGGTTAAACGCCCAACAAACAATATGACTGTCTTATCTTCAAGCTGATAGCTGCTGCGTAGATTGTGACGAACCTGAGTTGCCCGGTTTGATGTTTCCCAAGGAATAAATTTTTTTAAGTCAACTCCTGAATAAATCGTGCGAACCTTGGGAGCAGCTTGAGGAAAGAGGTTGGAGATAGTCTTTCCGACATAATCACTTACTGTAATGATCCGTTCTACTTCTCTAATCGCAGTGAGTGCAGTCTGGCGATCAATTTTGTTAATATCAAACATATCATTATGCATGCTTAAAATTAATCGCGTGTAAGGTGCTACTTCACGAATTAAGGAAATGAGCCGGGGGCGATTAAAAACGTGTATGAGATCAAAGGATTCGTTTTTAAGAAAATTGATTACTCCAGCGGCATAAATTTCGAAGAAGTATTCGCTTTCAATTCTTACATACCGAATATTATTTTTATATTCCTCATTTGGCAATGTTGGGTCTGTCGTTCCTAAGATTGTTAAAGAATGCTGTTGACTCAATAACCCTGAAATACCATCGATATAGGTTTGAATGGCACCCCCGCGTACAGCCGGAACCGGCAATTTCTCCGTACAGATCATCAGTACTTTCAATTGATCTTCGTTCCCAAAAGATTTTTTGGGCACATCCTTTTGTTGCTGAATCTCGGATTCAGTCTTTTTAATCAACTTTGGGAGTGTACTGCTTTCCCTTAATGCTTTCATTGGCATTATCTCAAGCTTTTCTGGTTCCAATCCGGCATTTGCCCCATAATGCCCCGTTAGGAAATTCTCCTTGTCTAATGCTAATTCAGCAAGTGCCAATCCCTTTGTCTCTTCTAATAAATTGAGATGCGACATAAGTCCTTCTAAATGATTCGTTAGAAAATCTATAGGGCTGAACAGCATCTCTTTTAAGTGTTTATAGAACTCATTGGGGAATGCCAAATCATTTAATAAAATCTTGTAAGTTTCTCTATCGATCGGATTCGCATCATGGTAGGCGCTGATCATTCCCTGAATCCAGGGAACGTCCCACCTTCCTAAATCATCCATCGAACTTGAGATAAGCTTCCGAAGATCACGAATTGGCAGGTCGTAGGCAACTCCATCTAAATCGATCACCCAAAGACCACCGGTACCAAGTTGTCCGTTAGACCATCCATAGTCTTGGTGTACAAGTCCCCAGTGCTCTTCCCCCATCGCGAGTATTTGCTTATAAAATGGCTGCTCAAGGAGGGACAAAGCATCTAAGGCCTGGCCTTCAAATATATTGATAACGGAGAGCAGTGCTTGACTGCCCGGAATATCACTATTTGCTTTGGCTACATTGCGAAACCACCCTATTTTGGTAATTATTTTTTTGTAATAAGCGGTCCATCCAAATAATCGGGAAGCTCTATGAGAGCCAGCAGGTGGAGTATACCCACGTGTATGCCTATGAAACTCCCCAAGACCATAACATAAAGCCTTAGCACCGGAAAGGTCCTTACTCGCAGGAGTAAGAAATTCAATCCAATCTGTGACAATCCATAACTTACCTCCCCTTTCAACACAAAGTGCTCCTTCTTTGGTCTTTATTAATTCCGGAACTCTTCCCCCGTTTTTTACAATGTAATCCTGTGCCCCTACACTAAAGAGGCTTCTTGTTGGCTCGCGATGCAACAATTTTAAACTGCGAGGGCCCTTGTCGGTTTCTATTTTCCAGATGGCCCCGCCTTTATCCGGTTTAGACGTAATTAACGTTTTCGTGTGGATTTCCATGTCATAATAGGCCATAACCTGCTGTGCTAATTTATCTACTTCTGAAGGAACCCACATATCAAGGTTGACCCCAGTATTTTCTTGTTCTGAATCCCACGGCTGGATCAGATAGTCTTTCATATTTCCCGCACCCTTTCAAGTATATAATGTAATATATTCCAGGATATTGAAAAAGTGAAACAGGCATACCCCCCATGTCCTTTCCAGAATATGGAACAATTCATTTTCCATAGGAATACGATGTATAAACCGATATTCTATGAGATTGGATTGAAGGAATTAATGAGAATTTGCGTTGTAGGTGCAGGTTATGTAGGCCTCACAACAGCAGTGGCTTTAGCTGTTTTTGGCCATGAAGTTCAATATGTCGATATAGATCAAGAAAAAATTAATAATCTCCTCAAGATGAGTTCCAATATACGAACCGGGCTTAGAAGACTTGATTACCGAATATAGTCAAAAAAATATACTCTATTTTTCGAACAATGTCGTAGAGAGTATTAGGGTTTATCCAATTATATTAATTGCCGTCGGTACTCCTTCCCAAAACGATGGCACCTGCAATCTAAGTTTTCTTAAACGGGTTATCTGATTGCTGCAACGATTAATAGTTACAAAATTATCATTACCAAAAGTGCCGTTCCCCCTGGAACCAATGAATGGATTTACCAAACATTCCTTGAAATGGGCACCGACAAAGATTCATTTGATATTGTATCTAATCCGGAGTTTTTACGGGAAGGAAGAGCACTATGATCTTTCATCCCAATAAACTAGTTTTCGGAACAAAAACAGATAGGCCACTAAAAGTCCTGAAAGAGCTCTATCAAAACGAAAGCACACCCTTTATTCTCACAAACTTAACTGGAGATTGGTCAGAAGTTCAAGCGAGAATGAAGGTTTAAGGCAACAAATCATTGATATTCGAAGAAACAATTGGCTTCTTTAGAATGATTCTATATTATTAGTAATAAACACAAATCTTGTACCAATTGTGTAAAATGATCATATAGTATCAAAGCTATCGTCTTTCACCTAGCACAGTTCTTTAGGGGGAGATGAAGTTGATAAAATATAAAAAAGAAAGGAGCAAGATCATGCACAAAGATGAATTTCTAAAACAGGTTATCGATTCCTTAACCAACAATATTGACGTTTTAAAAGTAAAGGTAACGTATACGAATGGCGAAGTAATGAAATTCGCTTTCGACGAAGAAGATGACGATATCGACGATGACGACGAAGATGACGATGCAGAAGAAGTCGAATAAGCAGATAACCAAGAAGAACCAAAGTTATGATCAATACTACTAGTCAAGTGGAACAGAATTCTACTATTATACGAGAGTGCTGAAAAACTGTGTAAACCTCCGAATGCATAGGAATTTATGTAACGGAGGTTTTTCCGTGAGCAGAATTGACAAATTCAAACTCCGAAAACCAATTAGAGGGATCAACGGTCCTTAGTATATCTGCCAGTAACACTAGACTAAACTCGGTATTGATAATAACAAACGAAAAAGAAAGTAATTTTACCTATTCGTGACGACATCCCGACATAGAAGCGTTTATGCCTGCCGAGGCACCCCTTCGATACCGTCAAATGGTACCATGGCGCTCATATATATAAGAATACTAAATAACTACTTCAGCTAATGTCTGTTCAAGAGTATTCAAGTCCACCGGCTTTGCTAAATGTTTCTTGAACCCTGCTTCCTTGGCCCGTTCCAAATCATTCGGTTGGGCGTAACCAGAAAGTGCAATTAAGAATGTATCCTTAAGTTCCTTATCGCAGCAAAAGCTTTTAGCCACTTCATATCCATTTTTCCCTGGCAATCCAATATCACAAATCACCACTTGAGGCCGAAACTCTTTTGCTTTGTCTATACCCTCAGATCCGCTTAATGCTGCAATAGTTTCATGGCCCAAATAGCTTAGCAGGGAACATAAAATTTCAACAATATCTGGAATATCGTCTATAACCAGAATCCTGAGTGAATGAGCAGATGCTCTGTTAACCTTTGATTTATGTTCCTCATCGATGCCTTTTATCGGCAGACAAATTGTAAATTGTGTTCCATAGCCTAATCCTTCACTATGAGCGGTCACATTCCCACCATGTAGCTCCACCATTCCTTTGACAATAGCGAGGCCCAGACCTAAACCACCATTGCTACGATCCAGGGAGTTGTCGACCTGGACAAAAGGCGTGAAAAGATTTGGTAAGATTGCAGTTGGAATGCCCCTGCCCGTATCCTGAACTGTGATTACGGCCTCCTGTTTTTTCTCAACCATTACGAGGGTTTTATCCCCCTTAAGGGTAAATTTGGCTGCATTATGTAGCAGGTTACCAATTATCTGAGTCAGACGTGCTGAGTCTGCTTCAAGATAGATTGGGTCTGAAGTTAATTTGATTTCCAGTTCAACTTCCTTTTCCGAAAAATGCCCCTGGTAATCAGCCACAGCCTGTTGTACCACTCTGTTGAGTTCAACGCGTTCTTTTTTCAGTACAATCTTGTTTTGGGTAATACGGGTAACATCCAGTAGATCATCAACCAGCCGGGTAAGCTGTTCTCCTTGACGTTTAGCAATTTTCACAGCCCTTAGAGCTTGTTTATCACAGGTAGGCACTTGGTCCAAGAAAGAGAGACTCATCATGATTGAAGCCAGCGGATTTCTGAGCTCATGGGAAAGCATGCTGAGAAACTGATTTTTATTTTGATCCATTTTTTTCAGTTCCTCTACTAAAGCTTCACTTTCTTGCATAGCCTTTTTTTGGGATTCAATAAGTTGAAGCTTGGCTAAACCCATTTGTACCATCATTTCAGCTAATTGCCTGACATAATTCATAATTGAATCTACTTTGTCTTTTGTATAAATTGGTACTTTTTTTACTGCGTTTATATAGTCTTCTTCATTAAAACCACATTTTTCTGCCTGTCTGTGAAATTGTTCTATATCCGGCTCTTCAAATAAAAACTGTCCTGTATATACTGTGGCTAAGTGTTCCCCGTCAATAATGATTGGATAGGCTACATCAATCAGTCCATTATCGCATTTATAACAGATATTTGATTTATCATTAACATAATTAGAATCTATATATTTTTTTATATACAAATCACTTTTTTTGCATAAGAGTTCGGCGTGCTTATTTACTCTATGGAATTTTGTACAGATATCTTGCCAGCCAACAGCAATTAAGATATTTGCATCAGTATCAAGAACTGCTGATAAAATACCGGTTACTGAATAAAATCCTTCCATAAGATCTTGAAGTTTAGAAATATCAACCAATTCAGTAAATTTATATTTCATAATAACCCCCCAAAATTAAAATACCCGTATAACAAAAATCCCTTTAAAACATAATATCACTTCCTAAAAGAGTAATTTGTCGAAACACGTGTATTGAAGAATAATTGAAGCATGTAAAAATATATAATAAAACAAATATAATTTTTCGCAAAAAAATTAAGCACCCATCACAAGCACTTTTTTTGAGGTCTATATTTAAGAATCCGCTAATACCAGGGGGTTTCAATGGAATAAATCTTTACTGACAATTGAACAATTGGTGGCAGCAATGAGGGTTTAATGGCCTTTTTTTGTACTTTTCTAACTGTAAACAAAAAAACGGTCAAAGAACCGTTAGAAATTTGCTCCGAAAATTCTCAAACCCGTATGAATAGCGGGTTTTTGGACAAATTTTGGTGGAGGCGAGGGGACTTGCACCCCTGTATCGAAAGACAATACCAAAAGTATCTACGTGTGTAGCTCTCATTTTACTTCTCGCTTCGCTGGACTCCTGAAAGCGGGATTCCTTTGAAGCCAGTCTGATTCGTTTACCTGATTGACCTCAGACGGTGGTCTCACAGGATAGCCTGCTGTTTTGACACCCTGAACTCTTCACCGCAGACACAGAAGGCAGGATGTAGCAGCTTAAGCTGCTAAAGCGTAATTTGTTTTGTCAGTTATTGTTTGTCCGCTGTTTAACGAGGTCAAGCGGGATCTCGACACGCAACTCTTACCATTGCTCCCCCGAGCGAGTCTAAAACGCCCCCGAGAAAATGTAGCAATATCATTATACCATATCTCTACATTTTGACTAGTACTAACTTGAGAATTTTATTTAATGTTTACAGAAAATACAAACATCTTCCTTAAGAAGTATTACTCAGCCTATAGAATTTTATTTTTATTTATAATTTAATCCTCTACTTAATAATTAATTTTGTAATTTTTTTATTTTTTAAGCTTTACTTGCACTTTTTGTGTTATTTCAAAAATTATCCTAGGGTAATATCACCTCACATAATGAATGCTTAATTTTATTTAAATCATTTTAATTTAGTCACATCTCAATTTTTATTATCTCATGCTATTTTTAAGCATCTTATTTTAAGATATAATATTAGGTAACAATTTAACTATAAAGACTATAAATTTTGTATAAAATCGCTCGAGCAAAAAATCTTGAATACAAATTTTGATGGGCTTAGAAGAGATATTATGAAAAAGATTTTGAAAAGAAGAATTTTCCTGGCTGCTTCGACTCTGATCCTTGTATTCGCGTTTGTATTTATCATATCGGATCAAATGGTTGCCAATTATATGGTCGACACAACTTCGGAGCATACCGATACGCCCGGAGCAAGCTCCAGGGTCCTTGTCATTGCTCCGCACCCCGATGACGAGACACTGGGGGCGGGTATGCTCATCAAAAAGACGTTGGTTAATGGAGGTAAAGTAAAAGTGGTCCTTATGACCAATGGTGATGGTTATAGGGTCGCAGCCCATTTAGACTATACAAAAATGACGCTTACACCAAAAGAATATATCCATTTTGGCTATACGCGCCAGCAGGAATCAGTGAAAGCTTTGACATCATTGGGACTATCTGAAAGCGATATTATTTTCCTAGGTTATCCTGACGGCGGACTTGCCTCACTATGGTCTTCCAACTGGAGTTCACCGGACTCGTACACCAGTCCCTATACCCATGCAGACCGGTCACCCTATACCACCAGTTTTCAGAAAAACCGCCTGTATTGCGGAGCTTGTTATACCGAAATCCATATTTTCGCAGCCTGAATTCGGTCACTATGATCATGTCTTTATAGATGCGGAGTCCGCTTTTAATAGCCACCTAGCAGACAAAACTGCCTGGCGGATGATCGATACGCGCTAGCTGCCGCTGGATGCAGCCGTTGCGGCACACGCAGCACCGATCATTGCTGCGTTTTGGGCTTCGATAAGTGCTTCAATCGTCACAAAAGCATTGGTATAGATCACATCATTGTTATTTTTGAGGCTTTCCAACATCGTGCAAGAAACGAGCGACGCTGCTGTAAGAAAAATAGCCTCCTTGCCTAGCCAGCGGATATTTCGGTCTTCTCGGAGAACTTCACTTATTCCGAGTACCTCTCGCGCAGCTCTCTGGCTTTTATCTTCAAGCAAGGTAAGCAGACCGAGTGTTCCATAGTTATTGGCGTAGACTTTTAATTTATTTTGACCGAAGAAATCATACAGGATGCGGCATCTCGTAGCTTTAGCCTTACTGTTCTCATCACTCAGACTTAAGATGTGCGACAGGAATTGGAGTCCGTTTCCACGGCTAAAACCACATTCATGAAGCTCTTTGTACAGCTCTTCCATTTTGGCTGTGATACTCTGTACGGGTTTATCCGAAGCTGCAAGCAGGATTGAGACAGCATAATCATCACCAGAAGTCAGCCAGGGGTGATGTTTTTTCATTTCGGTGAAAATCTCATAGGCTTTGGCAATCCGAATATCGGCTTTTCGCGGTTCGCAATTCAAGAGCAATGTATAGGCGGTCACAGGCCTGTATGTGTAACTGCGGAACCCGTTTTCTTTGAGTTTTTCATCATAAGCAAGAAGGATATCCAGTTTTGTTTCCGGATCGGGAGAATTAACGAGCAGCAAGGTTGAATACAGAATGGATCTTTGTCTGAAACTCGAAAAAAATCCCAAATTCTTTTTGATATAGTCATTGACCCTTTCGATTTCTTTCCTGTCATAAGCCTTGTCTTTGGTTACATAAGACAAAGCAATCAGCGTATTAATACTGCTTGAATTTTTCCAGCGAAAATCTTTGGCAACCTGCTGATAGATGTTAATCAGATTTTCAGCTTTTTTTCGGAGATTGCTGTCCATTTCCCCGTCCCCTTTCCCCGAACTAACCCTTGTTTCTTTCTCTTAAATCCCGTTCCATTTGCCTTTTGGCATCCCGCTCGGCCAGATCATCCCGCTTGTCATAAGTTTTTTTGCCTTTGCATAGCCCAAGTTCAATTTTGGCCATGCCGTGCTTGAGATAGATCTTTAACGGGACAAGGGTCATTCCCTGTAGTTTAACCCTATCCCCCATCTTAATAATCTCGGTGCGATTAAGCAGCAGTTTTCTCTTCCGCAGCGGATCATGGTTGAACCTGTTCCCTTGTTCATACGGGCTGATATGCATCTGATTCAGCCAGACCTCACCCTTGATAATCTCAGCGTAACTGTCTTTGAGATTCACACGGCCGGCCCGGATTGACTTTATCTCGGTCCCCGTTAAGATGATCCCGGCTTCATAACTATCCTCGACAAAGAAATCGTGCCTGGCTTTTCTGTTTTCAGCGATGACCTTAATTCCCTCAGCCAATCTATTTCCACCTCGCTGCTTTATCTATTAATAATATTACCCGTTGTTGACCGCTCAGGCAATGGGTATTTCCTTGAGATTATTTTGAGAAAAAATCAATAAACCGACCTATGGGACCAGCAGCTGACGTCTTTCGATGAATTCCCGTATTTTTTTGGCCAATTCGTCCCGCGCTGCGCTCAACGGCAGATAGTGATCCTCATCTTTCCAGTAAACTGCATCGCAATAACGATCTCCGATGCTTTTCTGAATAAATTCACCGCTGGACGGATGGACTGTCCGGTCAGCTATACTCTGGACCATAAGCGTCGGACAGCTGACTTGGGGTAATTTTCCTTTCATTCGTTCAATAGCTTGGTTCAGGGAAGCAAATGTTATCACCGGTACCTGAATATAGGAAAAGTGTGGAAGTCCCTCGCTGTTCAGGTTGATCTCATTGTTTTTATGCGGCTTACCAACATATTCTATTTTCCCGATCAAGCTTTCGGCCTGATGCAGCTTTTCATCAACATAAATAATCGGGGCATTGATGGAGACTACACCGTCGATTCTGCCCTGAGCAGCCAGAGATAGTGCCAACAGTCCGCCCATGGAATGTCCGACGGCAAGGACTTTCTCACACGTTTTCTTTAATTGCTCAGCTGCTTCGGCAACAACTTGCTCCCAATCCTGCCAGGATGTCTTCTTCAATTCTTCTTCTGAAGTTCCATGACCGGGCAGAAGCGGGGCCTGGACTGTATATCCCCAATCCTTAAATCTTTCGCCAAGTGGCTTCATATCAATTGGGCAGGCCGTAAAGCCGTGAATCAGCAGGACCCCCGTCCTCCCGCCTAAAAAGTAAAAAGGTTTAACCAGCTCTTCTCGTGTAAACATGCTTCTACCTTCCACTTGCCAATATCAGGCAATAATGTCCTTATCGGTTTATTTAAACAGATTTTTTTGCTGAATGCAATGTCTTTGATTTTATGATGGTAAATTAAGCTTCGATGTTAGTCTTAAAGAATAAATAAAATTTCATACAAAATGGAAATGGAGATGCTTTAAAGGCATCTCCATATATTTCACTTGAAAACAATTGTTTGGACGGACCTAACCTCTTAGTGAAGGAAAGGAGCGATGATCAGGGAAATCGTTCCCATAACTTTAATCAAAGCATTCAGGGAAGGACCGGCAGTATCTTTGAACGGGTCGCCAACGGTGTCCCCAATAACAGCAGCAGCGTGAGCAGGAGTCCCCTTGCCGCCATGATGTCCGGATTCAATATATTTCTTGGCATTGTCCCAGGCACCACCGGCGTTGGCCATGAATACGGCCATCAGGAAGCCGGCAAATGTACCGCCTGCGAGCATTCCGCCCATGGCACTCTTGCCTAAAATAAATCCGACAAGTACCGGCGTACATACGGCCAGTAAACCAGGAGCGATCATTTGTCTGATTGCCGCTTTGGTCGAAATATCAACACAGGCTGCATAATCAGGTTTCGCTTTGCCTTCCATCAGTCCGGGGATTTCTCTGAATTGACGGCGGACTTCAGCAATCATGTCAAACGCAGCTCTGCCGACCGCCTGCATCGCAAAAGCGGAAAACAAAAATGGCAGCGCAGCACCAATAAATAGACCGATAATCGTCGTCGGCACAAGAATGTCAATCGCCTGAAGGTTTGCGAGTTCAGCAAAGGCGTTGAACAAAGCCAGCGCGGTAATTGCAGCTGATCCAATCGCGAAGCCTTTGGCTACGGCAGCCGTGGTATTTCCTACAGCGTCAAGTTTATCTGTCGTTTTACGCACACTCGGATCGAGTTCTGCCATTTCGGCAATACCGCCGGCATTGTCAGCCACCGGTCCGAAAGAGTCAATCGCAACGATGATTCCCGCTGTGGAAAGCATCGCCATTGCGGCCATCGCAATGCCATATATCCCTGCAACCTGATAAGCCACCAGGATCGCAGCACAAATCGTAATGACCGGTAGAGCCGTACTTTTTAAGCCGACAGCCAGACCCGTGATGATGTTCGTTGCTGCTCCGGTTTCGGAGGCCTTGGCAATCGACTGAGCCGGTTTCTTTTCATTGGATGTGTAGTACTCCGTGATCAGACCAATGATAATATTTACTGCAAGACCGCAGATAATGGCTAAGAATATTCTATTCGGTGTGAGTACGAGTCCCGATTCTGTGACAAAAGTTGCCGGCATCAGCAGATGGACTGCGGCAAAAGAAGCGATAGCTGTAATCACATTGGTTCCCCAAAGGCCCATGTTCAGAGCCATCTGTGGATTGGCCTTTTCTCCTGTGCGCACAAAGAAGCTGGCAATAATCGAGGCTAGAATACCGATCGCACCGATAACCAGGAAGATAGACTCCCCCATGCCGTGACCGCCGAAGACCGAGAAACCGATCAGCATGCCGGAAATGGCGGTTGCAGCATAAGATTCAAACAAGTCGGCACCCATACCTGCTGTATCGCCGACGTTGTCACCAACGTTATCAGCAATAACCGCCGGGTTGCGCGGATCATCTTCAGGAATTCCGGCTTCGACCTTACCTACGAGGTCCGCTCCAACGTCAGCTGCTTTGGTAAAAATACCGCCACCAACACGGGCGAACAGTGCAATTGCGCTTGCACCAAATGCGAATGAGTTGATAGTCTCCGCATCACCGAAGATCATGAATAGTCCGGCAACACCTAACAGACCCAGACCAGCCACAGAAAATCCCATAACTGCGCCTGCCCTGAATGACACGCCGAGCGCTTTGTTCAAACTGGTACGGGCAGCTTCTGTTGTACGGGCATTAGCTCTGGTTGTAATCCCCATGCCGACATAACCTGCAACACCTGAAGCTACTGCACCAACTAGAAAGGACAATGGTGCGGCAGCGTTACCTTTTAACGCAAATAAAGCAATAAAAATGATGACAACAATCGGGATAAGTGTTTTGTATTGACGATTGAGATAAGCCATCGCGCCGACTTGAATCGCTTTGGAAATTTCTTTCATTTTGTCATTTCCGGCGCTTTCCTTAAGTACATTTTTTGCAAAAAACAATGCCATGAGCAGCCCGATAATTCCTGCTCCTACGCCCAATAAGGGCATCTGTGAGAAATCCATTCCTACTACCTCCTAATAAATAACCACACGAAGTATGTTCCACGCAGCCTGGTGTGTTGACCTTATTCTATACCGAAAAATCCGTACAATTACGGATAAATCCGCAGGGTACGGGAGGGATCCTGCTGTTATCTTATTTCAAAAATACGGTCAGCCCCAGCGAACTTACAAGGAACAAAACGGCAAATACAACACCAAGTTTGGCAAATAAGCCTTCTTTACCCTTGGCAGCCTTACCAAAAAATTGCTCACCCGCTCCGGTAATCGAACCGGATAGACCAGCGCTTTTTCCTGGCTGCAGCAGAACTGTGGCGATTAACCCGAGAGAACTGATGATTAAAATTACAACGATTGCTATTGTCATATTTTCACCTCCCTCAAAGGTTTAAACCGTTATTTTACCCGGCTTTAACGATTTACAGCATATGTTTCCCTAGTCGGCATAAAATAGCATGTTTGTCTGATTATGGTCAGTATTGCTATTTTAGCACAGCCCCTGTGTTGACGCAAGAGAATACGGTCCGAATGGCCGGTTATTGCGGACAAAAGGCCCATCGCCGTCTGCGGATGGGCCAGGACAGATTATTTCAGCACTGCTTTGCCTTTGTAAATAGCAGTTAATCCGAGTTCTTCCTCAATCCGGAGAAGTTCATTGTATTTGACCAAACGGTCCGTCCGGGCCGGCGCGCCTGTCTTCAGCTGCCCGGCATTGACAGCCACGGCAATGTGGGCCAAAGAGACATCTTCTGTTTCTCCGGAACGGTGGGAGATAACCGTGGTATAGCCGGCTCTTTTCGCCATCTCAATCGTATCGAGGGTCTCGGTCAGGGTGCCGATCTGATTCAGCTTGATTAAGATGGAATTCCCGCACTTCTCCTGAATCCCGCGGCTAAGCCGTGTTGGATTCGTTACAAACAGGTCGTCCCCAACAAGCTGGATTCTGTTGCCGAGCCGTTCGGTAAGTTTGGCCCAGCCTTCCCAGTCTTCCTCCGACAAGCCGTCTTCAATCGAGACAATCGGGAATCTGCTGCATAAGTCTTCATAATAGGCAATCATTTCGTCTGCGGTTTTCGTCAACCCTTCACCTTCGAGAACATAAAGGCCGTCTTTATACATTTCGGTAGCCGCAGCATCAATGGCTAACATTACTTCTTCACCTGGTTTGTAGCCAGCCTTTTGAATGGCATCGACAATGACTTCCAAAGCTTCGGCATTGGAAGCAAGGTTCGGCGCAAAACCGCCTTCATCCCCGATAGCAGTTACCAGACCTTTACCCTTTAAGACGCTTTTCAGGGTATGGTAAATCTCCGAGCCCATCCTCATCGCTTCGGCAAAGCTGGCCGCTCCGACCGGCATGATCATAAATTCCTGAATATCCACATTATTGTCGGCATGTTTGCCGCCGTTCAGGATATTCATCATCGGTACGGGAAGCTCCTTGGCATTAATGCCGCCGATATACTGGTAAAATGGCAGTCCGAGATAAAGGGAAGCCGCTCTGGCTGCAGCCAGTGATACGCCCAAAATGGCATTGGCCCCAAGCTTGCTCTTGGTTTCCGTTCCGTCGATTTCCTGAAGGGTCCGGTCAAGCCCAGGCTGATCAAAGACATTGAGTCCTTCTATTTCCGGATCGATTACGTCATTGACGTTTTCGACCGCCTGAAGAACACCTTTGCCCTGATAACGGGTCTTGTCCCCGTCGCGCAGTTCCAGGGCCTCAAAAGCCCCAGTGGAAGCACCGGATGGTACAGCAGCCCGCCCCATCGTGCCGTCTTCCAGCACAACATCTACTTCAACCGTCGGAAAACCCCTGGAATCAAGAATTTCCCGCGCAATTACCTGGTCAATAAAACTCATCATCGTCACTCCTTCATTATTGGGTATACGTTATCAGCGTATACGTTTGTTTGATATTTATGGTTATGGTTATATAAAGGCATTCGCCTTAAACGGCTATAACATTCGCTATGGTCTTTTTACTGTTTCTGCCGAAGCAGTGATTTGCCGGTCATTTCGGCTGGAGCTTCAATATTTAGCAGTTCCAGCATCGTGGGCGCAATATCGCAGAGACTTCCTCCTTCCCGGAGAAGACGGTCTTTAGATGCATCATTCACCAGAATGAACGGTACCTTATTGGTGGTATGCGCCGTCAACGGCGAATTTGTTTCCTGATCAATCATGCACTCAGCATTTCCATGGTCTGAAGTGATCAATACGGTCCCTCCTCTGGCCTGAACCGCATTAACAATCTTCCCGATACAAACATCGACAGCCTCCAGGGCCTTGACCGCCGCTTCAAGGTAACCGGTATGTCCAACCATATCGGCGTTGGCAAAATTCAGGATGATTACATCATATGGGTCTTCCTGCAGTTTGGCAAGCAAGGTCTCGGTGATCCCGTAGGCGCTCATTTCCGGCTGCAGGTTGTAGGTAGGTACTCCCGGTGACGGGATCAAACAGCGGTCTTCTCCTTCGTCAGGCTCCTCTATTCCGCCATTAAAAAAGAATGTTACATGAGCATATTTTTCTGTTTCAGCGATGCGAAGCTGCCTTAGGCCTTTCTCTGCCAGAACCTCGCCGAGCGTATTTTCAAGGTTTTGCGGTGGAAAAGCCACCGGACAGTCAAAGTTGGCATCGTACTCGGTAAGGCAGACATAATGCACCCGGGGGTGTTTCGTCCGTCTAAAACCTTCAAAGTTTTCTTCAATAAAGGCCCGGGTAATTTCTCTGGCCCGGTCTGCCCGAAAATTAAAGAAAAGCACACTGTCGCCGTCTTCGATTACCGCCGCCGGACGGCCCGATTCATCCGTAATTACGGTTGGGTCAACAAACTCGTCGACAATCTTTTTGTCATAAGCTTTTTCTACAGCCGCCAGCGCATTACAGGCCATTGGGCCCTCTCCGGCTACAAGTGCTTTATATGCTTTCTCGACTCTGTCCCAGCGCTTATCCCTGTCCATTACATAATACCGCCCGCTGACGGTAGCGATTTTCCCTCTGCCAAGCTGTTTTAATTTATTTTCCAGCTGCCGGATAAATTCCTTAGCGCTTTGGGGAAGGACATCTCTGCCGTCAAGAACCGGATGAACATAAATCTTCTCTACACCGATCTCCACCGCCATGTCCAGCAGCGCAAACAAATGACGGATATGGGAATGGACGCCTCCGTCCGAAAGCAGTCCCAGTAAATGAAAAGTTTTTCCGGAATCCCTCGCTCGGGTCATCGCTTCGTGCAGTACTTCATTCTTGCCCAGGTCCCCTTCGTTAATTGCCTTGGAGATCCGTGTCAGTTCCTGATAGACAACCCGGCCGGCGCCAATGTTTAAGTGGCCGACCTCCGAATTGCCCATTTGTCCTTCCGGCAATCCCACAGCAGTGCCCGAAGCATTCAGCAGCGTATGCGGATAACTGTCCTGCAAACGGGAAAAATTCGGAATTTTCGCCAGTAACGTTGCATTTCCGTTCTTTTCTTTGCTGCAGCCCCAACCGTCCAGGATCATCAGCAGGAGCGGCCTCCCTGTTGCCTCGGACATCAAAATCACCTCACGCTGCCAATCAGTTCAGTAAATCCAAGGAAGTCCAGACTTGCTCCACCGACCAGCGCGCCATCAATATCCGGCTGATCCATCAGTTCGGCGATATTGGAAGCCTTGACACTTCCACCGTATAAAATTCGTATTTCCTGAGCGGCTTCAGCGGCGAGCCTCGCCAGGGTGGCACGGATTGTGGCACACATTTCCTGGGCATCCTGCGGAGATGCTGTCCTGCCTGTTCCGATAGCCCAAATGGGTTCATATGCAACAACAATCTTTCTGATTTCTTCGGGACTCAACTCCCTGAGGGCATTCTCAACCTGCCCTTGTACAAAGACTAGGGCCTGACCTGCTTCTCTCAAAGCCAGGTTCTCACCCACACACAGAATTGGCGTCAGTCCAAAGTCCAGTGCGGTCTTGACTTTTTTTGCTATAAGCGCGTCATCTTCTTTAAAATATTCCCTGCGTTCCGAGTGGCCGATAATCACATAGGTACAGGCTAGCTCTGTCAGCATAAGCGGCGATATCTCCCCGGTATACGCGCCTTGTGTCTCATAATACATATTTTGGGCGCCAATATGGATGATACTCTCTTCAAGTTCATCCTTTAAGGCAGCCAGCGCAGTAAACGGTGCACAAATTACCATTTCCGCGTTTGTTCCATTTTCCAGTTTCTCCAAACTTTCCAACAGTCCCGCGGCAAAATCTTTGGCTTCCTGTACCGTCTTATACATCTTCCAATTACCTGCAATGATAGGCTTTCTTGTCATCAGAGACCCCTCCCATAGCTTTTTTATCTGTAATATATTCCTATGCCTGATATTTTTATATCTCATTTTGTGATATTCATATCTCGCAGACTGATTCTTTGAATTCCACTAACACCAGAAATTGAGTCAATTTCAGTTTTCAGTTTTTTCTTTTAGTACTGCTACACCCGGCAGAATCTTTCCTTCCAGGAATTCGAGCGAAGCGCCCCCTCCGGTAGAAATATGCGTCAGTTTTTCTGCCACACCTACTTTTTCCACAGCAGCAACAGAGTCCCCACCTCCGACAATCGTTGTTCCCTGGCATCTAGCCAGCGCCAGTGCGATTTGTTCCGTGCCCCGCGCAAAGTTTTCCATTTCAAATACGCCCATCGGGCCGTTCCATATGACAGTCTTCGCAGGCAAAATCGCCTCTGCAAATAATTCAGTACTTGCCGGGCCAATATCCAAAGCCATTTCTTCCGGAAGAATATTGGAGACCTCTGCAACTCTGAACGGGGCGTCTGCTTTGAACTCCAGCGTAACGACTACATCCAGCGGAAGCATCAGTTTTACGCCGGTACTTTCGGCCTGCCGGAGAAGTTCGGCGGCCAGTTCCACCTTGTCCTCTTCAATCAGTGATTTCCCGACTTCCAGGCCCCGGGCCTTCAGGAACGTATTGGCCATCCCGCCTCCGATGATCAGAACATCCACCTTTTTCAGTAGATTTTCTATGACACCAATTTTATCACTGACCTTTGCTCCGCCAATAATCGCAGCAAATGGTCTGGTCGGCTGACCGAGCACCTGGCCAAGGATGTCGACTTCTTTTTTCATCAAGAATCCGGCATAAGCAGGTATATATTGGGCTATCCCTTCCGTTGAGGCATGCGCCCGGTGCGCCGCTCCAAACGCGTCATTCACGTAGATATCGGCTAAGCCAGCCAGGCTGCGTGCAAAATCAGGATCATTCTTTTCCTCTTCCTCATGAAATCTGACATTTTCCAGAAGCAAAACCTGCCCAACTTCCATACGTTCAACCAGTGCTGCAACCTCGGGCCCGATGCAATCAGGAGCGAGCTTCACTTCAGTGCCCAGCAGGATGCTTAAATGGGCTGCCGCAGGTGCCAGTGAATATTTGGGGTTCACTTTGCCTTTAGGTCTTCCGAAGTGAGAAGCTAAAATGACTTTAGCACCGTTTTCTTTCAGATAACGGATCGTCGGAAGTGCAGCCCTGATTCTGGTATCATCCGTAATATTTTGCTGATCGTCCATCGGAACATTAAAATCCACGCGTACGAAAACGCGCTTTCCCTTTACGTCTATTTCATCGATTCCGATTTTATTCATCGTTATATCTCCCTCTTTTTCTCATATGTTTGAGGAACAGGTTTAGTTTCCCTTTTCCCTTATTTTCTTATTCGGTCGTATGCTCAGAATATTATTTTTCGGATTCCTTCTGTTCAAATGAACATATTTTTTTTGTTTTTATGTTTTATTTTAACATGTTTTTGTTTGTTTGCGCATGTTTTTTTCATCAAAAAAACCGGCCGTAGCCAGTTTTCGAGATTAAGCTTACCAGCTTTTTTTCGATTTCCAAAACTCCGGTGTCAGAAAAACCAATAGGGTAAAGAGTTCCAGCCTGCCCAGCAGCATACACACTGTCAAAACAATTTTCCCGAAAGGTTCAATCGGTGCATAGGTAAACATCGGTCCGACGACGCCAAACCCTGGTCCAACATTGCTGAGATTCGCAATAACTGCCGACATCGCATCAAAAGGCTCCAGCCCTGTACCGGCCAGAAGAATAGACCCGATAGCAAACGTCAGAAAGTAAACAAAGAAAAACCGCCCCACATTACTCAGCACTGCCGTGTCAATCACTTTATCCTGAACAACAATATTGACTACCAGGCGCGGATGAATCGCTTGTCTGAGCTGAGCCAGGCCCATTTTGACCAATAGGATCACTCTGGACACTTTTAAACCGCCCGCAGTGGATCCGGCACTCGCACCGATGAACATTAAAAAAAATAAAATCAATTTCGCCAGCCCCGACCACTGGTCAAAATCAGTAGATGCAAATCCGGTAGTCGTCATCAGCGCCACCACTTGAAAGACAGAATGTCTCAGAGCCGCAAGTGATCCCCAGCCTTGCTGGATGACAAGTGAACCGGCGATAATGAGCGTAGACACAGCAACTATTAAAAAATAATATTTTAATTCCGTATCTTTGAGCGGACGCAAAGAACGTTTCCGCCAAGCATGGACGAAAAGACTGAAGTTTGAACCTGCGATAAACATAAAAATGGTCAGAACAAGCTCAATAGGGAAAGAATTGTAGGCAGCAATACTTGCCGAGCGTGTGGAGAAGCCGCCTGTCGCCATAGTGGCGAAAGCATGGTTCACCGCATCAAAAAGGGACATCCCCGCGAACAACAGCAGCACAATCGTCGCCACTGTAAGCCCTGCATAGATCCCCCAGAGAATCAGCGCGGTATCTTTGATTCTCGGAACAATCTTCTCGGAAATCGGTCCAGGGACTTCGGAGTTAAAAATGTGGACTGCCCCAATGCCAAGGTTCGGGAGGAGTACAATAAACATCACGATGATCCCCATCCCGCCCATCCAGTGGGTCAGGCTGCGCCAGAAAAGAATGCTCCTGGGCAGAACCTCCAGATTACTCAATACGCTTGATCCCGTCGTTGTCAGGCCGGAAACCACTTCAAATAACGCATCAATATAGGTCGGAACGACGCCGGAAATAATAAAAGGCAGCGCCCCAAACAGCGATGCAAAAATCCAGGCTCCCCCGACAACTGCAAAGCCTTCCCGCACGCTGATTTTGCCTTCAACTTTTCCATGCAGGCGCATAACTGTTCCGACAATGATGGTAATGCAAAAAGAAATCAGAAAAGCCCAGCCGACCTCCTCCTGAAAGAACAGGGCGACAGCAATCGGAACAACCATGGCAAAACTGTAGGCAATCAAGAACCTTCCCAAGATATTTTCCAGCAGCGTAAAATTCATGATCCTGATTCTCCGTTAAAAGAATTTATTGACCTTAATGATCGTATCAGGCAGTGCAAAGATTATCGCCTGGTCACCGGGCATCAGAACGGATTCACCGTTTGGCACGTAAACCCGGCCTTGATGCAGGACTGCTCCAACCAGACAATTGTAGGGAAACCTGACCTCTTTCAGCTTCTTGCCGGCAACTTTGGACGTCGGAGATATGCCGATTTCCATAGCCTGCGCTTTGGCCCCTTCCAGCAGCGCCACGGAAATAAATTTACCCCTGCGGACCTGGCTCAGAATAAAACCGGCTGTGATCAATCTTGGCGATAAGACAGAATCCACCCCTACCTTTTCCATCAGGGGAATATACTCCGTTCTTCCTACCCGGCAAATTGTTTTCTGGGCACCCAGATCTTTGGCCATCAGGGCCAGCAGCAGATTCAGCTTATCGTCATCTGTCAGACAGACTACGGCATCGGCATCGCCGACCCCTTCTTCCATCAACAGATCAACGTCGGTTCCTTCTCCGCAGTACACAGTTCCCTTTTTGAGGCTTTTGGCCAAGGCCTGACACCGTTCCGGATTCTTGTCGATCACCTTGACGATCATACCTGCCTTTTCGAGCAGAATGGCCAGATTGCGGCCAATTCGGCCGGCTCCGATGATCATAACTTTTTTGACCGGGACCATTTTTTCGGTAAACTCATCCTGGATCTCATTTAAAACTTGCGGATCGCCGACAAGAAAAACATTATCGCTTGGCTTCAGCATCTCCGCGCCGTTCGGTATGATCATCCTATTCTTACGCAGAATGCCGACAATTAAAATATCTTTCGGAAGATTCAGTTCGGAAATCGGGATATTTGTATGCGGTGATTCTGGCCGGATCCTTACTTCCAACAATCTGACTTTTCCATCGGCAAAATCCTCGACCTCTAGTGCTGCCGGAATAAATAAGATCCTGCTTATTTCAACCGCAGTAACATGTTCAGGGTTAATCGTCAGATCGATCCCCAAAGAACGATGGAATTCGGCTTCCTCTTTACCGATATATTCACTATTGCGGATTCGGGCGATTGTTTGATGTATTCCAGCCTGTTTCGCTGCCATACACGCCACCATGTTCACTTCATCACTGTCGGTGACAGCAATCATCAAGTCTGCCGACCGGACATCCGCGTTCATCAAGACCCTGGGACTCGCTCCATTCCCTTGAATAGTCATGACGTCAAGGCTGTTCTGGATGATATTCCGGCGTGTTTCATCTTCCTCAATAACAATGACATCATGATCTTCATCAACGAGGTACTGCGCCAGACCGAAACCAACCTTTCCAGCTCCCACAATGACTACCCGCACGTTAACCCCTCCGGTTCCTATAACTGTTTTAGAGCTACAATATAGCACAAACCAAAGAATTTCAACAGTATTTTCTCATGATCTATGAAATTAATTTACATCTAATCCTGCAGTATCTTGGCGATCCGGACAATATGCTCCCCAATTTTATACAGCCAGCTGTTCAATTCCTGCATACTACCTTGACCATCTTTGGAGACCCCGCAAGTCAGGCTGTTCTGAACTTGATTATAGATTTCAATAATATCCTGATGGGCTTCAATAATCAACGAAGCAAGGGCCTGATCTCCTCTTTCCAGATAGCGCAGCAGGGTCAAGAAATTACTGGATACGGCAATGTACAATTCTCCGGCCTTTTCCTGGTTAGCCTTTCCAACCGTTATTGGGTCGACATGAATCCTGGCCCCCAGCCTGGCCATCACAATCAGGCTGTCGGCAATATATTCAAGTTCTTTAATGATCAACTGGTAGCTATGGCTCTCAACAATTTGTTCCCGGGTCATATTCCGGCGAAATAATTCCGTAAAGAATTTCGATAGTTCCTGATAGTGCCAGTCTACTTCACGTTCTGTCCGTTCCAGTTCCTGAAGTATTTTTGTATCCCCGTAAAAGATGATTCGCGGCAGTATTTGAACCATATTCTCAAGGATATTATTCGCCAACCAGCGGATTTCCTGTCTTGCTTGAGTCAAGGCAACTGCCGGCAATTCAGGAGCTGCCTTAGTAATGTATATCAGCCTTGGTTTTTTACCTTCGTCCCTTCGCAGCGGGATTAGCTTAAGCAGCCATTTGCTTAAGATTTTGTTTAAAGGCAGAAATAAAATCACCATCAGGACTGCTGAAAAAAGATGCGTATTCGCTACCTGCCGGGGCAGGTCCGCAGCACTCCATTCTATGAACTGAGTAAAGTACGCAAAAAACGGCAGCAGGATTACAGCTGCAGCAAGACGATAAAGCGTGTTGGCTGCGGCTACCCTAACCGCATCGGCCCGTTCAGCGCTGAGGGAGGAAAACAAAGTCGTCAGCGTCCCCCCGATATGGGCCCCCATGACCAGCGGGATGACCGACTCCATAGACAGCAATCCGTGTGTAGAGAGGGAAATTAGAATTGCCAGAAACGCAGCACTGCTCTGCAGCAATGCTGTTACAACCATACTTACGGCTATACCAAGAATCGGGTTTGTCCCGAACTGGGAGAGGAATGCATCGACATCCGGCGAGCTTTTCAACGGTGAAAATGCTCCAGAAAGCAAAGACATGCCGACAAAGATACAACCAAAACCAATCATGGCTTGTCCGATGCTTTTGCCCAGAGTGGTTCTGATAAGAAAAAACATGATAAATCCAATGAAAAGCAGCAAAAGTGCAAAATTCAGGATTGGGAAAGAGATTAATTGAATGACAATCGAGGTCCCGACTGCTGACCCTAGAACAACTCCGAGCGCCTGCGTCAGCGTCATCAGACCTGAATTGACAAATTCGACGATCATGACCGTTGTCGCGGTACTGCTTTGCAGTGCGACTGTCATCACAATTCCGAACAGGGTAGCCGCCCAAGGCTTTCTAGTCAAAGAAGCCAGGATGTTTTTTAACTTTTTCGCGGCAATTTTCTGCAGCCCTTCCGAAGTAACATTAACCCCGTATAGAAACAGTCCCAGTCCGCCTAGGAATTGCATTACCATCGTGGTCGTAAACATTTGCTTTAATTCTTTCCTTTACTAGGCTGTGGTTTGTTCTTATCCGTTTGGATCTTTTCAGCAATCTCTTCAATCTTGCGCAGTCTGTGATTAACGCCTGATTTACCAACTTTTGGGGTCAGAATTTCACCCAGTTCTTTCAAGGTATAATCCGGGAATTCCAGACGCAGGCAAGCAATCTCCTGCAGATTCTCCGGCAGGGCTTTGAGTCCGATGGTCCTTTCAATCAGCCGAATGTTTTCTAATTGACGTACTGCGGCATCCACCGTCTTATTCAGATTGGCAGTCTCACAATTAACAATCCGGTTGACCTGGTTGCGCATTTCTTTGATGATCCGGATATTTTCAAACTCAAATAGCGCCTGGTGGGCACCAATCAGAGCAAGAAACTCGACGATATGTTCACTCTCCTTTAAATAAACCACATGGAAATTCTTACGGGTACTGACCTTCGCCTTAAGATCAAATTTGTTCAAGAGTTCGCTCAAGTCTCTTGCCAGAACCGGATCATTCGTGATAATCTCCATATGATAATTACCCTCGGGGTTACTGATCGAGCCTCCGGCCAGAAATGCTCCCCGGAGGTAAGCCTTCTGGTCACATTTTTTGGCAATAAGCTTCTTATCAATTCCAGCCTGGATTTCTCCCTCTTTATTAAACAATCCGAGTCTTTGCAGATCGCTCATCTCTCTGGGATAAATCTTTACCAGATAAGAATTGTTTTTCTTCAGCCTTAACTTTCGCCTGACCACGATATCGGCTGGCAGATGCAGGGATTCTTTGGCCAGGTTATATATTTTTCGCGCTACAGGAGCGCTTTCAGTGATCACGTTCAGGGAATATTTCTGATTCGTGCTGATCTGCAGTGTTCCATCCATGCGGATAAGCGAAGCCAGCTCGGCCAACTCACAGCAATCCTTCTGCAACTCCAGTCTGGCTAGTTCTTCTTTGGTTATGGCACTAAACGACATACCATCAACTCCGACCCTTCGAAATAAATATCCTTTTTTCGTTAACAGCGCTTATATTACATTGACTTGATCTTTCGATTCAGCAGATACGAATCAACCATGGCAACTCGCTCATTCACGGGCTTCAAACGGAATAACAGACGTAGAATTTCTTTAGCCAGCTTATTCGAATTATGCCGGACAACTTCCCCTCCGGTGTAGAAACTGCCTTCAAAGTAACGAACACCCAGTTTTTCGATCTCGGCGGCATCACCGTCCACTATCTCAGCTCCCTCTGCCTGATAGCGTTCCCTGACTTGCTGAGATATATTTTCCCTGGCGGCCATCACCGCATCAACCAGATCCTTCCCGCCATGCTCGATAATCACCTTCAAATGGTCGGCAACCGTATAATGATCAGTCTCTCCAGGTTCTGTCATAATGTTGCAGACATAAATGCACGGAGCCTTGGCCGAAGCAATCTTGTCCCGAAGTCCTTTCACCAATAGATTCGGAATGATACTGGTATAAAGACTTCCCGGCCCAAGAATAATCAAGTCAGCATCTTCAATCGCCGCTAAAGCTCCGGGCAAGGGCTGACAGTCCTGGGGCATAATCTTGAGTACTTTGATCTTTCCAGGCGTCGTCCGAATGGCTGTCTCGCCGTTAATGAATCTACCGTCTTCAAAATAAGCATTCAGGGTGATTTGAGAAAGCGTTGACGGATATACTTCCCCGCGCAAGGCGAATACTTTGCCAATTTGCTCGATGCCTTTCTGAAAATCGCCGAATCTTCCGGCCAGACCTGCAAGAAACAAATTCCCGAGGCTGTGTCCGGCCAGCGTCCCGGTATCAAAGCGGTAGGAAAAAAGGTCTTCCATGATATCTTCTTTTTCAGCCAGAGCAACTAGACAGTTACGGATATCTCCGGGCGGCAGAATCCCAAGCTCTCGGCGCAGACGCCCCGAGCTTCCGCCATCGTCCCCAACGGTAACGATAGCCGTCAGATTACTGGTATACTCTTTTAACCCTTTCAGTAACGCCGACAACCCGGTTCCTCCGCCAATAACGACAATTTTAGGTCCTCGCTTCAATTGACGGCGGGAATAGATCACATCGAGGATTCTTTCTTCATTTTCCGGAAGCAGCACAGAAATGATCGAGCTGATCATTTTTTTAAACGCAATAAAAACGATAGCCATACCTGCCAGGCAGGCAACGGCCCCCGCCGGACCCACCATTACGGTATCTTTGCCGGCCAGCTGATAGATGATCTCCCGAAACTGCACTTCAATAAATCCGAGGGTTTCCCCGGAGCTGATGACCGAAAGCCCGCCGGCGACAAGAAATAAACCGAGGATTGCCAACAGAAAGTATCTTTTTACACCTAAATTTGGATAGA
Organism: Dehalobacter sp. MCB1; assembly: GCF_003590275.1. NCBI lineage: Bacteria > Bacillati > Bacillota > Clostridia > Eubacteriales > Desulfitobacteriaceae > Dehalobacter > Dehalobacter sp. MCB1. The sequence continues at coordinate 156,190 of NZ_LXPC01000012.1, read as the reverse complement.
ACCATTTGCACATTTCCAAATATTTTTTCGGAAGTTCCATCTCGTCAAACCATTCCTATTCTTTGATATCTCTGTGGTTTACAACGCAAGAGTAATTGCTCATCCGCAGGAACTCGGCAGTTTTCTCCGCAATTGCGACGGAACGATGCTGTCCTCCTGTACATCCTATGCCAATAACCAGGTGACTTTTACCTTCCTTGAGATATAACGGCAAAATAAATTCCAGCATATGAAAAAACCTGCCGATAAAATCAGCCGTGGTAGGATTCAGCAAAACATAATCCCTGACCGCCTTATCTTTGCCACTCAGGGGTTTAAGTTCCTTTAAATAATACGGATTAGGCAGAAAACGAACATCAATGATTGTATCAGCATCCAACGGTATCCCAAATTTAAACCCAAAAGAAACAACCGATACAGACATCCTGGCCGGATCGTATTCCTTTCCAAACAGATTCCTGATTTTTTCCTTCATCTGGGTGGCTGTCAGATCCGAACTATCAATGATCTTGCTTGCATTCCCGCGTAAATCGGCAAGATATCGCCGCTCTTTGTGAATGCCTTCCAGCACATTTCCCTTCGGAGATACGGGATGCCTTCTTCTTGATTCTTTATAACGGTTGACCAGGATATCGTCCGAAGCCTCCAGGAATAAAATTTCATATTGATATCCCGCCTCTTGCAGATCCTCGAGCGCCTGGTTTAAAGAAGAAAAAAAATCTCCGCCGCGTAAGTCACAGACAATAGCAGCTTTGTCTATTTTTCCTTGGGATTGGGCACACAAGTCAACGAACTTTTCAATAAGGCTCGGCGGAAGATTGTCTACGCAAAAAAATCCAAGGTCTTCCATACTTTGCAGGGCTTGCGTTTTCCCGGCCCCGGATAAACCCGTAATAATTACCAGTTTCAATGCTTCTCTTTTCATAGCCTTTTCCCCCACCTGAATGGTTCCTTTCCTGATTATTTCGTTTGCTTGCCAATATCCGTCGCATTTTGCTGAATACGAGCGAGTTCACTTTCCATATTGGCCCCTCCGGCAATATTCTGCCAACTGGAATTTAGGAGGTCCAAATACTTCCAGTCGTTCACCGACCCTTCCAAATACCAGGCAGACCGCAAAGACAAAGCAACCTCTGACTGAAAATGCTTCGCCGCCGATTCGTAATACGCACTGTTGACAGGCAGCTTGCCGCCGGCTTGAAACATCGCCTCTTCCGCCGCCGGCTTTAGCAGTTCCTCTTCAACCAGCCGAATGGCGCTTTCCATAGCAGGAATGGTCTTTATGGATGAATTGGCGATTCCGATCGTACGATCCAGTAAAACCTGTCCCTTGGCTCCCAGCAAAGAATAGAAAGACAGACAGTCCCAGTTTCCACCTATGTTCGTCAGTTTGGTACTGTCACTGGCCCAGGTCAGTAGGTAACCGGTCTCCCCCCCGGCAAACCGGGCTAAGGCCGCACTGTCCAAAAGCACTTGGTTTTGCTGGCGAAGCGCTGCAAAATTGTTGATAAAAGCCAAATTTTTCTGCGAATTCAAGGCTGGAATACCGTTGGCGCTTAACGTTCCTCCCTCAGCCCTCCACCACGGACTGAGCAGGGACGCATTCAAATCCGGAACTGCGATGACGGAATGTTTCTCCCAGATTTCCGCCAGACTTGCCGCGGGCGCCGGCACTTTATCTTTGCGGTAGTAGAGCAGTGGTACATCCGTAAGCCAGGGTGCTGCAAATGCTTGTTTATTATACGTAAAAACCGCTCTCGCCGCAGGATAGGCTGAGTCAATATCCGCCAAAACAGGCGAGACCGCTCCTTTTTTATAGAGCGCATCGAGGATCTGCCTTCTAGCAATCACAATTTCCGGCCCTTCTGCTCCGGCCTGGTAATTCCAGACCTGCTGGACAATATCTGTCTCAGCAATTTTTTCACCTTTAACCGATACTTCGGGATATTCCTTATTGATTCTGATAAACTGCGCAAGTAAAGCCTGTTCTTCTTTGCCGTCCAGCGAATACCAGACAGAGATTACCGCGGGGGCGTCTCCGCCAGGCTTCCCCGGAGAGGATCCCTTGGAACAAGCTGTTAAAGCCGTTAAGCTCAATATAATTATCATAATACACAGAAGTGCTTTCAGCCTTTTTTTCATTTAGAGCGACTTCCTCTCCTCATACCTGATACAATATCACTAAAATATTTAAAACCATTATGCTAGGGCAAGTCTGTGGGCCACTACACCGCTTCTCGGCTGTTGCACCATCCATTACGGAGACTAACCCGAGCAAGTATTGGTTTATTTTCTTCTTATTCTAATCCGTCCGCTGGAAAGTTACAAATACTACTTTCTGAGACTGTTTTTGTCGTTTTCTATATACTTTTAGGAGCTTCAGCTTTAAAATACTGGGTCGGCTTTCGACTGTAGTAGAACAAATACCAGCCGCCTCTTCCCGGGGAATGTTCTGTAGTCCCTGTTGGAATATCCCGCTCAAAATACTCAATAGCTGTAGCTCTGGTCCACTGCCTTTTATCCATGCCCTCAGACTCAGGAATCCGGTTCCGCCAAACCGGGTCCTTTCTTATCTCTTCTTTCCAACCTTTATCCTGGACAGTCTCTTCTGCTCTCTGTAGAAAATCAGGGATTTGCCCAGGACGTTCGGCGACGAAATAATCAAAACGCAGTGCTTCGCGCCAAAGCTGTATATCTGCAGCATCAAGGTCATCCGGCTGGGCAATCAAAAATTCCCAGATATTCTCGAACAACGCCCTGGAACTCCATTCTCTTTGGAACCAGCCTTGGCTGTGCCAGTATCTGGCCAGCGAATCAAAGAAGTCAAATGGACTTGGCCGCTTTACCAAAATAGCTTCAAGCGAAAACCTAAACTTTCCGGAATTATAGTACCTTTCCAGCATTTCCTCTATCCTGACAAGGTCCAATACCTGTTCATGGCTCAAATCCCGGGTTTTTAAAATCGTATAGGGAGGGTCCGGACAATATACCAGGCCATAACCGGCGCTTTTCTCCCGGATGCCCGAACCTTTTAAAACTTTGAGGAAACCAAGCTGAAGATGATCTGGTCTGAGGTCAATCACTTCATCAAACGATCGGCGGAACTCTGTCCAGCCTTCATATGGCAGACCGGCGATAAGATCGAGATGAACCGGTATACCGCAGTCGTGCTGCAAAAAACGGACCTTCTCCTTCCAATCCTTAAACTTCTGCGCCCTACGAATCGCTTTTAAAGCAGGCGGATGCGTGGACTGCACCCCAATCTCCAATTGGATCATTCCTGCGGGATAATCTTTTAAGTACCGCAGCCATTCTTCATCCAGCAATTCCCCGGCCATCTCGCAATGGGCCCGTGGGATATCCCCGGTCCATCCGTGTGTTCTTTCCTGTCCGGAATTCTCATACTGCTGTTCGGCTTCCTCTCTGAATATATCAAGGACCTGGAACCCATGGGTTTTGGACGCGTTGAACGTCCGATCCACGAACTTTACCGTCCGCGCTCCGCCAGCGAAAAGCTGCCGCAAAACCGGGCGCAAACGTTCCGGCGCCAGGAACCTGACACCCTTGAAAGTCGAAGAAATACAAAATGCACAGTTATACGGACAGCCCCTGCTTGTCTCGATATAAACAAGCTTTCCCCGGAAATCTTCTTGTTCCGCATAGGGGTTTGGAAGCAGATTCAGATCCGGCGTATTCGGCCGGGCCTTACCTTCCCGGTTCGGGAGACAGGCCGTCCCTCTTTGCTGTTTCCGGACAACACCGTGAATATCCGACGGCGGATTCCCTTCGGCCCATTCTTGGAGCAGCAAAGGCAGAATACCTTCGGCCTCTCCGGCTACGACCGCATCAAGCTCAGGCACTTCTGTCAAAATGCCATCACAATCAAAAGATACTTCCGGCCCTCCAGCCAGGATAAAAGCATCCGGCAGGACAGGCCGCAGCCTGCGTACCAAAGACTTAACGAAAGTAATATTCCAGATATAGCAGGAGAAACCAAGGACATCCGGTTTCTCTGCAAATATTTCTCCTGCGATTTTATCCGGATGTTCATTTATGGAGAATTCGCGGATACAGACTTCCCATTCAGCGTTTTCCTGCGCTTTTAGGACTTCCCTCAGACAGCGAATGGCTAAATTCGTATGTACGTACCTGGCATTGATACCGACGAGCAGGATTTTCACCGCAATACTCCTTCATCTGAATGTTTGTGCTGATTCTTAGAGAACGAATTTCTCAAAAACTTTAGCTACCCCGTCTTCCACATTCGAAGCCGTAATATCGTCTGCAATTTCTTTCAGTTCCCGATGGGCATTGCCCATGGCCACACCAATACCGGCAAACATCAGCATTTCCCGGTCATTGATATTGTCCCCGATCGCAATAATTTCTTCCGGTAAAATGCCGTAATCCGCAGCTAACGCCCTGAGCGCACTGCCTTTATTAACTTTAATGTCCATCATATCCAGAAAAAATGGTTTGGAACGTGTAAAATGAAGCCTGTCTGCATAGATCCGACGCAGGTCTGCCGTTGCAGCCTGAAGATAAGCCTCATCGGAAATACACAATATTTTCTCTGCCCCTTCCGGCTCTTGGCGCAGGATTTGCAGCACATCCTCTTCCTGGATCTTTATTCCGGTCATTTCCTCATAGGCCCTGGAATACTGGTTCCTCTTATCTGTAAAGACTTCATCTTTGATGAACACCTGCGTATAGACTCCTTTAGCTTGAAGCTGCTGCATAATCCCCGCTGCCAATCCTGACGGGATCACTTGATGGTAAATGATTTCCCCGCTCAGGCAATGTTCGATCAAGGCCCCATTGCAGGTGATAATCGGCACATCCAGACCAAGCTGTCCGGCATATTTTCTGGCTGATACGGCCATCCTTCCTGTCGCAAGTGTAACCATTACGCCTTTGGCCACTGCCCGACGGATCGCCTCCATGTTTCCTTCGGAAATATGCCAGTCATTATCAAGCAGTGTTTCATCCAAATCTATGGCAACAAGCCGGATCAATTGACTTCACTCCCTTGAACAGATTTCACTGATAACAGATTGCACTGAACAATTGATATTATTATACCATAGAACGACAAGGCCGCGATTTTCCATTTCAGGCAGGATTCACGGATACCCGTGTCTAACAGACCGGAATTAAGGTTGACATCATCCCTGTAAAAAAACTATAGTAGGATCATACAGAAACTGTTTTTCTGGATCTAACGAAACCGTTTGCATGAGGTAACCTGATGACTGGCTGGCTATTGGGGACGAAGTTAATCATCATTTTATACAGTATTTTTTGCTATATACTGACAGGGATGGCCAATCTGCCCCTGGTGCTGTTGCTGCTGCTTATTTATGTAATCACAAGTATGCTTCAAATCATTTTCCCAAGGAAATCCCTCAAAAAATTTTTGACTCTTTTGATTGGCGTTTTTCTGATTCTATCTATCGTCTATGCTTCTGAACTCTTTATTTTTCTTTTACCACTAAACCTTCTGGACTTATTTCACCAATACGGGAAGAATCCGTTATTTGCACTGATTCCGGCAACAATCCCTCTTTTCCTGCTCACCGGGGATATGCTCCCCGGATACCTGCTGATCGTTCTCCTGAGCACCTTAATCTATATGCTGTCCCTTAAATCCTCGCTGCGCATTGCCAGCCTGACCATGGACAACGATCATCTGAGGGGAAAAAATCATTCGCTTTACGGCCGTTTGCGTACCGGCTCCGAATATGAAACCCAGGTTAAGTATTTGACCCAGCTGGAAGAAAGGAATGCACTCGCGCAGAATATTCACGATAAAATTGGGCATGTCCTTGCCGGAAGCCTGTTTCAGCTCGAAGCTGCCCGCCTGGTGATTGAGAAGGACCAGAACAGATCGCAGGAGATCATTGCCAATGTCATCCATGTTCTGAAAGAAGGCATGGAGGATATCCGCTCCACACTCAGGACCATTAAACCGGCTCCGGAACAGCTAGGCATTAATCGTTTGAAAGTGATCCTAGATGAGGTTGCTTATAACAGCCAAATAAAAACGCATTTGAACTATCGGGGTGATCTGAACTGCATTACGCATGCTCAATGGCGGATCATCCTGGAAAATGTCCGGGAAGCATTGACGAATACGCTGAAATATTCATCCGCTGACAAAGTGAAAATAAACCTCGAGATCATGCATAAACTCATTAAGGTTGAAATAAAAGATAATGGCGTCGGCGCCGTAGCCATCAAAAAAGGATTGGGGCTGAAAGGGATGGAGGAAAGAACGGAAGTCAACGGAGGCAAACTGATTTTGGACGGTTCTAGTGGTTTCTCCGTCATTACCTTGCTCCCCGTGAAAGGAGCGGAAAATGCCAATTAAGGTACTGATTGCCGATGATGATATGCTGATCCGGGAAGGGCTTAAAATCATTCTCCAAAACGATGAACGTTTTGAAGTGTGCGCCTGTGCAGAAAATGGCCTGCAAGCCATCCAATCTTGCCAATCCCAGGAGGTTGATATTGCCCTGCTGGATGTCAGGATGCCGGTCATGGACGGCCTGCAGGCATCCAGGGAAATATCAGAAAAAACGACCGTTAAGCCACTGATCCTGACCACTTTTGACGACGACGACTTTATCCTGACAGCTGTAAAAAACGGTTCGAGAGGGTATTTATTGAAAAACAGTTCTCCTGACCGGATTATGGATGCTATCAAGATGGTATATGACGGCGGCATTGTAATGCAGGACAGTGTAATGGAAAAAATCCGGGAGGAACTGGTTACAAGTCCTAAAGTCAAGATTGCTGAAGACCTTTTCTCCGAAAGGGAAATGGATATCATCAAACTGATTGCCAAAGGACTGGCTAACCGGGAGATTGCGAGAATGCTTTTTGTTTCCGAAGGCACTGTCAAGAATTATATCACCTCCATCCTGAATAAGACCGGTCTTGAACACCGGACCCAGATTGCGATCTACTACTTGACGGGCGTCAGGCAATAAAGCATCTTCACAAAGAATTCCAGGATGATAACAAGCCCTTGGCCAAAAATATGACTTTTGTCATACAGAATGGGTGACCTTTTCTACTAACGAAAGGCACCTTTTTTTATTAGGATATAAGAAGGCAAAGAATAAGTAATAAGCAAATGTTACTTTGCACCAGCCGATTTTCATTATGATATATGATGAAACTAAAGAACAGACCAGAGAATGGAAGGAGCGATTTTGTATGAACATTCTGGTGATGGAGAATGTCACAAAAAAATTTGGTGATGTCATTGCTGTGGATAATATGAATGTCAGCATTGCAGAAGGAGAAATATTCGGGCTTTTGGGACCGAATGGCGCAGGTAAAAGTACTGCTATTAATATGATCATGGGCTTATTGTCCATTGATAAAGGGACCATCTCTATCTTAAACAAAGATACGCAAAGAAATAAAACATTTTCTAAGAAAAATACAGGCATTGTTCCACAGGATATTGCGATCTATGAAGACCTGACTGCACTGGAGAATGTCAAATTTTTTGCAGGCCTCTACGGTCTGCGGGGAACCGAGTTGAATGAAGCGGCACTGGAGGCACTCGAATTTACCGGATTAAGCGATAAAGCCAAAAGTTATCCCAAAAGCTTTTCCGGGGGCATGAAGAGACGGCTAAATATTGCCTGTGCAATTGCCCATAAACCGAAATTGATGATCATGGATGAGCCTACCGTAGGTATTGATCCGCAATCTCGTAATCATATCCTACAATCGGTTAAGAAATTGAATCAGATGGGATGTACAATGATTTATACCAGCCATTACATGGAAGAGGTCGAAGAAATCTGTTCCAAGATCGCAATCATGGATCACGGCAAAGTGATCGCCCTGGGCAGTAAAGAAGAGTTGAAAGCGCTGTTAACCGACGCCAATGTCGTCTGGATTACTATTAGCGACGCCATCTCCAAAGCCGATGAAAACAAAATCAGAGAAATCCCCGGAGTTCTCCAAATGGACATTGAAGAAAACACGATAAAAATAAGTACAGCCAAAGAGGTTCATAACCTCGACAAAATTATTGGTTACTTTACCGAAAATAAGTTCTCCATTAAAAGTGTTGAGAGCCGAACACCCGACCTGGAAACCGTGTTTCTGTCTCTGACCGGCCGTAGTTTAAGGGATTAGGTGACTGCTATGAGAATGATTTATATTATTTTCAAAGAATTTAAACAGAATATCCGGGATTTTAAAGCGAATATCATGATGGTCCTTTTCCCGATTGTCTTAATTGCGATTCTGGGTACAGCCTTTTCCGGCGTCTTTGCCAACGATATCAAATTAAATAATATTCACGTTCTGTATGCTGTCCAAAAAGATTCGGAACTTGCCGACGGTTTTCAGTCTTTTCGAAATTCATTGCAAGAACAGATGGAAATCACCTTTACCGAAACAACAAATATAGAGGAAGGTCTAAACAGTATAAAAAATGCCCAGTATTCCTGTTTCGTTCTGTTGACCGATGATCCTCAGGAAATTCGTGTCTATAAAAATGCGCGCTTTAGTTTCGAAGCTAATCTCGTAGAATCTTCCCTTGAAATTTTTGCAGCCAGATATGATGCCCTTAAGCTGATTGCCCAAACAAACCCTTCTGCTTTGGCAGGCATTATGGCTAGTCCGGCAGAAGATTACATCCAATCCGAGTCTCTGGACAAAAAAAGAGAACCTAGTTCCCTGGATTACTACGCCGTAACCATGCTGACACTCTTTTTACTGTACGCTTCGCTGACCGGATTCTGGTCCGTCAAAAATGAACAAAATTTAAAAACTGGCAACCGGATACTCTGCAGTCCTGTTACCAAAATCGAATTACTTGCAGGCAAAACGCTTGGCGGGCTTCTTGTAACCCTCATTCAGACAGCGGTCGTACTATTGTTCAGTTCGGTAGTTTTTAAGGTATACTGGGGAACAAACCTGCTATCGGTCGCGTTGGTCATTCTCTCCGAAGCTGTCCTCGCCGTCAGTCTGGGGACAGGGATTGCTTACCTGATTCGTAATGACGGCACTGGAGCTGCGTGTTTAAATATTCTAATTCCAATCATCGCTTTTTTTGGCGGAGGATATGTTCCGTTATCCTCACTCCAGGGACCACTTGCTGCAATTACGGCGCTGTCACCGCTGAAGTGGACGAATGAGGCCATTTTCAGATTGATCTATAACCAGGACTATCTAACGATGCTTCCAGCTATTTTGATCAACCTGGCTATTGCTGCGGCATTCCTGATGATCTCAGCATACCTGTCCAGAAAGGAGGCGGTCTGAATGAGAAACATTCTATTTTTAGTCAAAAACACCTTAAGAGTTACCTTTAGAAAAAAAGGCAATTATATTGTCTATCTGCTTCTGCCGCTACTTGGCATTGTCTTTTCCCTGGGAATCTACAGCGGCGCCAAATCACAACCTGTCCAAATTGGCGTGATTGATCAAGACCAAACCGCACTTTCAAGTTACCTCGTACAGAAAACTGCTAAAGCGGGAAACTATACGCTTAACCCCGTTCGAGAAGCAGAGATAAAAAACCGCCTATTCGATCAGACCCTGGCTGCAGCCGTCATCATCCCTGCCGGATATGAAAAAAGCATTATTGCCGGCTCTCCGGCGGCAATTGAAATTATTTCGTTAAAAGGAAAAGATATAACCGCCTGGCTGGAGCAGTCCTTCAATCTGCAAACCCAGAATCTGAAAGACCTGGCTGCCGCTTCCAATGGCGACCATAAGGCCTTCTGGGAGCTGTTTCAGAAATACAGCGGTAATCCGCTCCAAGTATCAGCCATTGAACTTCAGGATGAGAGTGTCAGCAAGGGTATTACCCTGACAAGCCTCGGCTTCCTGCTGATGTTCGTGATGCTCGGTGCAGGGCTGACTTCCCATGCTATCTTAAATGAAAAGCGATCCCGTACCTATCACAGAATCTGTGCAAGTCCCGTCTCAACCAAGGAATATCTGAGCGCCAATTCTTTAAGCAGCCTAATTATCGTTACCGCTCAAACACTCTTCATCATCCTGGCTTTACAAACCCTGTTCCGGATTGAGACCTATGTTCCCGCACCTCTTCTTTTCCTGATCCTGCTGCTGTTCGGCCTTGTTTCTATCGGAATCGGACTCATTACAACTGCGTTTTCAAGTTCGTCCTACATGGCAGGCACGCTTTCTACACTAATCATGACGCCAACCTGCATGCTGGGAGGATGTTTCTGGCCGGTGAGCCTGATGCCGGAAACCATGCAAAAAATTGCCCACTTTATGCCGCAATGGTGGGCGCTGGATGCGATCCAAAAAATACAAGACGGTGGAAATATGACGGAAATCCTAATGAATATTGCCATCTTGATTGCTTTCACTGCGGCTTTCTTTCTGATTGCCGTCTACCGGTTTGCCCGGGAAAGCAATGTCCAAAAATTCGTGTAACCTTTTTGTCATGTGCTACCAAAAGTTTGGTTTTACCTTAAGCTAACTTGAATACTTCCATACTAAAAAACTGCTTTCCTTCACCAACGTTCAGAAAGCAGTTTTTAATTTGTAAAGACATGTTCTTACATTTGCTTCAAAAGCTTATCCAGCTCTCCGTTCATAAAGTTATAATTATGACCGTCTTCTGGATACTGTTCCCCAACTACATCATTCTTGTAGCTTTCCAAAGCATCCAAAATGATGGAATTCAGGTTTACATACTTCTTGACAAATTTGGGGGTGAAAGCGTCAAAGAACCCCAGCGCATCGTGGACGATCATCAGCTGTCCATGAACATACGGACCTGCTCCGATCCCAATAACCGGGATATTTGCTCTTTCCGCAACAATTTTGCCGACTTCAGGCGGTATAGCTTCCAGCAGCAGCAGACTGATACCAGCTTCCTCAAGAATCCGAGCATCTTCAATAATCTTTAAGGCACCTGCACAATCACGGCCCTGGGATTTGAATCCGCCTAACTGAGCCATCGATTGCGGGGTTAAGCCGAGATGTCCCATCACAGGAATGGTCGCTTTGACCATAGCTTCGACAGTATCCGCCATATTGGATCCGCCCTCCAGCTTGACCGCATCGCAGCCAGCCTCTGCCATAAAACGGCTTGCATTGCGAATAGCTTCTTTTTTGCTGATCTGATAGGTCATGTAAGGCATATCGCCGACTAAGTATGCCGTGGGTGCACCTTTACGGACTGCCTTGGCATGTGTGACCATCGTATCCAGGTCCATGCCCAGGGTCGTTTCTTCTCCTAGAACGGTCATCGCCATAGAATCTCCGACAAGTATAATATCGATACCAGCCTTCTCTTCGAGAAGCGCCATTGGATAGTCATAGCACGTAAGCATGGTAATTTTTTCACTTAAATTCACTTTGTTCTGTAACGCATTGATGTTGACTTTCGACCGCATTTTCTCTTTCCCTCCAAAAAATATAAGAACAATTCCTTAAAATCATTTACCATATAATATATACTATTCGCCTTCAATTGTCTACCCCTTGCCGACACTTTTCCACAAGGGGAGTACACCAATTAATGACAATGTCGAAAAATCAAAAAAGCTGACATCGTATAAAACGACACCAGCTTGTAAAAATCAATGAATTTAACCCATTGTCCTAAATTCCCAGATGTTTTCCTAAAAACTGTCCTGTATACGAGGCCGGAACCGCGGCAATTTCCTCTGGCGTACCGACTGCCACAATCTCGCCTCCCCGGCTGCCGCCTTCGGGACCGAGGTCGATGATATAATCGGCGGTTTTAATCACGTCCAGATTATGCTCAATGATCAAAACGGAATCGCCCGCCTCAACGAGGCGCTGCAGAACCTTCAATAGCTTATCCACATCGGCGACGTGCAGGCCGGTCGTCGGTTCATCCAGAATATACAGCGTTTTCCCCGTACTGCGGCGGCTGAGCTCCGTAGCCAACTTAACACGCTGGGCCTCTCCCCCGGAAAGGGTCGTAGCCGGTTGCCCAAGCTTGATGTAGCCTAAGCCAACATCCTGCAGCGTCTGCAGCTTCCGAGCAATCCGAGGTACAGCCCCGAAAAATTCGACCGCTTCAGCAACCGTCATGTCGAGGATCTCCGCAATATTTTTCCCTTTAAAGCTTACCTCCAGGGTCTCCCGGTTGTAACGTTGCCCGCGGCATACCTCACACGGGACATAGACATCCGGAAGAAAATGCATTTCAATTTTTATGATTCCGTCTCCCCGGCACGCCTCACAGCGTCCGCCTTTGACATTGAAGCTGAACCGGCCTTGTTTATAGCCTCTGATTTTCGCTTCCGGCGTCTGGGAAAAGAGGTCCCGGATAAAATCAAATAGTCCGGTGTACGTGGCCGGATTGGATCGCGGTGTACGCCCGATCGGAGACTGGTCAATGTCAATAACCTTGTCGACATACTCCAGCCCTTTGAGCTCCTGGTAAACCCCGGGACGGACTTTGCTGCTAATTTTGAGTTCCATCTGAAGCCCTTTGAATAATATTTCGTTGACCAGCGTGCTTTTGCCCGATCCGGACACGCCTGTTACACAAGTCATCACACCCAATGGAAATTTGGCATGAAGCTGTTTCAGGTTGTTCTGGGCTGCACCAACTACTTCAAGCCATTTTCCGTTCGGCCGGCGCCGTTCAGCCGGGACTTCAATCTTTTTACGACCGGTCTGATACTGCCCGGTAATCGAAGCTTCACACGCCTTAATCGCTTCCAGATCTCCCTGCGCCACAATATGCCCGCCATGAGCTCCGGCACCAGGGCCGATATCAATGATATGGTCGGCCTCCAAGAGCGTATCCTCATCATGTTCCACGACCAAAAGCGTGTTCCCCAAGTCCCGCAGTTTTTTCAACGTATCCAGCAGTTTAGCGTTATCGCGCTGGTGCAGACCGATGCTTGGCTCATCCAACACATACAGCACGCCGGTGAGACTCGATCCAATCTGCGTGGCCAGACGGATCCTCTGGGCTTCCCCGCCTGAAAGAGTCCCGGCGGCACGATCCAGCGTCAGGTAGTCCAGCCCGACATTAACCAGAAAACCAAGCCTTTCCCTGATCTCTTTTAAAACCTGGCGCGCAATCATCTGTTCCTTTTCACTTAGAACAATCTTTTTAAAAAAGTCCAGGGACTCCATCACGGTAAGCCGGGTCAGCTCATAGATGGATAAACGATTAATCTTTACAGCCAGCGCTTCCGGTTTCAGCCTCTTGCCCTGACAAGCCGGGCAAGGCCGTTCTGTCATCAGACCTTCTATTTCATTCCGGACATAGTCCGAGGTCGATTCCTTATATCGGCGGTTAAAATACGGAACCAGTCCTTCAAAAGGCGCTTTCCAATATTTTAATTCATCAAAGACATTGTAGTAACTGAATTTTATCGGTGAATCAGAGCCATAGACCAGGGCCTGCCACTGCTCCGGTGTCAGATCTTTCACCGGGCAATCCAGACTGAACTCGAATTTTTCGGCTAGCCCCTGCAGCAGGGCAGGATAATAGCTCGAACTCGATTTCGCCCACGGCACGATTGCACCTTCATTGATCGACTTGCTGCGGTCGGAGATAATCAGATCAATATCTGCTTCCAGATTCGCCCCGAGTCCGGTACACGACGGACAGGCCCCGAATGGGCTGTTGAAAGAAAACAGTCTTGGAGCAATCTCGTCGATTGCGATTCCGCAGTCCGGGCACGCAAAATTTTCGCTGAACAGAATCTCTTCCTGACCCGCGATGTCAACCAGAACCGTGCCTTCGGCGAGCTTCAGCGCAGTCTCGATTGAGTCGGCAAGCCGGGCGGTGCTGTCGGGCTTCAGGGAGATTCTATCGACAACCACATCAATGGAGTGCTTTTTGTTTTTTTCAAGAAGTATTTCCTCACTGAGATCTCTGATTTCTCCGTCCACCCTCACCCGGACGTAGCCGCTTTTTCTGACCTGTTCGAGTGTCCGGACGTGCTCTCCTTTTTTTCCTTTGATCACCGGTGCTAGAATCTGCAGACGGGTTTTCTCCGGATAGCTCAGTAATTGATCTACCATCTGCTGGACGGTCTGTTGGCTGATCTCTTTACCGCAGTTCGGACAATGCGGATGACCGACCCTCGCATAAAGCAGTCTGAGATAATCATAGATTTCCGTTACCGTTCCTACGGTTGATCGCGGATTGCGGCTGGTCGTCTTCTGATCAATGGAGATTGCGGGTGATAGCCCTTCAATATAATCGACATCCGGTTTGTCCATCTGCCCCAGAAACTGGCGGGCATAAGCTGAAAGAGATTCAACATAACGTCTTTGCCCTTCAGCGTAAATGGTGTCAAAAGCCAGAGATGATTTTCCTGAGCCGGACAGGCCGGTAATCACGACGAGCTTGTCCCGCGGAATATCGACATCAACGTTTTTGAGGTTATGAACACGGGCGCCCCTAACCTTGATATAATCCTGGGTCATACATTTCCTCCATATAGCTTCTAAAGATAATATGGCAATGTTTTTACTTGATTCTGTTGCTTAACTCTTCTACTTGAATTCTAATGCTCAATTCTCTTCTTTTTCAACATGATTCTTTACTAATAGCCACGATCTTATCTTACACCAAAAAACAGAAAAAGGGAACATTTGTTCGCATTCATTTACCCTCTTTTTTTACGTGATCTGTTCTGTTTCTCGGAAGGATAGTTTTTGCCGGATTTAGAGTGACTGCTCCTTGTCATACCAGCATACTCTCCTTTCAGTTCAATAATCGCATCCCTCAAATCAGCTGCGCGTTCAAAATCCAGTTCTCTGGCAGCCTTAAGCATCTCTTCTTCCAGGACCTGAATAGTTTTCTCCTGTTCCTCAGGTGTTAACTTGACGCCTTTTTCCCCATAGGCCGTCTTTTTCTCCGCAACTTTCGTCGCTTCAGGCACTTCATAAATCTGCTTGTGAATGGTCTGTGGGATAATTCCATGTGTTCTGTTATATTCTTCCTGGATCGCCCGGCGACGGTTGGTCTCACCAATCGCGGCTTTCATGGATTCCGTCATATTGTCCGCATACATGATGACTTTTCCGTTGACATTACGTGCCGCCCGGCCGACAGTCTGGATCAAAGACCTTTCCGATCTTAAGAACCCTTCCTTATCAGCATCAAGAATCGCCACAAGGGATACCTCAGGCAGATCAAGTCCTTCCCTTAAAAGATTAATTCCGATAATCACATCGATTTCTCCGAGACGGAGTTCTCTTAGGATTTCAAGCCTCTCAAGGGTTTGGATATCAGAATGAAGATATCTGACATTAATATTCAACTGTTTCAGATAGTCGGTCAGGTCTTCGGCCATTCTCTTAGTCAGCGTTGTCACGAGGATTCTTTCGTCCCTGACAATCCGCTGACGGATCTCGCCGATCAGGTCATCAATCTGCCCCTGAGTGGGCTTCACAATGATTTCGGGATCAATCAGGCCTGTAGGCCGGATAATCTGCTCGACAACCTCGCGGCAGTGCTCCATCTCGTATGGTCCGGGGGTCGCACTGACGTAGACCCTTTGAGGTACAACCATTTCGAATTCAGGAAAACGCAGCGGCCGGTTATCTATGGCTGAAGGCAGACGGAAACCATGTTCCACCAGTGTACTTTTCCGCGAGCGGTCCCCTTCGTACATACCTCTGACCTGAGGCAGCGTCTGATGCGATTCATCAATGAACATTAAAAAATCATTCGAAAAAAAATGCAGCAGGGTATAGGGTGTTTCCCCTGGTTTCCGAAACGTAAGATGCCGGGAATAATTTTCAATACCGTTGCAATATCCCATCTCTCGGAGCATTTCAATATCGTAGCGAGTTCTCTGTTCAATGCGCTGAGCCTCCAGCAGCTTTTCCCGGGAGCGGAAATATGCCAGACGCTCTTCAAGCTCCTGCTCAATATTTTCAGCTGCAAGCATTAATTTATCACGTTCGGTAACATAGTGGGAGTTCGGAAAAATAGAGATATGTTTTCTTTCTCCCAGGATTTCACCGGTCAGAAGATTCACCTCGTAAAGATGCTCAATTTCATCGCCGAACATTTCGATCCGGACTGCTTTTTCATCCGTAGAAGCAGGACATACCTCGACGACATCCCCTCTTACCCGGAAAGTTCCGCGATAAAAGGCAGTATCATTCCGATCGTACTGGATTTCAACCAGCTTGCGCAGCATCTGATTGCGCTCTATTTCCTGGCCCTGCCGCAAAGACAGAACCATATCCCGGTACTCGTCCGGGGATCCCATACCATAGATGCAGGAAACACTGGCAACAACGATGACATCTCTTCTTTCAAACAAAGCTGCTGTGGCCGAATGCCGCAGCTTTTCTATTTCCTCATTAATAGAAGCGTCTTTTTCAATATAGAGGTCATTGGATGGAACATAAGCTTCCGGCTGATAATAATCATAGTAACTGACAAAATATTCAACCGCATTCTCTGGGAAAAATTCCTTAAACTCGCAGTACAGCTGTCCGGCCAGCGTCTTGTTATGTGCCAGAACCAGGGTGGGCTTTTGAACGCGTTCGATAATGCTGGCCATCGTAAATGTTTTGCCTGATCCGGTAACCCCCAGCAGCGTCTGGTGTTTTTTGCCGGCAAGGACGCCTTCAGCAAGCTTGTCCACTGCCTGGGGCTGATCTCCGGAAAGACTATAAGGAGCCCGCAGTTGAAATTCCATAGAATATCCCTCCATCAAAGACAGTATATTTATTATATCATTTTGTTCTTATTCCCGCATTTTTCTTTCATCCTTGATGGAGGTCCGTCAAAATACTGCTCAGGAGCTCGCTGCGAAAATGGTCCAATCCCCTGAAATTCACGGAGTCATTAATTAAATTTTTTAATTCGAGGCGCTTCTTTCTGTATTGTTCAAGAATAGCTATCAGCTCCGTACTGTGACCCATCCGGAAACCCTGCTCTTCAATCCGGCAGGGATTGCCTTTCCAGACAGCCAGGTTCTTTTCCGGGAAGAGCAGACCGATGATTGTGTACGGTTTTAGCGGATGAACAATGATTTCCATGGCCTGCCCCAGGCATTTAACCTCTTCGAGCAGTACCCGCAGAAGGTGAGCTGACTCTTCGCCGTCCAGGCAAATCCGGTCAAAATCCCGAATATATCTCGGAGCAAGATTTAGCCACCCCTCTAATTGAAGGCTATGGAGAAAATAAAACGACAGATTGTTTGCTTTTATTCTGGAAAGGATTCGCGTGATCTCATCAATATGCGGCGAGTCATCACCTTGCTGGCCGCCTTGCTGATCGCCTTTCCAGGCCAAAGACAGGACAGTGTCCATGTTCCTGGTTTTGTCTTGACAGGCGGACCCATCCTCCTCATATTCCTTTTCTTTTTTTGGCACATAGTCTTTTCCAAGCTGGGCAATGATGTCCTGCTCAATGTCAGCAAGACTTGCTCCGAGCTGACTGATTTTTGGACTGTACTCTTCCAGTCTGCTCTGGCGGCAGAAGGAAGAAAAATCAATTTCACGGTGGTATGGACCGCTAAAGTTTGATTGCCAGTTAAATTCATTCTTATCGAGTAAGCATATTTTATGCTTGGGCAGATACAGACCGGCAACTGAATCGGCTTCCCTAATCGACCTGATATAATCAATATCATTTCCACGGTCAATTAGCTGAATGCCGATGAGCTTCATCATGGTTGATTTTCCGGTACCCGGACCGCCCGTAAGAAGATATGTATATTTAATTTCTTTCAGCAGTTCCGGCAGCAGTGATACGTAACCGTAAGGCGTGAATGCCTCAATATAATAGTGACGAATCTCACTTGTATTCCCCATGATGATTCCTCCAGTTCAATAATGTCTGTGAGATATTCTATGCAAATGGAACAGCCGGCGTGCTTCGCCCACAGCGAAACTGTGTCAGACTGATCATAGGGATAATAAGCAGATCTGCTTTAACTCTCTATGTGTATGTTTATTTTAAGAATGTATTACTAGGATGAGATTGCTCGTTAAATAAATCCGCAGCAGAACGGGTTTAATCATTCGTTCCGCTGCGGATTCTGTTTAGAGAAAAACACCTTTGACGTTTTCCATTTGGCTGAATAAAGATACTGTATCCTATTCTATCCTACTGAATTTTCTGCAGCAGGGCTTCAACCGCCTTGCTCAGCTGACTGTCGAAGACAGGCTCGGTGGGAAGGATGGTAGGCTTTTCTCCTTCTTTAAGTTCGACTTCAACATCGGGCTCGATTCCCAATTTATTAATATCATTTTTTTTCGGTGTCAAATATTTGTCCGTCGTCAGCTTTACGCTGGTGTTGCCATCAAGGGTAAATACCGTCTGCACGACACCCTTGCCATACGTCTTCGTCCCAACCAAAGTCCCGCTTCCGTAATCCTTGACTGCCCCGGATACAATTTCTGCTGCTGAGGCTGTATATTCGTTGGTTAAAATGACAATGGGCATATCGATATATTCAGCAGTCGATTCTTTCGTATCTACGACGGCGTTTCTATTCACGATGTGAACAATCGGCCCCTCCGGCACCAAAAAACTTGCTACTTTAATTGCGGCATTGACTTCTCCTCCGTAATTATAACGAAGATCAATAATTAAACCCTTATATTTAGTCAGATCCATCTTCTGTAAAACCTTCTCAAGTTCATCTCCTGTATTCATATTGAAACTGGAGATATCAATCAGCCCGATATCAGGCCTTCCCGGCAGGGAGATCCCTTCAACCGTCGGAACATTGATATAGTCACGGATAAGACTTACAGTAAATTCTGTCTTCGTCTTCGGCCGGTAAATTTTAACCGTCACCTTGGTCCCGGGCTCTCCTCTTAAAATCGCGACTGCTTCATCTTGGCTGATCGTGGAAACATCGGTCTCGTCAATTTTGGTGATAATATCTCCCGCTTCGAGTCCTGCCCTTTCAGCTGGAGAACCTTTGATCGGACGCATAACAACTAATTTTTCCGGATCTGCCGTACTTAAATGTACACCGATCCCCCCAAAGGTACCCTGGATCGAATTCATCAGCACTTTGTTTTCCTCGGCATCCTGGAAAGATGAATACGGGTCCAGCGAACTGACCATCCCTTCGATTGCCCCGTCAACGAGTCCCGCACGGGATGTTCCATTTAAATACTGGGTGTCAATAAGATAGACCACCCGCATAAGCCTTCCAAGGTGATCATAATTGGCCAGTACAAATCCACCAACAACAAGTGCCAGCCCCAGACAAAATATCAGGCCGACTGCGGCGGCCTGTATAAAAGCTTTTTTCCAATTCAAACGGTTGAACAAACGTCCACTTCCCTATCAAACTCATTTATTCTTTGTTAGTATATGCAGACTTGTACAAGTTAAGTCCAATTGATTAAAAATAGGCCATCGGGTTCGTCGGAGTGCCGTCTTTACGCACTTCAAAATGCAGGTGAGCCCCGGTACTCCATCCTGTTGATCCAACATAACCGATTGTTTGGCCGGCTACCACTGTTGTCTTGACTGCAACTGCCCTTGAAGACATATGGCCGTAAAGCGTTGAAATTCCATTACCATGGTCGATAATAATGGCATTTCCATAGGCGCCGTACCAACCGGAAAAGATCACCGTACCGGATCCTGCTGCTACAATCTTCGCCCCGTATGGTGCACCGATATCAACGCCGGTGTGCAGTTTATACTGTTTTGTTATCGGATGAACCCTGTATCCGAAAGTACTGGTAATATACTTGTATCCTGGAGCAGGCCAGACACTAACTGTCCCAGTAACTCCTCCGGTGTTATTCTTCTGCAATTCACGAATTTTTGACTCAAGTGCTTTGGAGTCCTTCTCCAGCTTATCAATTTGTTCGAGCAGCGCTTCCTGATCCTCCTTATTCTCAGCGAGTGCTACTTCTTTTTTTGACTTGCTGCTGTCCAAATAATTCCTTGCTGCTTCCGCCTGTTGTTTTAAGTTCTCCGCCTCATCCATTTTAGCGACTAGAAGTTCCTTTTTTTCATCTAAATCCTGTTTCTGAACGCGAATATCGCTTAAAATGGTTTGATCATTTTCAACTAGGCAGCTTAGATATTCTACTCTGGAAATGAAGTCGGATAAATCTGTGGATTGGAATAGAACTTCCAGATAGTTTACCTGACCTTCTTCATAGATCGCGCGTACCCGACTGCGCAGGGTATCTTGTCTTCCTTTCAGTTCCTGCTGCTTGGCTGTCACTTCCGCTTGAATCGCCGTTACTTCTTCCTGGGCATTCGCATAGGCGTTTTCTTTTTGATCCAGATCCACTTCAGCATCAGAAATCTGGGTTGTCAGCTGCTGAATCTGTTTCTCCATTTGTTGAGCTTTAGTTGTCAGGCTCTTCAGGCTTCCTTCCGCGTTTTTCTGCTGATTAAGAATCTTTTCCTGCTGCTTAAGGGCATCAGACAGTTCATCCGCGGTCACAGGAAAATTGAAAGTAACCATTAGGGTTAAAACAATCAACAAAACAGCCGGTCTTGTCTTTTTAATCATATTTTACGCCATTCCTCCCAAATAAAACTCAAAGCTCGTTAACCTTTGACGTCTAAAACCATAGAAAACTTATTTTAAAGGTTCAAAAATTTTCGTACAGAGAACGCACTTGCCAGAAATCCCATGGAAACTCCGCCCAGAACCATCAGCAAAAGCACATTGATAATGAACTGTTGACTGCTGACAACAGGCAGGAAACTCAAGGTCGATATAATATACTGAAGGAGCCAAGTATAGGTAGACCCAACCAGCGCAACGGCCAGGATTGCCCCGACCATACCGATGACAATCCCTTCGATAATAAAAGGCCAACGGACAAAGGATTTGCTGGCACCAACCAGGCGCATGATTTGAATCTCTTTCTCTCTTGAATTTACATTGGTTTTAATATTTAAAACAATTAAGAAGAAAGAAGCACAGGTAAATGCGGCAACAACGCCAATCCCAACCCAGCGAAGCCACTGAGTAAAGACAATCAGTTTTTCAACAAAGCCCTGTCCATAACGGACTTTTTCGACTCCGGTTAACCCACTTACCTGGGAAGTGATGTCTTTGACGAGACGGGCATCGGTCGTTGTAATTGTAATCTTATCCGGAAATGGGTTCACTCCGCCCAAATCCTCCAGAAGAGAGTCGGAACCCATAGATTCCTGAAATTCTATAATAGCCTGATCTTTAGTGGTAACCGTAACGGTTGCGACACCTTCAAGTTTTTGAATCTGACTTTTTAAATCGGTAATTTGTGCTGTCTCCAGATGATCATTTAAAAACACGGCAATTTCTACCTGGGATTCAAAAGTCTCGGCAATGTTCGATGTGTTGACTAAAAAGAAAACCGAATAACCAAGGATTGTTAAAGAAATCATCACTGTTAAAATGGATGCGGCACTGAGCCAGAAATTTCGTTTCAATGATACCAGAGACTGGATTAGAACATATTTTGCTGAGTTAAGTGACAATTTTATATGCCCCCTCTATGCTGTCATCAACAATCCTGCCTTCTTCAATCTTTATTACCCTCTTATTCATTTGTTCAATAATGTACCTGGCATGTGTTGCCATCACGACCGTGGTACCCAGCTTATTGACATGGTTCAGCAGTTCCATGATACTCCAGGAAGTATCGACGTCGAGATTCCCTGTGGGTTCATCCGCAACCAGCAAAGCGGGTTTGTTGACCAGCGCTCTGGCAATGCAAACGCGCTGTTGTTCGCCTCCTGAAAGTTCGGAAGGGAAGGCATTCTTTTTCTTAGCAAGGCCAACCAAATCCAAAATCGTATTCGTATTATCTCTGGTTTCTTTCATACTTTTACCAATAACCTGCTGGGCAAAAGCAACGTTTTCAAACACGGTTTTTGCCGGGAGCAGCTTGAAATCCTGAAAAATAACACCAATTTTTCTTCTGATCAATGGCACATGGCTGGAAGACATTCTGACAAGATTAACATTATCGATAAGTACCTGTCCCCGCGTGGCAATTTCTTCCCGGTAGAGCAGTTTGATCAGTGTCGATTTGCCAGCCCCGCTGGCACCAACCAGAAATAGAAAATCTCCCTTAGCAACGTCTAGATTGACGCCGAACAGAGCACGGGCACCATTCGGATAAATTTTAGAAACATTCTTTAGCTTAATCATTCATTGTCCTCCGGAAGCCTATTAACACTTAATTCTTCGACATTTTGTGTTATTTTCCTGTCTAAGACAACTAAAAAAATTAAACATTTCCTGAAAAATGGCAAAATCTCAGAAATGCATTCCACAATTGTTAAACGAATAGTGTAAAAAATGAATATATTGACAAATGACGGCAATTGAAAGAACAAATTGAGCAAAAGTAAAAAGCAGAATACTCCTCTTTAGGAATATCCTGCTTATATTTGTTCTGAAGCTCTTTATTTTTTGGCAATGACTCGTTTTACAGCTTCGATAATGTCTTTTGCTGTAAGATGATATTTCACCAGCAATTCATCCGGACGACCGGACTCCCCAAAAACATCATTGATCCCGATCCGGCAGAGTGGAACAGGACAATTTTCGCTTAATACTTCTGCCACAGCACTTCCAAGCCCGCCAATAATACTATGCTCTTCTGCAGTGACAACCGCTCCGGTTCGTTGCGCCATTTGGATAATGGTCTGTTTGTCCAGCGGCTTAACAGAAGCACAATTGACAACCGCAACATTGAAATCCTGCCCGCTAAGTTCATTCGCGGCCTTCAGCGCTTCCGCCACCATAAGTCCATTTGCAATTATGACAGCATCTTTGCCGTCTTTCAGTACATTGGCCTTGCCAATCTCAAACTGATAGGAAGCAGACTCAAAGAGCACCGGTAACGCCAGTCTGCCGAGCCGAATATAGACAGGACCCTGGTAAGCTGCAGCGGCTTTGATGACCTGACTCGTTTCCTCTGCGTCAGCAGGAACCAGTACTGTCATGTTCGGCACCGAACGCATCAGCGCCACATCCTCCACCGCTTGGTGGGAGGCACCGTCTTCACCTACACTGATTCCCGCATGAGTAGCCGCAATCTTCACATTGAGTTTCGGATAAGCGATGGAATTTCTGATCTGTTCGAAGGCCCTTCCTGTCGCAAAGATTGCAAAGGTACTCGCAAAAGGAATTTTGCCCGCCGCTGCCAGCCCTGCAGAAACCCCCATTAAATTTTGTTCGGCTATCCCCATGTTGATAAAACGCTCCGGAAAGACCTTGGCAAAATCAGCCGTTTTTGTTGATTTGGACAAATCGGCATCCAAAACAACAATATCCTTATTCTCCTCGCCAAGCTGCACAAGCGTTTTTCCGTAGGCATCTCTTGTTGCAACTTTTTGCGCTTTATTCAGATCAAACATCTCTGCCATTAGTTTTCACCTCTCAGTTCAGCCAGGGCTGCTTCCGCTTGATCAGGACTGGGTGCATTTCCATGCCAGCCCGCCTGGTTTTCCATAAAGGATACCCCTTTTCCTTTAATGGTTTTGGCGATAATCATTGTCGGTTTGCCCTGCACTTGTTTCGCTGCTTCCAGGGTATCCGTCAGTGCTTGAATGTCATGACCATTAATCTCCAAAACATTCCATCCAAAGGCTCTCCATTTGTCGGCAAGTGGAGAAGAATTCATGACTTTTTCCGTTGCCCCGTCAATTTGAAGCCCGTTAAAGTCGAGAATGCCAATCAAATTATCGAGCTGATAATGGGCTGCCGCCATTGCCGCTTCCCAAACCAGACCCTCATTCATTTCACCATCACCTACGAGGCAATATACTTTGTAGGTTTTTTGATCCATTTTGCCGGCTAGGGCCATACCGACTGCCGCTGAAATACCCTGTCCCAGAGAACCTGTGGACATATCGACTCCCGGGACCTTTTTCATATCCGGGTGCCCCTGAAGAAAGTGCCCGGTCTGCCGAAGATGCTGCAGTTCTTCGCGCGAAAAATATCCTTTCTCCGCCAAGGCTGCATATAGTACCGGGGCAGCATGCCCTTTACTGAGCACGAAACGATCCCGCTCGGACCATCCAGGATTGGCCGGATCAATATTCATGATTCGGAAATATAAGACAGCAAGGATATCTGCGGCCGAAAGGCTGCCGCCAGGATGGCCTGATTTAGCTTTTAGCAGCATTTCGATGATGTCCTGACGTATTCTGCAAGCGATTTTTTTTAAATGTGACATGTTATAAGGGTCCTCCTTTGCTTTGTTCCGATCCTTTGTTCCGAGTTATTTATTCTGTCCGACGATATGCTGAAGGTACGTCGAAATGAATGGATCAATTTCCCCGTCCATCACCGCATTGACATTCCCAGTTTCATAGCTGGTCCGATGGTCTTTAACCATGCTGTATGGATGAAAGACATAAGACCGAATCTGGCTCCCCCAGGCAATATCATTTTGCTCTCCACGGACCTCAGATATTTCCTCTTCCTGTTGTTTTCGCTTTAATTCTAAAAGCTTTGCCTGAAGAACCCGCATGCAATAAGCCCTGTTCTGAATCTGTGAGCGTTCGCTCTGACACTGAACAATAATTCCGGTAGGAAGATGGGTGATCCGGACTGCCGAGTCCGTTTTATTAACATGCTGCCCGCCGGCTCCGCCTGAACGGTACGTGTCCACCTTTAAATCTTCAGCATCAATGGTTATTTCCGTATCATCAGTGACTTCGGGAATCACATCGACTGAGGCAAAGGAAGTGTGCCGCCGTCCGGAGGCGTCAAAAGGAGAGATACGCACCAGACGGTGTACCCCTTTCTCACATTTGGTATAGCCATAGGCATTTTCCCCGGCTAATGAAAATGTCGCACTTTTAATACCTGCTTCTTCTCCCGGGAGAAGATCAAGCGTCTCGACTTTAAATCCCCGGCGTTCACCCCAGCGTACATACATCCTGTACAGCATCTGTACCCAATCTTGGGATTCTGTCCCGCCTGCACCGGAATGCAACGTTATAATCGCATTATTACGGTCATAAGGCCCGCTGAGCAAGATCTCAAGCTCCAAATCAGCAAACGTGTTTTTCAATTCAACAATGGTGTTTTCAATTTCCGGTTCCAAAGAGATATCGTCTTCCTCTACAGCCAGCTCCCAGAGCCCAGCAATGTCCTCAATCTGTTCCTGAAGCTGTTGATGAACCGTAACCTTATCCTTCTCTCGGGTCAATTCCTGCATAACCTTTTGCGCTGCAGAAGGGTCATCCCAGAAGCCAGGTTTGTTGAGTTCGTCCTCAAGCTTGGCAATCTTTATCTGACGGCCAGCAACGTCAAAGAGAAACCCTCAAATCTGCTAAACGCATTTTTAGATTCTCAATTTCTTTCTTCCAATCGGTGAGCATTTTTCCACCCCTAGATTATTTTTTCCAAAGCTTATTAAAGTAAAACAAATCTGTTTTGTCAATACTTTATTTAGCTGTTGATTCCGCAACATTTTTTATATTTCTTCCCGCTTCCGCAAGGACAGGGATCATTCCGGCCAATCTGCTCCCCGATTTTACGGGGCTTTTTGATATGTTCCTGTTCTTCCTCATAACGGTTCTCTGAGACCTTTTGTGCCTGTTCAGGGACCTGCGTTGTAATCCGAGGCGTTACTCTCAGGATATAAGTAGCGACGTCCTCCTGGATGGATTCTACCATGCCCTGAAACATATCAAAAGCTTCATTCTTGTATTCAAGGAGCGGATCACGCTGTCCGTAAGCTCTTAAACCAATCCCCTCCCGAAGGCTGTCCATCGCATCAAGGTGTTCCTTCCAACGGGTATCTACAACCTGAAGGACTACTGCTCTTTCAATTTGGCGCATAAGCTCTGAACCGTACTGGGCTTCTCTGCTCTCATATAATTCATGTATACCGTCAATCAATAGCTCTTCAACTTCTTCTTTAGCTAAATTACCAATCTGTTCAGGTGTAAATTCATGATCAGGTAAAATAACATTGTCGACATAATCTAGGAAACTGACCATATCCCATTCTTCCGGATACGGACTGTTTCCGCTGTAACGTGCAATGGTATCAGCAATGACTTTTTCAATCATTTCCATTACCTGTTCCTTAAGGTTTTCTCCTGTAAGAACGGATCTGCGCTGTGAGTAGATAATCTCACGCTGCTTGTTCATGACATCGTCATAATTCAGCACGTGTTTACGGATGTCAAAGTTTCTGCCTTCGACTCTCTTTTGGGCTGTTTCAATACTGCGGCTCACAATTCTGGATTCGACAGGAACACTATCATCCATCCCGAGTTTGTCCATCAGTCCTGCAATATTGTCGCCACCGAAAAGCCGCATCAAATCATCATCAAGCGAAATATAGAACTGGGAAGATCCCGGGTCACCCTGACGTCCGGAACGTCCCCGCAGCTGATTATCAATCCGGCGGGATTCATGCCTTTCCGTTCCGATAATATGCAATCCGCCAAGTTCTTTGACGCCTTCCCCAAGAACAATATCTGTTCCTCTGCCTGCCATATTGGTTGCAATGGTTACCATACCCGGTTCCCCCGCCTTGGCGACGATCTGGGCTTCCAGTTCATGAAACTTAGCATTTAGCACCTGGTGCGGAACACCTTTCTTTTTTAGCATGTCGCTGAGCTTCTCGGATTTTTCAATGGAAATCGTTCCAACAAGTACTGGCTGACTCTTGGCATTCTTCTCCGCAATGTCCGCAACTACGGCGTTAAACTTGCCCTCTTCCGTCCTGTAGATAACATCAGGCAGATCCTGTCTGACCATTGGAAGATTTGTCGGCACTTCTACGACGTCCAACCTGTAAATATTAATAAATTCTTGTTCTTCCGTTTTCGCGGTACCAGTCATGCCGCCAAGTTTCTTAAACATCCGAAAAAAGTTTTGAAACGTAATGGTTGCCAGCGTCTGAGACTCTCTCTCAATCTTGACGTTTTCCTTGGCTTCAATCGCTTGATGAAGTCCCTCGCTGTATCTGCGTCCAAACATTAAGCGGCCTGTAAATTCATCAACAATAATAACCTGGCCATCCTTCACCACATAGTCGCGGTCACGCTTGAACAGGGTATGCGCTTTCAAAGCCTGATTGACGTGATGCGCAACTTCATTGTGCAGGTCATCGTATAAGTTATCCACCCCAAGCATGGTTTCAACCCTGGATACCCCATTCTCCGTCAATGTTACAACTCTGTCTTTTTCATTAACATGATAGTCTTCCTCCGGTTTAAGGCGGGGGACAACCTTTGCAACTCGGTAATACAGCTCTGTAGGTTTATCAGCTTCTCCGGAAATAATCAGTGGTGTCCTGGCTTCATCGATCAGAATCGAGTCAACTTCGTCCACAATGGCATAATTGAGCTCCCGTTGGACGACAGCGGCAGGATTGACGGACATATTATCTCTTAGATAGTCGAATCCGAATTCATTATTCGTGCCATACGTAATGTCGGCATTATAGCTAGTCCGCCGTTGTTCGTGCGTAAGACCATGCACGATCAAACCAACGGATAAACCAAGGAAGTTATAAACCTGTCCCATCCAGTTGGCATCACGGGTAGCCAGATAATCGTTAACCGTCACAACATGGACACCCAGCCCGGTTAAGGCATTTAGATACGTAGGCAAGGTTGCAACCAGCGTTTTGCCTTCCCCTGTCTTCATTTCAGCGATTCTTCCATCGTGAAGGACCATTCCGCCGATAAGCTGAACATCATAGTGCCGCTGTCCGAGAACTCTTTTTGAAGCCTCCCTGACGACTGCAAAGGCTTCCGGCAAAAGATCATCCAATGTCTCGCCCTGTTCCAGTCTTTCCTTGAATTCTACTGTTTTTGCTCTGAGTTCATCATCAGAGAGCACCTGTATAGATGGTTCCAGCTGATTGATTTTATCAACTTTCTTTTGGTACTTTTTTATATCTCTGGCGTTGTCATCAATCAAATTTTTTAAAAAACCCATTTTGGTCCACCTTTCACCTTGCGCGGTGTGCTTAATATGATTATTCTATCACTGTCTTACTGAAGGTTCAATCTGAGCAAAAAGATATCCCGCATAGGCGGGACACTTTTTTGCTCAGGATATGCGATTAATAAACCTGAGTCGTTCATCTGTTTTAGTATTCCGGCTCCAGTAAGCCATAACCGCCGTGTTTGCGCCGGTAAACAATATTTATCTGCTCCGTATCTGCATTGGCAAATACGAAAAAATTATGTCCGATCAGGTCCATCTGCATCACTGCTTCGTCAATCGACATAAGCTTAGCTGAAAACTTTTTCGTTTTTACAATGCTATTATTATCAAAGATTTCTTCATCATCATCGAGGATATAGCTCGGCTCCTCCTTCGCGGATTTTATTCTCTTTTTCCCAATACGCTTGCGGTATTTTTCCATTTGGCGTTCCAGCTTATCCACTACCAGGTCGATGGAGGAATACATATCATCTGTTTCTTCCTCACCTCTCAGGAGAAATCCGTTCAGCGGGGCAGTAACCTCAACTTTTTGACGTTCTTTTTCTACGGACAGCATGACTTGAATATCGAGAAAATCATCGGAGTACTTCTCCAGCTTACGGACTCTTTTTTCAACATAATCCTTCAGCGCGTCCGTTATTTTCATTTGCTTGCCTCGAACATTGATATTCATAGTCTCAACCCCTTTCGCCTGATATAGTATTATAATTCATCTTTTCTAATTAAATTCCTGCCATATTTTATCTTTGTCTAGAAGTATTATTACCTTAACAAACTGAAAACATCCTGAGAAGCAGTATCTTGTTAACCTTAAAATGATATATAATGGCCATCCATGGCTATTGAAGGATCGAGGCATACCCAGGCGCACTGACGTCCAGGGATGGACTAATACCACGGTGCCATGGATAGCAAGAAACAGTAGATAACGCAGTATTGCGAAAAATTTGCCGTCAGGATATATGGGATTTCGGGTTAATATGAGACTAGCATTTCGGTTTATTGAAGTTATACACAACAAATTGTGGATAATGTTGATAACTTTACTTTTTGGCGTATATTTTCATTTTTATTGGTGGATAAAATTGTGAGCAGTCCATCGATTAGTACAATAGTCCTATTTTTGTCTTTATTCTGCAATTTTCTGTAAAAAATAATTTTTCTTCGGCAAATTGTCTTATTCTTCTTTACCCGCGCCAAGACAAAAAGCATAGACCTTTTTTACCCCATTCTTTTTTAGTACCCCGGCGCATTCTTCGAGTGTTGAGCCTGTTGTCACCACATCATCAATCAGCCAGACAATTTCCCTGAGATCACTGTAATCGGGTTTAACTGAGAAGGCGTCCCGGAGGTTCCGTAGCCTTTGTCTGCGTCCAAGTGTAGTCTGAGGAATTGTATCCTTCATTCGGTCAAGCAGATTCTGATAGGGAATTACCAGCTGTCTACTGATGATTGAGGCCAGCACCTCTGCTTGATTGAATCCTCTTTGAGCCAGCCTGTCCCGATGCATCGGTACCGGAATCACTAGGTCAGGAGGCGGCAAGCTGCGGATTACCCATGGTATGATCATTTCTGCCAGAGACGCCAGCAAATATGGCTGTCCCTTATATTTAATTTGCTGGACCAGTTCTTTCCAGGCACCTTTGTAATGACCCAGGCAGGTTACCTTATCCAATCTTTTCGGGCCTTTTCCTGTTTCACAATTTCGGCAACGTGTTTTGGTCTCGGCAAGAATTTTGCCGCAAGAATCGCAGCGAGGCAAATCCGGAAAGAAGTAGGTCTGCTGACAAATCAGACAGACCGGTTCGGCTGATACATTGCCGCAAAGCAGACAATACGCTGTCTTTTCATACCACAAAAGCGCTGCGTTTTCTTTAAGTTTCGAGAATAGATCAACCATTCAGACAGCCCCATTCTTCAGCTAGCCTATTCTGGTCCTGAATCCAGCGATTGGCCTCGATCATGGCCCGGGTTTGTTTGGCATAAATAAAAACAGCTCTTCCAACCGGACATTCTGCACTCCGGCCCGTTCTGCCGGCCATCTGGACCAAAGCCCTCGCATCATAGAGGGCATGATCCGCAAATAAAACTGCAACCTGTACACCTTTGATGGTTATGCCTCTTTCTAAAATGGATGTACAGACAAAAATATCAATATCGCCCTGCCTGAAAAGTACGGTTTTTTTTCTCCTTGCAGCATCTGAGCTCCAGCTTCCCTCCACGCACAGATCGCCAAAAGCTGTTTTCAGCACACCCGTCCATTCTTTAACCAACGCAACTGTGGGGACAAAGACCAGAATCGGACCGTCCGTAATTAATTCCAGCAATATTTTTTTTAATTTAACCACCGAACGATCCCCGGTCAATCTATTTTTTTGCCATTCAGGGACCGGAACAGGAAAGCCATGATGTCTAGCAGGGAGTCTGACAATCGTGCATTCCCGGCTCTTGACCCGTGATAGAATTTTTGCAGATGGTGTCGCTGTCAGACAGATAATTTGCCCATCTGGCCTTAACGCCTGTCTGATTCCATATTCCAGGACGCTGCTTCCTTCATACGGATAGGCGTCAGTCTCATCAAGAATAATCAAGTGAAAAGCCTGATAGAATCTCAGAACCTGATGCGTTGTTGCGACGGTTAGCTTTGAGGGCTCCATATCCTGCGGCAGCGCTCCACTTAGAATTTTGATATTGTATTCCAAAAAATTTTTCTGCAAACGAGGCTGGACATCATGCACAACGTCCTGTCTAGGTGCCGCAAAAAGAACCTTCTTATTTTGACGCAAAAAACTGTCGATTAAAGGGAAACAAACCTCTGTTTTTCCAGCACCGCAAGCGGCCCAAAGCAGCGTTTCTTTTGCTTTTTGCCGGTGCACCTGCTGCCAAAGCTCTCCGGCTGTCTTTTCCTGCGCAAAAGTAAATTCCAGACTATAATTCCGGACAGTTTGATCTGGTTCACACTTATCCGTATCCATCTGTGTTTGACCCACAACATCGACGGAATGAAGCCTAAAAAGAATTTGCAGAGAATTGAGCGGTCCAATTTCCCGACAGTCAAGGCAGGTATATGTATCGCCATACAGTGATGGCCATTCTTCATAATGACTGCTTCCGCAGCGCCGGCAGAAATACGTGGATCGAACCTGTTCAAAAATCGGCAGCCACGCTGCATTTCCACTCTGCACAGCTTTTTGCATGAAGCCCAGAAGTTCCTTCGTACTAACGCCGAGCTCCTTCTCCACAATCCAAAACTCATTCTCGGCAAGCTGCCTGCCCTCCGCCATTCTTAGGAATTTTTGGTATATGGTTTCATTCTGCAGTACTTCAATATTGAATGCCTCCGGCAAGGCCTCCCGGCTAATATTCTGCCACCAAACCTTCTCTCGAACACCCATATTTTCTTTTTTCATACGCTTTGTTAGCTTTTGGGCAAGCTTATTTTCAAAGTCCCTGTTTATGACTGGTGCTGATGGCAGCACCGGTGAAAATGGCGGCGTGGCTGGTTGGGCGCTTACTGGTTGCACTGTTGGTTTTTTATCAGGCAGCTCTGCTGTGATGGCCAGCAGCTTTTCTAACGGCAACCCAGGGCTCAAATACCTTGTCCACCCTCCCAGGATCAGGCCCGCAGAAGGCAGTGGAGAAAAACAGAATTCTTCATTGTCTTTGGCTAAAATGTAGAAAAGCACGCTTTTGTCCTTATCCTTTCTGAGTATATTGAACCATCAGGCCAGGAAAACGTCTTTCCAGACGGGTCTTGGTTCTTTCCTGCTCGTCTTTAGGAATATTGGCATTCTCCTGCGGCAGCTCTATGCTGACAATCATCCCCTCCTGCCTGTTTCGTGTTTTTCTGACCATGTAAATTTCTTTTTCAATATCCTCATGGTCAAATTCCCTGGCCTCAATAGCCAAAATCACATTGTCAGTGATTGTCTTCACCTGCCGCGATTTATTTGTTCCAAAAGCCTCAATCCGTTCAGACAGGGCATCCGGAAGCTCCCACTCATATTGTCCTGCCCATAGCCAAAGAATAATCAAACCTACCACCAATACCCCATAGATAAGCATCATGTACCTGACCTGCCTTTGCCGTAAATCATTCATTCTTCTGATTATTCCTATCATATGCTTCAGCTAAGCAAGGCGGTTCTTATCTTCTTCTGATTCTCTGCTTTTTCCCCGGTATTCATCCCGACCAGCAGCCAAAACAAGATGCCGATCATCCCAAAAGACATATCCACATCAATCAGGCTGTGCAGTCCCAAAAATAGAGCTGCTGCTTTTGTGCAGATCGTTCCGAGATTATCCCCGTTCCAAAGGTCCTGGACAAAGCTCCTAAGTCCTTGCCAGGCCCAAAGCATTAAGAACAAGACGGCAATGATCCCCTGATTTAAAAGCACCCGACAAAATGAAGAATGGGTATCCAATGTCCAATAAGGAGTGGTTTGAATAAAGGAAAAACCGAGCCATCCTCCCGCCTGCGGCAGAAAATATGCATCTCTGGCAAGCCGGATACTGTCAGCGTAATACGCAATTCTTTCCGCCAGGCTGGTATTTGTCCAGGAACATAAATGACTGAAGGGCACCTGTATACTTGAAACTGCAGGGTAAAGGACAATGATCAAACACACAAAAAGTATTATTCCGACTGACACCTGAGAACGCTTTTCGGTTACAGTTCTGATGCTGCCCATATTTATAATATTCTTTTGAGTTAAAGCTCTCTTTTTTAGCAATAGAATCGGAATAAACAACAAAAGCAGCAGCACCGAAGCCCTTGATCCTGTGGATAGAATACTTATCCCCAGCAGCAACAAGAAAAATGGGTTAAATTTCCTTTTTCTCAATATTACCATTAATTGGCACACAAGAAAAGCTGCAGCAGAATTTGGATATCCGAAACAGAAGGCATAGCGCCCTTCTTCCGGCGGGCCAGGCGGCAGCCAGATATTTTCACTTCCGGGCAGCCAGGACAGTACCACCGCCAAAATTGTCAGCCATGTCATTCTGTTTAAAAACCTATTTGCTTCCCCGGCAGCCGCCAGCTGTATTCCCCATAAATAAACGGATAAATATACCAGCCAGCGGAACGCTTCCAGCCAGCCGTCAATTGCCCTGACTGGACTGAATAATCCCGCCAGCGAAAAAAGGCTCAGCAGCAAAAAAATGCTCACCGGATTACGAAAAAAATTTTTGGCGACGACCGTTATAAGACAAACTTGTTTCCAGTGAACAATCGTGTAGAATATTAAGACAGCACCCAAGACAAGCCACTCCCGGATAAAGAAAATCCCGTGGCATATCATACCCAAAAACATAAACACACTTAGGAAATTTTCTGTCCTCCCGTCATTCACCTTAATCCTCCGCAGGACTTGCAAGTCCAATCATATTTCTCTATCATATTTATAACAGCAGAGAAATATTATGCCAAAGGCTTTGGAGGAGGCAATCTATGTCGATTAATGTTCTTCATCTGATTGGGGGCGGCGAGATCGGGGGGGCTGAGCAGAACGTTCTGAATCTTCTGAAAAATCTGGACAGGCAAAACGTGAATCCTTTTTTGGGATGTCTGGCCAAGGGCTCTGTGCTGGCATCATGCGCACAGTCTTTCGGCATCCCATCTGAAATATTCCCCATGCTGTTCCCTTTTGACCTCTCCCCTTTGCCTACCATTATTGCTTTCTGCCGCAAACATAAGATTGCGTTAATCCATGCCCATGGCACAAGGGGTAACCTTCTGGGGCGGATCGTCGCGAGACTCACCAAAATTCCCTGCATTTCAACCATCCACAGCCTGCCGGAATACGATTATCCGTCTTCCCTCAAAGGCAGGATTTCTCTCTGGGTCGATAACCTCACCCTGCCCTGGTCTGCCGGTATTATTGCGGTATCCGTCAGTCTTAGCCAATCCGCCGCCATCCGGCTGAACAGGAAAGGATTAACTTTGCCGGTAAACGTAATCTATAACGGTAGTGAAATATTTACATTCACGCAACCAGACCAAATGCTCAAGACCTTCCGTGAACAATGGTCAATCCCGGATCATTGTCTTGTTATCGGAACGATTGGTCGTCTGCACCCGGTGAAAGGACAATCTTATCTGATTGAAGCAATGAAATTGCTGACTACGGAAATCCCTAACCTTCACCTGCTCATCATTGGTGAAGGCCCCCTTCATGATCAACTAACCGAACAGCTGAAGCTTTCCGGACTTCCATTTACGCTGACCGGCTACCTGCCTTCAGCCTGGCAGGCCCTGCCGGCGATGGATCTGTTTGTATTTCCTTCCCTGAGCGAAGGAATGGGACTGGTTTTACTGGAAGCCGCTCAAGCCGGAATCCCGATTATAGCTTCCAAGGTCGGCGGGATCCCTGAACTTCTGGAAGACCACAAAGAAGCCCTGCTCGTTCCACCGGCTGACCCTGCGGCGCTGGCGCTGGCCTGCAGCAAGGTGCTCAAGGACAGGGATTTTTCTGCCGAAATGACTGCGAGATCCAGGCAAAAAGCAAGCCTCTTTTCCGTTGAAAAAATGGTTCAGGATACGATAGCTTTTTATGAGAAAATAATGAAAAATTAATAAGCTAAGTGCGTTGTAAAACGGCCACTTAGCTTTTGTTTATAGTCTGATTGGAACTCGGCTGATTGTGATCTGAGAGTAGGCTTCATCATTCGTAATTATTATCGATTATACCGATAAAGATTAACTAATTTAATCTGTTATTTTAGGAGCCACGTTCCGGAAAATATTTCTGTTTCAAAACCCTTAGAAGGTACATTGGAAGTACGACTTGCCTTTTTATCCGGCCCGGTTCGCTAATTAGCCGGTAAAGCCATTCCAGCCCTGATTGCCGGAATATCCCAGGGGCACGTTTCACTTCTCCGGACATTACGTCGAATGACCCCCCGACACCCATACTTACTTTAGCCAGCCCTGGATGTTGATGATTCCAGTATTCCTGCCTGGGGGCGCCCAAGCCAATCAAAAGAATATCCGGTGCAAATTGCCTGATCTGCTCAATCATCTCGGGCTCTTCTGCCTGCGTAAAATAGCCATGATGGCACGCCAAGGCTATCTCCGGATACCCCAGGCTCTGCTGCCGAATAACTTTTTCCGCAATGCCCGGCTTCGCGCCCAACAGAAATATTCTCCATCCGTGACGGTTGCTTTCCCCGAAAATCCCTGCTGTCAGGTCGATGCCCGTTACTCTTTCTTTGACCGGGTAACCAAGTTTTCGAGCAGCCCAAACGACGCCTACCCCATCCGGTACGACAAGACCAGCTGAATTGATGACTTTCCGAAGACCGGCATCATGTTCAGCTTTATAAATTAATTCGGGATTTGCGGTTACAATCCGAAGTTCCTGCCCCAGCGAAATTGTGTGTTCGATGGCTTCAAGACAGTCATGCAAACCAACCGAGTCGATACGCGTTCCCAATATTTCTAATGATTTCATTCTGATCCTCGGGATTCTCACTTAAAACTGTTTTTAAGGACTTTACCTGTCCCTAAAGCAACACAGGAAATCGGATGATCGGCAAGGGTAACAATAAGTCCCGTCTCCTTAGAAATCCTCAAATCCAGGGAATTCACCATCGATCCTCCACCGGTGAGTACGATTCCTCTGTTCATAATATCCGCAGCGAGTTCCGGCGGCGTACGCTCCAGAACATCTTTAACTCCGGCTATAATTACTTCCAGTGATTCTTCCATCGCTTTATATGTTATTTTTGAATCTACCGTAATGGTCTTCGGGAGTCCGGTGATGAGATCCCTTCCTCTAACATCGATCTCTGCGCCGTCTGTTTTCCCTTCCGGAACGGCGCAGCCGACTCTGATTTTGATATCTTCCGCTGTTCTTTCCCCGATCATCAAATTGAATTCTCTCCGAATAAACCTGATAATAGATTCATCCAGTTTATCCCCGCCCATGCGGATGCTTTTTTTGGTTACGATTCCACCCAGGCTGATTACTGCAATATCTGTCGTTCCGCCGCCGATATCGACGATCATGTTTCCTTCGGGCCCGTATATATCCATACCAGCCCCCAGGGCAGCTGCATAAGGTTCCTCAATTACTTTGACCTGTCCGGCACCGGCTTTCATAGCAGCTTGTCTTACAGCCCTTTCTTCAACTTCGGTGACTCCCGACGGTATACAGACAACAACTCTATTTTTTAAAAAAGGCCAGTTTTTTATTCCTGCTTTTTTGAGTAAATATTTCAACATGATTTCGGTAGTCTGATAATCTGCAATGACTCCATCCCTCATCGGCCTGATAGCCGTAATGCTTCCGGGAGTCCTGCCAATCATCATTCTGGCCTCTTCCCCCACCGCAATTCTTCTACCTGTGCTCTTATCAATCGCAACGACCGAAGGCTCGTGCAAAACGATACCCCTGCCTTGTGCATAGACCAGAACACTCGCCGTGCCTAAATCAATCCCAAGATCAGTCCCAAACATCAGGTGTTGCCCCTTTCACTCCACAATTCTATTGGCTTGTCCCATGAAAATAAGAAAGACTTGGCAGACGCCAAGCTTTAACATGCAGGGCGGCAGCTAAAATTAAATCTCCCTTTAGGGGAGATTTTTTTCATGACTCCGTTCATATTATTCGATGTAATTTTATGTTTTCCTCTTTCTTTCCGTTTTTTACGACCTATATTTTCTGACTGGTCTTTCAGGAGCTAATCCTCCGTATGCATGTATTTCTTCTTGGTTGCTTCTCCTCCCCGAATATGCCTCTCGGCTTTATTGCTTTCAAGGACATGCTTGACCTGAGAGGAAAGCCGTTTGTTAATCAACGGCAATCTTTCTGTTACATCTTTATGTACCGTCGACTTGGATACCCCGAATATTTGTGCGGTCTGCCGCACTGTACAGCTTGATTCTATAATATAGTTGCCAATATCTAAAGCTCTTCTTTTGATATGTTCCTGCACTCTCCCTCTCCCCTTTGTACCTGCAATGTTTTAGTTCATTTATATGCTGGTACAAATGAAAAAGACATCCTAAAGAGGATGTCCCTTACTGGTAAATAATGTACACTGATTCGCAGGCAGAGAACTCCTCGCACAGTCTTGAAATGCCGAAAGAAGTTCAGATCACAGCTGACCATTTATTTAGAATTCCTTTTTTAAGCTATCCAAATTTCTAGAGCCCAAACATTTTACAGCAACAATTTCTGATCCGCTTAATCCGTAAAATCCATTATTTTATATTGACAAGAAAACTTTTCTATGTTACGCTCTGCTGAGCTGAATAATCTACTAAAACCATTGAAGTGGAGATCAAACCGAAGGTATGCGCCTCCAGAGAGCGGGGAATGGTGGAAACCCTGCGGAAATGCAACTTGGCAAATGGACCACTGAGGGCAAGGTGAAAGGGTATTTTCTCCCGAGTATCTGAGACGAAGGCCTGCGTTAATGGCAGAAAATGTGTTGGCATTTTTGTAAGAGTGGATTTGTCCGTTTTGGACTAATCAATGAAGGTGGTACCGCAGATATTTATGTCTGTCCTTGTTTCGTAAGGACAGACTTTTTTATTTGCCATGGACGGCCTTATGCCGCGATGTCACGATTATACCAACTAAACACCGAAACCGCTGGCATGGGCGGCAAATGAAAAAAGAATAAATGTGCAGAAAGGATGCTTATCATGGAAAAAAGAGTCGTTCTTACCGAAAATAAAAAAGGGCTTACCGTATCAGATCTTCTCCTTATCGGCGTTTTGCTCGCAGCAGGAGCGGTACTCAAATTTTTTGTAGGCTCGGTTATTAACTTCGGCATGAAGCCGAACTTCATTATCGCGATGTACTGTCTGATTATCCTGCTTATTAAACCCCGTTTGCGCGAAGCGGCCATTATCGGGCTTCTGGCCGGTGCGATCTGTCAGTTCTTCCCGGGGCAGCCCTACATTAACTTTGCCAGCGAACTGCTTGGAGCGATTGCAATATCACTGCTTATTCTGATACCGATGAACATTGGTAAAATTTCTTTTAAACCAATTGTTGCCACATTTTTTTCTACCCTTGTCAGCGGTTTTTCGTTTGTTGGAATTATGTATCTGATGTATTACACCGGTGCAGATATTAAACCTACTCCGCTGGCAATCTTTCTGGCGATCATTTTTGGAACGGCAGCCATCAATGCAATCATTGTCCAAGTGCTCTATATTCCGTTGAAGCTTGCCCTTAAAAAATAAGAACCTTAAACCACTTTATCTGTTTTGTCGTGAAAGGACCATTACGCAATGATAGTAATCAACGATCTCACTTTTAAATATAAAGGCAGTCACCGCTCCGCCCTAAAAAATATTAACCTTCGTATTAACAAAGGCGACTTTGTAGGCATCATCGGAAGCAGCGGCGCCGGCAAGTCGACCCTGACCTACACACTGAACGGAATTGTTCCCCATCATTTCACGGGTGATTTTTATGGCAGTGTTATTGTCGACGATGTGGATACCGTTGAGGTTCATCCTGAACAGCTATCTTCTTTTATTGGCAGTGTATTTCAGGATATTGATGGTCAGATGGTAGCCTCTGTCGTTGAAGATGAACTACTCTTCGGGCTTGAGAACTTTGGCATACCGCGTGAAGAAATTGAAACCCGTGTAAATGAAGCCCTAGATACGATTGGGATCGCCGGTCTGCGATACCGCAGCATCCATACTCTATCGGGAGGACAAAAACAAAAGGTTGCTATTGCTGCTATCGTTGCGCTCCGTCCATCTGTCCTTCTTCTCGATGAACCTACCGGTGAACTTGACCCACAGAGCAGCATGCAAATTTTCCAGATGCTTCGGACGCTAAATAAAGATTATGGCATGACGATCATTGTCGTTGAACAAAAAATTATGCTTTTATGTGAGTACGTCAACCGGCTTGTTGTGATGCATGATGGAGAGATTCTGCATCAGGGACCTGTGCGGCAGGTACTCCAGAACAGTACAGACCTTGAACAAATCGGCGTCAATGTCCCCAGGATTGTGACCCTGGCCAACCTGCTGATCAACAAAGGACTTTACCACGGAGAACTGCCTCTGAATTTGGATGAGGCTGAGAAAATGGTAAATGAGGTGCTTAAGTATGATCATATTTGAGCATGTCAGTTTTACCTATGGCTCCAGCCCTGTAATCGGCGATGTTTCATTCCAGGTCAATAAGGGAGATTTTGCGGCTGTCATTGGCGAAAACGGTGCGGGTAAATCAACGCTCAGTAAGCTCTGCAACGGACTCCTGAAACCCTCAGCGGGACGGGTGACGGTCAACGGTAATGATACCCGAACGACACGCACCAGCAGCCTTGCTAAATTGATTGGGTTTCTGTTTCAAAACCCTGACCGCCAGATTTGCCAAAATACCATCCGCGGTGAAATTATGTTTGGACTCGAATGCGTGCTTGATGATGTCGACTTGCGCCAGGAACGCTGTGAAGACATGATCGGGCAATTCGGCTTAGACGGAAATGCCGACCCGTTCACGCTTAGCCGAGGCGACCGCCAGCGGGTGACACTGGCTTCTGTTCTAGCCTGTAGGCCAGAGGTGCTTATTCTCGATGAACCGACAACAGGGCTGGATTACAGTGAATGTACTCATATTATGAAGCTGATCCGGGAACTTAATGAGAATGGAACCACCATCATCATGGTCACTCATGATATGGAACTCGTCCAGGATTATGCCAAACGGGTGCTCGTAGTAAGCGGAGGAAAACTTCTCGGAGACGGCGATACCGCTGCGATGATGACCCATCTTGATATGCTGGCTGCCGCTTCCGTAGCTCCTGCTCAGATCCCTGCGCTCGCACTGCGTTTAGGCGAGCATTTTAAAAATATATTTACTGTCACGCAGATGGTGGAAAGAATTGAAAGCAGGTGCAAAAGATGACAGGCTTTTTAGATTATGTTCCCGGCAACTCCTTTTTGCACCGCCTTAATCCGCTGACCAAACTGCTACTTTCGCTTATTCTCTGTGTCTCATGCTTTATCAGTGACCTACATCTTTATGTAATCGCTATTATTGTGCTGAATTTGCTACTTGCTGCTTCAGCAGGTGTATTTAACCGTTCCATCCGAATGCTGAAAGCGTTGCTTAAATTTTCCGTGGTTCTATTTGTGCTACAGATCTTGTTCGTGAGAGATGGTATCGTCCTGCTGAGTCTTCCGCTTCATCTTATGATCACTGACAAGGGTTTATCGTTTTCGCTGCTATTTGTTTTGCGACTGCTTGCCGCGACAATGCCACTGGCGCTGATGCTCTCGGTCACCCCGATGAACGATCTTTCTAACGTGCTGGTGGAGCGGCTCAGGATTCCCTATAAATATGCGTTTGCGTTGATGACAGCCATTCGCTTTATTCCAATTTTTTCAAACGAAATGGCAGGTATCATGGAAGCGCAGACAGCCCGCGGCGTCGAATTCGATACGAAAAATTTCTTTAAGAAAATACGGCTTCTTCTGCCGCTGTGTGTACCGCTTCTAATTTCCTCCGTCAAACGGATTGAGGGTGGGGCGATCTCCGTTGAGCTTCGCGGCTTCTACTGTCGCAAAAAGGGCAGCGGGTATAAGTACTACGCCTTCAGATCAGGAGATTTTATATCCTTAGGGGCATCCGTATTACTCGTAACTTTGGCAGTCATTCTTTAGAAAGCTGGTTATAAAGGAAGACAGTCTCATTTAGTGAGTCTGTCTTCCCTTTACCAGTTAATACATCATTTAAAGTATGTATCTTTTGTCTACTGGCAATATACTTTTACTTAATAGATCTTCTCAAGTTTTGTCTCCAGATAATAGTGTCCCAAAATTTCAATGTACGATTCACCTTTTTGGGCCAGGTCATTGGCCCCGTATTGTGACATCCCGACTCCGTGTCCTTTGCCGTACGTTACAAACTCAATTTCTGTTCCGCGGATCTCCCATTCAAAATCGGTCGAGGAAAGCTGAAGCTTGCTCCGAAGTTGCGTTCCTTTGAATACTTTGTTTCTGACAGCCAGTGTTTTTATCCGACCGGCTTTCGTCCTTTCAACCAGGATAACATCACTGTCCGAAAACTTTTCCGGGATCTGGGTGAAACCAAGAAGCTGGTAAAATTCAGCACACTGAAAGATATGATGTTTGACGAACCGTAGCGGATCACTTTCCCCGGACGGCACATTTTTGAGATAATCCAGATCTGTGCTCCAAACGTCTCCAGCCCGTTCAGTTTTTTTTCGGCCGCAGCTGCTATAGAAAAACGCATTAATCATTTCTCCCTGAAACGTAATAACCTTACCTCGCGTAGCTTTAACCGCATCTGTGATCTTGCGCTGATATTTCCAGTAGTTGATGATTCCCCATTTTGTCCGCATTTCTTCGTTGGAATTCCAGGCCTGCGTATTGACAGTGGTGTCCACATCAAAGTCGCTGCCTTCAGTAGATGCCATACGTTTAAGTACATAGGTCCTGGCGGCAACAGCCTGGGCCTTTAACGCTTCTGTTTCAAACTCGGCTGGCATTTCGGCTGCAACTACCCCAATCAGGTATTTCTCAATGGGCATTGCTTTGATCTGGCCATCTGCAAGTTTGACCCTTACCTGCTTTCCCAGATCTTCCTGGTCTTTATCCCCAAACCAGCTGATAAGCACGGGCAGTATTCCTACAAAAAAGATAACGGCCATGACAGCGGCCGTTATTGTTTTCATTCTTTGACTCACGTTTTGGCCTCCTGCGCAGTACAAGCATATCCTATTTGTATGCACAGGAGGGCAACGATATGATACCAACGAGTTGGTTATTCTTCTTTCGTTATATTGGCGCCAATACCCTTTAATTTAATTTCAAGATATTCATAACCTCTTTCGATATGATGGATCTCTCTGATTTCCGAGGTGCCATTGGCCGTCAGCGCTGCCAGAACAAGGCCCGCTCCGGCCCGCAAATCACTTGCACTTACGGTAGCGGGATGAAGGTTCTCCACTCCCTGGACAATCGCACTTCTGCCCTCAATCCGGATGTCTGCACCCATTCTTTTCAGTTCTTCGACATGCATGAATCTGTTTTCAAAAACGGTCTCTGTAACCATTGAAGTCCCATGGGCCCGTGTAAGCATCGCCATGATCGGAGCCTGCAGATCGGTTGAAAACCCCGGATGCACTTGGGTCTTAATATCTACAGCATGATAGTTTCCTTTGCCAATGACTCTTATGCCATCATCTTCCTCTTTATATACTACGCCGGCTTCATCAAGTTTGGCCAAGAGCGAGGTCAAGTGAACTGGGATGACGTTCCGTACCAAGACTTCACCGCCGCAGGCCGCAGCCATCAAGATGTATGTTCCTGCTTCAATCCGGTCCGGGATGATTGTATGTGTGGTCCCATGGAGTTCTTTGACCCCTTCAATGTTGATGATATTCGTGCCTGCGCCGCGAATTTTACCACCCATTTCGTTAATAAAATTGGCGAGATCAACGATTTCGGGTTCCTGGGCAGCATTCTCAACAATGGTCGTGCCCTCCGCGTTTACAGCAGCCATCATGATATTTTCGGTTGCTCCAACGCTCGGAAAATCCAGATATATTCTTGCCGCTTTCAGTCTGGAGGCCGAAACGTCCAAAAAACCATTATCCATACGTACCTGGGCTCCCAACAGCTCCAAACCTTTAATATGCCAATTAATCGGTCTAGACCCGATTGCGCATCCGCCGGGATGAGAAATCCTGATTCTGCCCTTACGAGCAAGCAAAGGCCCCATAATAAATATGGATGCTCGCATTTTTGAGATAAGATCGTAAGGAGCCTCTATGTTTTCGATATCTCTTGTTTCAATATGTAATTTCTTGTTTTTTCTTTTAACCTTTCCCCCTAGAGATTCGATAACCTGCCCCATAACTTGAACGTCGAGCAGATCGGGGGCTTCTTCCAATACAATTTTATCTGAAGTCAGCAGACTTGCTGCAATAATCGGTAATATAGCGTTCTTCGCGCCGCTGACATCCACTTTCCCTTCTAATTCTCTTCCGCCTGTCACAACAAATTTGCTCAAATTATTGTCATCTCCTGACCTATTTCTAAACTACAATTATATCATGACCCAGTCTAAACAATCCAGTATCAATCATCCCATATCCGTTTTTCCATTTCAACAATAATAGTTCTTTTCTTCAGTTCTTTTTTCCTGCAAGCAGGAAAGAAAACTTATTCATACCACTGTCAATCTGGAAGTTATCATGTTCATATACTATACTTCCTCAAGGAGCGCCGGCAGCGCAAGTACAGTCCTTCCTCGGTTATCTTCGTATTTTCTGGTAACCGTCTGTATATTGATTGTATCCTTCCCGGCCTTAACACCCTGCCCTAATCCTTGGGTATAACCGGATAAAGCATAGAGCGATGGAATATCCGTTTTTTGAATAATGCTGATGGTGTTCATTTTAAAATAGCGTTGGATATCGATTTCCTGATCAACGCTTTCTTCAAGGTACACTTTTGTTTCCGGTCCGGATAATTGAAGGCCCAGCACTTCATACGTGTTGAGAGCATTAATTTCCTGGT
Organism: Dehalobacter sp. MCB1; assembly: GCF_003590275.1. Lineage (NCBI taxonomy): Bacteria > Bacillati > Bacillota > Clostridia > Eubacteriales > Desulfitobacteriaceae > Dehalobacter > Dehalobacter sp. MCB1. The sequence goes on along the minus strand of NZ_LXPC01000012.1, from coordinate 112,768 downwards.
CCTGATCAATTTCCAACTCTGCGCTGTACCGATAGGCCGTTCTGTTGGCAAAGTCGCTCAGGACAGTTTTATTCCACAGCAAGTCACTAGACTGCAAAATACTTTCTATTTCCTTCTGGCTATTGCTATCTTCCGTCCAGATAATATATTTGACACGGGCATTTTGGCAAGATGCAAGTCCTGAATGAAGAAGCAGAACAAGATCCTTGTCAGGATTGTTCTGGGCTTTCATGTTGCTGGCAATCCCAGCTGAAGATCCTGATAAGGCGATAATGATCAAGGATATGAACAAACAAAGCAAGGTCTTTTTTCCAGACACAATCTCTCACTCCAGCTTACTATTATTAGTTGTCATTCCTATCTATAATTAAAATGTCATCAACTTATTAATAGTTTGACCAAAGTGGAGATTCCCAAAACATACAAATTCTTTTAACTATGTCGCCTGAAGCCTTTTTATGGTAAGATGTTATATATGAATTTTCTGGCAACTTACTGAAGGGAGCTACTCCGATGGAAAATAATAGCCTTGATCGTACGAAACTACATACTCATACTCATATCCATCCAAACAAGAAAAATGTATTAAACCGCTTGGCCAGAATGATCGGTCATCTGGAAGGTATAAAAAGAATGGTTGACGATGAAGTCGACTGCAGTGAAATACTGATACAGCTGTCGGCTGTCCGCTCGGCACTTAACAACACTGGCAAAGTAATCCTAAGCGATCATATTAATCATTGTCTGATCCATGCCTATGAGGAAAACAATACCGAAGTCATCGATAAACTGAATGATGCTATTGATAAGTTTCTAAAATAAATGAGAAATAAATTAAGATCAGATAAGAAAAGGATGCAGCACTATGACCGCTGCATCCTTTTTTCACTTTAACCTGAGACTATTTTTCTGTTGCTTTGAGCCTAGCCACGGCTCTTTTTAAAGCAACTTCCGCTCTGAGTATGTCCGTCTCGGACTGTTTCTCGCTGATGCGTTTTTCGGCGCGCTCTTTGGCCGCTTCTGCCCTGGCAACATCAATGGATTCAGCAAGCTCGGCAGTATCAGCTAGGATCGTCACCTTGTTCTGGGCAACCTCCATGAAACCGCCACTGATCGCCATTTTTTCCACTTTGCCGTTTTGGGTATAGCGGATAACGCCGATCACCAGGTTGGCAATGAGTGGGGAGTGATTGGCTAGAATTCCGAGTTCCCCTTCTGCTCCGGGTGCAAGGACGAATTCAACTTCTGTATTCAGGACTTCGCCGGCGGGTGCCACGACAACAAAGTTAAACGTTCCAGCCATGGTTATACAGCTCCCAACTGTTTCGCTTTTTCAATCGCCTCTTCAATCGTACCGACATACCGGAACGCTTCCTCAGGCAGAGCATCGTGCTTACCTTCGCAGATTTCTTTGAAGCTCCGGATCGTATCTTTGACCGGTACATATTTGCCTTTCATACCGGTAAATGCTTCAGCAACGCTGAATGGCTGTGACAGGAAGATCTGAATACGGCGAGCCCGGTTAACGAGTAGCTTGTCATCTTCGCTTAGCTCGTCCATACCAAGGATCGCGATAATATCCTGAAGCTCTTTAAAACGCTGCAGGATCTTCTGCACTTCGCGGGCAACTTCGTAATGCTCCTGACCGACGATGTCCGGGGTCATGATCTGAGAACTGGAATCCAACGGGTCCACCGCCGGGTAAATACCCATTTCGGAAATCGCGCGAGAGAGAACCGTTTTGGCATCCAAATGTGCAAAGGCCGTAGCCGGCGCAGGGTCCGTCAAGTCGTCCGCAGGCACATAAATCGCCTGAACTGAGGTAATGGAACCCTTCTTCGTTGACGTGATACGTTCCTGCAGGTTACCCATTTCCGTAGCGAGAGTCGGCTGATAACCAACCGCCGACGGCATACGACCAAGAAGTGCAGACACTTCCGATCCGGCCTGGGTAAAGCGGAAGATGTTATCGATGAAAAGGAGAACGTCCTGTCCCTGTTCATCACGGAAAAATTCAGCTTGGGTGAGACCGGTCAGTCCTACTCTCAAACGGGCTCCGGGGGGTTCGTTCATCTGTCCGAACACCATGGTCATCTTGTTGATAACCCCGGATTCCTTCATTTCATTCCAGAGGTCATTCCCTTCACGGGTACGTTCACCAACCCCGGCAAATACGGAAATACCGCCGTGCTGGGTTGCAATGTTATTAATGAGCTCCTGGATGAGAACGGTTTTGCCTACGCCGGCGCCGCCGAACAGTCCGATCTTACCGCCTTTAGCATATGGTGCTAAGAGATCGACTACTTTAATCCCTGTTTCCAGCATCGTATCTGTGGTTTCCTGATCAACAAACGCAGGCGCTTTGCGGTGAATTGGAAATTGTAGTTCAGTTTTGACCGCGGGCAGATTGTCGATTGGTTCTCCTAAGACATTGAACATTCTTCCCAATGTTTCATTCCCGACACTGATGGTGATCGGTGCACCGGTATTCACGGCTTCTACACCCCTGGTCAGACCGTCGGTGGACGACATCGCTACACAACGTACGGTGTCGTTACCAAGATGCTGGGCAACTTCTAAAGTGAGTTTGGATTTCTTCGCTTCGTTTTGAATAATGATTGCGCTATTGATTTCCGGCAGGGCATCGGGATCAAATTCGATGTCAACAACCGGGCCCATAACTTGGATTACTTTACCTATTTTTGACACAAGCTTGCAACCTCCTTTGATAAGGTACGAAAAGCAGCTACTCCAAAGCCGCAGCTCCCCCTACAATTTCAGAAATTTCCTTGGTAATCGCCGCCTGACGAGCTCTGTTCATTATTAATGTCAACTTGCCAATCATTTCTTTGGCATTCTCCGTCGCTGAATCCATCGCCGTCATTTTTGCCCCCATTTCACTCGCCTTGCTTTCCAAGAGGGCGCTGAAAATCTGACTTTCAACATAGCTGGGGAGTAATTTTTCCAACATTTGCTGGGGTTCAGGCTCGAAGATATAGCTGCCACTGGCCTTTTCTGCGGATGGTTCAATCGGCAGTAATTTGATAGCGGTTGGTTCCTGAGACAGAACCGAAATGAATTTAGAATAAACGAGGTAAACCTCATCTAATTCGCCGCGGGTATATAACCCAATGACATCTTTAGCAATGCCTTTGGCTTGGCTATAATTGGGGCTATCACCCAATCCAGTAAACTGTGTAATGATTTCAATATTACGTCTGGTAAAAAAATCAATGCCTTTCCGGCCTACTGCTACCAAACCGGCTTGAACGTCCGTCTTTTCATCAAGCAGACTCCTGGTCATACGATTCAAGTTGGTATTAAATCCTCCGCACAGACCTCGGTCTGACGTTACAAGGATATATCCCACTTTCTCCACCGGACGTTTTTCCAGAAGCGGATGCCTTGCCTCCGCCTGGTTCTGAACAAGACGGGCTAGGACACTCTGAAGCTGTTTGGCATATGGGCGGGAAGCGATGACTTTTTCCTGAGACTTCCGTAATTTCGCGGCAGCTACCATCTTCATGGCTTTGGTAATCTGCTGCATATTAGCTACACTACGGATCCGTCTGCGAATATCGCGTACTCCTGCCACTTCATTCACCTACTCTTTCTAAGCTAAAAAGCCTTGCTTGAACTCATTGATGGCATCGCCGATTTCTTTCATGAGCTCGTTGGAAAGAGCTTTCTCCGTACGGATTTTCTCAGGAATCTGAGTCGTACGCATGAAGCGGAGAAGTTCCTGTTCGAATTCTTTCATTCTTTCCATTGGGACATCATCGATATAACCTTTCGTCGCCGCAAAGATGACGATGATCTGCTCTTCGACCGGCATCGGCTGATATTGTCCCTGCTTCAGGATCTCCATGGTTTTTTGACCGCGGTTAAGTCTGGCTTGAGTCGCTTTATCCAGATCAGATCCAAACTGGGCAAAAGCCGCTAATTCGCGATAAGATGCCAGGTCCAGACGGAGCTGACCGGCTACCTGTTTCATAGCCTTGATCTGAGCGTCTCCTCCAACACGCGATACCGAGATACCGACGTTGATTGCAGGACGGAAACCGGAAAAGAACAGGTCTGATTCCAAGAATATCTGACCGTCGGTGATGGAAATAACGTTCGTCGGGATATACGCAGAAACGTCACCGGCTTGAGTCTCAATGATCGGCAGCGCTGTCAGTGAGCCACTTCCCTTTTCTGGGGACAGCTTAGCCGCACGTTCCAGCAAACGGGAATGGAGATAGAAAACGTCGCCGGGATAAGCTTCACGTCCGGGCGGACGTTTCAACAAGAGCGACAGTTCGCGGTAAGCAACCGCCTGTTTGGAGAGATCATCATAGACCACCAGAACATGCTGACCTTTGTCCCGAAAATACTCACCAATCGCACAACCAGAATATGGTGCAATATAAAGCATCGGAGCCGGGTCGGAAGCTGTCGCCATGACAACGATCGAATATTCCATCGCGCCATGCTCTTCTAGCTTCTTCACAACACTGGCTACGGTCGATTGTTTCTGACCGATAGCCACATAAATACAGATACAATTCTGTCCTTTTTGATTAATAATGGTGTCTACGGCCAGCGCCGTCTTACCTGTCTGGCGGTCCCCAATTATCAGCTCACGTTGTCCGCGGCCGATTGGCACCATGGAGTCAATCGACTTCAGACCGGTCTGCAGCGGTTCGTTTACTCTTTTTCTGTCGACTACACCGGGAGCATCTGATTCTATCGGACGATATCCGGCTGGAACAATCTCCCCTTTGCCATCGACGGGCTGTCCAAGAACATTGACAACACGTCCGATTAATTTTTCTCCAACGGGAACCTCCACGATTCTACCGGTACGCTTGACCTGATCGCCTTCTTTAATGCTGGAATAAGGTCCCAGGATAACGCAGCCGATGTTGTCTTCTTCCAGGTTCATGGCCATCCCGTATATACCGCCGGGGAACTCCAAAAGTTCACCGGACATTGCTTTCTCCAAGCCATAGACACGCGCGATACCGTCGCCTACCTGAATAACGGTACCAACATCAACGACTTCGATGGCGGATTCATAACGCTCGATTTGTTGTTTAATAATAGAACTAATTTCTTCGGGACGTAAATTCATTCTTTTAGTTCACCCCTACTTCCTGCTGAGGTTTTAACGATGTTTTTTTCAATTCATCACGTATTTTAGACAATGCGGTTGTAATTGAGCCATCTATCACACGGTCTCCCACTTGAAGTTTGGCTCCACCGATCAATGTCGGATTTACTTCGGAAAGTAAACGAACATTCTTGCCAGTCGATCTGGCAATCATTTCTTTGAGTTTTTCCTCTTGCGCCGGAGTCAGTGCTGTGGCACTGGTAACTTTTGCTTCGATTAAGTTGCGTGCTTCATTGGCAAGACGTGCAAATTCACGCTGAACTAAACTGAGGAGATTCTGTCTCCTGCGATCAATCAACAGATAAACAAAATGACTGGTCATGTCAGAAACAGTGTCATCAAGTATCTTCGCCAGAACCTTCTTTTTGGTTTCTGCTTCAATATTGGGATGGTTCAGCAAAACTTTTAGCTCATTATTTTGGGCTACGGTTTCCGCCAAATCATGCAGTTCTTTATCGATTTGATCGAGGACAGACATCTCAACAGCTAATTCAAAAAGAGCCTGCGCATAACGATGTGCGAGAGCGCCGTTTAACATGGCCGATCCCCTACCTCTTGAATAAATTGTTCAATGAGAGCTTCCTGACCCGTTATATCCAGTTTTTGCCGAATGATTTTTTCAGCAACGGCTACGGACATATCGGCTACCTGGGCTTTGACATCAGCAATTGCCCTGTCACGTTCCCGTTCAATGTCGGCAAGGGCTGACTGTTTGATTTTCTCGGTTTCCTTACGAGCTTCCAAAATAATTTCTTCAGCACGCTGCTCGCTGCTTTTGGTAGCCTTCTCAATAATTTCCTGAGCTTGCTGGCGGGTCTGACGCATTTCCTGCTGATATTCCAGCCGGATTCTTTCGGCTTCTTTTCTTTCCTGTTCGGCTTGGGCCAAGTTATTTTCAATACCCTGACGGCGTTTTTCCATCATATTCATAATTGGTGTCCAAGCAAACTTTTTCAGGATCCAGACTAAAAGCAAAAATGAAAGAAGCTGAACAAAGTATGTGTAGTCAAAATGTAACGGGCTATTTGTCGTAGGACCAGCAGCAGCTGTTGAGGCAATCGAATTGGTAAGACCTATTACGAAGGGATTCAAGCGATATTCCCCCTCCTCTCTATTTTGAGCAGTAGATTAATACGGTGTCGTTATTCAATTGTTGCATTTTACTTAAGTACACCTTAGGACTTCGTAAAGAACATTAACAGAGCCATGATGATGGACAAGAGGGGAAGAATCTCAACCAGCGCAATACCAATAAACATGGTGCTCATTAAAGTTCCTCTGGCTTCAGGTTGACGGGCAATCCCATCAATTGTGCTAGCAACAACGTTTCCATTACCCATAGCAGCTCCAATGGCCGCACCCGCGGCAGCAATACCAGTCCCTATCAACGCAGCAGCAGTGATATCCATATTAAATTTCCTCCTTAAATAAATAAATTCATTTTGTATTTATTGATTTCAGATTGCTTCTTTTTAGCCCTGAAATAATACCGTTGTTAGTGAGACTCTTCGATAGCTTGACCGACATAGGCCACCGTTAATATTGTAAAAACATAGGATTGGATTACTGCGATAAATACGCAGAAAACAAGCCAGAATGGCATCGGAATAACTCCACCGAAGGCAAATATACCCGGGATCATGAGAATGACTGCAATCAGGATTTCTCCGGCATAAATATTACCGAATAGTCGGAAAGCTAAGGTCAAAGGCTTGGCGACAAAATCAATAATATGAAGGATCGCAAAAGGCGGATAAGGTTCAAGAAAGTGTTTGAAATAGTGCGCACCTTTATATTTGAGTCCATAGACCAATACTAAAACAATCGTTATTGTAGATAAAGCAAAGGTCGTATTAACATCTGCTGTTGGCGACGAAAACGTTGTTGTTCGCGCACTGAAAATTGCTCCGCCAAACATCTCATTGATTCTAGCAAAGTGTACGTGATCGAGTAAGGGTGCGAATATATTGGGAATCAAGCCAATCATGTTCGCAAAAAAAACAAACATAATCAGGGAAAGAAGATACCCGAGCAATGACGATCCTTTTTTATAGTTCATATTATCAGAGATAAGGCCCCTGACAAAATCAATGATCCATTCCAAAAGATTTTGAAGTTTTCCGGGTGTCCCACTTGTCAGATTACGCTTACAAAGAAAGACAAAACCCAAAAGAAGTATCATCGTGACCCAAGTCATAATCAGAGTCTTCGCATGCAAAGTGCCATTTCCCAATACCCATAGTACGGTATCATGCATTTAATTTTCACCACCTTTCGTTTTTCTTAGTTGATGCCTTGCTACAATTATAGGAATAACAATACCAATCATCATTCCTATAGCCACATAATAAAGCCATTCCGGTTGGAACTTTGCAACAATAGCAAATACCAACGTAATGATTACCAACCTGAATACTAAGCTTTTGTAGTATGTTTTTAGGGCTGCTTTCTTATCTTTGTCCATTGCTTTTCGAGCATCCCTAAGTAGCCACTTAACATTAATTATGCCCGTATAATAGCCGATCAATAAACCGACAAGGGGATAAAATTCTGTTCGCCATATTACGATTAAAACAGTAATGCAGAGAATAACCGTCAAAATCTGAATAAACCTGCTATTTTCCATCCGTTTTACCTAACTTTAAATAAATTAATATTAGAGATAGTATACTGAACAAAATACCTAGAATCATCAAAACTGCCTTAAATAAAGGGTCAGTGCCAAAATGAGTATCCAAATAATTTCCGAAAAAATATCCTCCTACTTCCAAGCCAACAAGAGCAGAGGCACTTGATGATCCCCATAGCATATACTTGACAACATCACTTGTAAATTTGTCAGCCATCTGGTTCCCTCAAATCTCTTGGTTTTTCGTTGACAACATAATATATAATGCAAGATTTATGCCAATTGCACTTGCCGTCAAAAGCCGCCTAGAATTAGGATTATCTCTCCTTCACATAATCATCAGTTTTTATTTTGCAATTTTTTTAATTATTTTGGTTTTTTATAAGAAAAATTTTGTGATCAGATACTGAAAATCTTACGATCATAAAATTTTTCAACAATAATTTGGGTGATTCTTGCGCTTGATCTGCCGTCCCCGTATGGGTTTGCCGCTTGAGACATTTTTTCATAGGCATCCTGGTCGGTTAATAGCTGCTGAATACTCTCAACAACTTTTTTATATTGTGTCCCAACCAGCAATACGGTTCCTGAATCTACAGCCTCAGGCCGTTCAGTCGTATCCCTGACCACTAGAACGGGCTTGCCCAGTGAAGGAGCCTCTTCTTGTATCCCCCCAGAGTCTGATAAGATCAGATAGGCCTTCGCCATTAGATTTACAAAGGGTTCGTAATCCAAAGGTTCAATTAAATGGACTCTTTCATTGCCTCCCAGAACCTCCCCGACTACTTTCCTGACCGTAGGATTCTTATGCATCGGAAATATAACATAGGTATCAGGAAATTCCCTCAGGACTGTCTCCAGCGCCTGATAGATCTGCCGCATGGGTTCTCCCCAATTCTCTCGGCGGTGCGTTGTCATTAGGATCATTCGTTTATTTTTATTTGCTTGTAAGATCTTGTTCAAATCTATATCCGCAAACTGATATTCCGTCTTAACGGTACTTAATAAGGCATCAATTACTGTGTTACCTGTAACAAATATATTCTCCGGGGCGACCCCTTCGCGCAGCAAATTAATTCTCGATACTTCGGTAGGTGCAAAATGCAGGTCTGTTAAACTGCTGGTAAGTTTCCGATTGATTTCCTCTGGCCAAGGAGAATATTTCTGGCCAGTTCGCAAGCCAGCCTCGATATGGCCAATCCGGATCTTATGATAAAAAGCTGTTAGGGCTGACGCAAAAGTAGTTGTAGTATCCCCTTGTACCAAAATCAAATCCGGTTTTTCCTTAAGCAATATCTCATCCATTCCTGTCAGCACTCCAGTGGTAAGGGCGGTCAGGGTCTGTCCATGCTTCATTAAATCAAGATCATAATCAGGTATAATGTCAAAGAGTTTAACAACCTGATCCAGCATCTCACGATGCTGGGCAGTAACAACGACCAGGCTTTCAACGCCATCTTGTTTTTCTAATGCTTTTACGAGAGGTGCCATCTTAATAGCCTCAGGTCTGGTTCCAAATACAGTCATGACCTTATATTTTCGTTGCTTCAATTCCACAATATTTCCCTCACTGTTGGGCAATGCCTGAATGCGTACTTCAAAGACCTTTAATCTTAAATATTATACACGCCCAAGACATTTTTCGCAAATATATACAACTATAATTGTCTTTATTTTGCCATTTATTAGAGATAAAGGCTATCTAAACGCCTTCATGCTTCTGTCCCGTCCCATGCTCTACCTGATACTGGAATCGTGGCACGCTACCTAATATGGAATAAATAACCGAGAGTAAAAAATGATGCAAATAGTTTGTGTGAACTATTCGCATACAGCTCCATCATCCTATGGTTTATTACTCGCTTGTCTCGAAGCGAATATTCTTTTTTTTACCGTTTTCATCAAGATAGACAACCCGTTTAATCATCGCATTTTTAATCATTCTCCGGCACAACAGGCAGGGTTCCCCTGATGCTTGTTCCCCATCAAATTCATAGCCGGATATGTAGATTGTGGCTCCCTGCATTTTTACGGGATCACCGGCAATAATCGCATTTTGTTCAGCGTGAACCGCCACACATAACTCATATCTTTCCCCTTTGGGAATATTATACCGTTCCCTGACACATTCCCCGATGTCAATGCAGTTGGGCTCCCCTCTGGCAGCACCATTGTAACCCGTGCTAACAATAATATTGTCTTTGACAATCACTGCACCGTAATTGCGCCTTAAGCAGGTCGACCGCCTGGCCACCAGCCGGGCAAGATCAAGGAAATATTCGTCCCACGCTGGCCTAGTTTGGTTTTTCATCACACTACTCCCCGCATTCCGCTTTCCTTTGCTAAAAAAGTCCACTAATTTTTGTCTGCCAAGATAATTCTCTATTTTTAGTATACTCGTACCAGACGCTACTGTCATTATATCTGTTAGGATCTTTTCCTGTTCATTTTCTGTTTCTTCCCTGTTGTTATCCTTTCGTTCCAAACAGTCTGTCCCCTGCGTCTCCGAGTCCCGGAATGATATAGGCGGACTCGTTTAAGCATTGATCGACAGCCGCAACGTAGATATCGACATCCGGGTGATTTTCCTGGACAACGCTTATACCCTCTGGTGCTGCTATCAAACAAACAAGTTTAATACTTCTGGCACCACGCTTCTTAATGGAAAAAATCGCTGCAGAAGCTGAACCTCCTGTGGCAAGCATTGGATCAATCAAAATAATATCTCTTTCCCTGGAATCTGAGGTCATCTTAAAATAGTACTCCACCGGCTGAACGGTCTCATGATCCCGGCAGAGACCAATATGGCCGATCCTGGCATTAGGTATGATCTTAAGCATCCCGTCCATCATTCCTAGGCCTGCCCTCAGGATCGGAACCAAAACAACTTTCCGGCCAGATATTCTTTTGGCCTTGGCTGTAGCCAGCGGCGTCTGAACCTCGATTTCCTCCAGTGGGAAGTCTTTGGTGACTTCATACGTCATCAGCATGGCTACTTCCTCAATCAGGTCCCGGAATTCTTTCGAGCTCGTATTTTTATCGCGAATTAATCTGAGTTTATGCTCAATCAAAGGATGATTCGAGATGTAGACATTTCCCATTATTATTTGCTCCTCCCAGGTTAGCTTACTTATACAAGGGAAATCTTCCGCAAATATCCTCGACAATTGCTTCGGCCCGGGCAGTTTTCGAAGCATCGCTGGCCGTACTCAAGGTCAGGTCAATCGCTTCGGCGATCAGATCCATCTCAGCTTCCTTCAACCCTCTGGTCGTGACCGCAGGCGAACCGATCCGGATACCGCTCGTTACATTGGCACTCTGAGGATCAAACGGGATCGTATTTTTATTCACGGTAATGCCAACACTGTCCAACCGTGTTTCGGCTTCTTTGCCAGTCAGCCCCTTGCTTCTGACATCCAGTAGCAGTAGATGGTTGTCCGTACCACCTGAAACCAAACGGAACCCTCTTGCCAGAAATCCTTTGGCTAAGGCCTGGGCATTTTGCAAAATCTGCTGCTGATATTCAACAAATCCCGGTAGAAGAGCTTCACCAAAAGCCACGGCCTTGGCTGCAATCACATGCATCAGTGGGCCGCCCTGAATTCCAGGGAATATCGCTTTATCGATCTTTGGCCCGAATTCCTCTTTACAGAGAATAAGCCCGCCTCTTGGTCCTCTTAACGTCTTATGGGTTGTGCTGGTTACAAAATGCGCATAGGGAACGGGGCTCGGATGAAGACCGGCTGCCACCAGACCTGCAATATGCGCCATATCAATCATCACGTAAGCACCAACTTCATCGGCAATTTCTCTGATTCGTTTAAAATCGATTAAGCGAGGGTAAGCACTCGCTCCACCCACAATCATCTTTGGTTTATGGGCAAGCGCCAGTTTATGCAGATTGTCGTAATCAATCCGTTCTGTTTCCTTATCAACGCCATATTCAATAAAATTGAAATATTTTCCCGAGATATTGACCTGACTTCCATGCGTAAGATGCCCCCCATGAGACAGGTCCATGCCCAGAACCGTGTCCCCAGGATTCAGCATTGCAAAATAAACTGCTGTATTGGCCTGCGCTCCTGAATGGGGCTGAACATTAGCATGTTCCGCATTAAACAGTTTTTTGACCCTTTCCCTGGCCAGGCTTTCAACTATATCAACATGCTCACATCCGCCGTAATAACGTTTTCCCGGATATCCTTCGGCGTATTTGTTTGTGAGGACCGAACCCTGAGCAGCCATAACTGCCCTGCTGACAAAGTTTTCCGAAGCGATGAGTTCAATTTTATTTTCCTGTCTGTTTTCTTCCAGCTCTATGGCTTTTGCTACCTCAGAGTCCTGGATTGCTAAATATTTCTGAATATAATCCATCTAAATATTCACCTCTATCATAAATAACTAGGATATTGTTACCTTCTCTGCATCTTATCAACCTTAAAATTATTCTGTTTAGCATATGCCATCGTATAAACTTCTGTCCTGACCCGCCTCAGTTACAGGGGTAAGAAGCTCTTGGGCCGCCGACATACTTCGGCCGAGTTTTGGCAAGATTAAGATGAGCCGCACCAAGTTTCCGGACATTAATCCTTAGTGGGACGGCCACCGGGCGAAGATGCATACCAATCAACGTGTCTCCGATATCAATTCCGGCATCAGCCCTAACCTGTTCGACAGTAACAGGATCGGAAAAATTTCCCCAGGCAGCCAGGGACATTGCTCCGCCTGCTGAAAGAGAGGGTATCACCACAACGGGTTCAAGATTCAGCCTGTCAACCGCATTTCTTTCTACGATGAGCACCCGGTTTAAATGCTCACAGCATTGAACCGCCAAAAGAATCCCAAGCTTGTCCGCCCACTTCCGAAGTGGTTCAAACAGAACATCAGCTACTTCTTTGTTACCGGCTTTGCCAATCTTCTCGCCGATAATTTCACTCGTGCTGCAGCCGATAACCAACAGTTGTCCAGGCTTTAGTTCAGCTATATCCTCAAAGGCTTGAAGAATATGCTCCCACTCATCTTTGATTTGTTGAAGCATTTCCTTCTTATCCGCCATAGTACCCTCACGCCTTTCTTATTTTTTTGGCCAATATTCTCAGCCTAAAGATTAAAATTACTGTTCAAAATCGCTAATCATATCTACTCTTCTGGCATGTTTCCACCCGCTGAAGGATGTCGTCAAAAAAGTCTCGACAATATCCAGCGCAACACCCTGACCAATTACCCTTGCTCCAAGTGCTAGAATATTAGCATTATTATGCTGCCTGGCCATCTTGGCCATATAACTGTCGGTACAAAGGGCAGCCCGAGTTCCCTTGACTTTATTAGCTGCGATGGAAATCCCTATTCCGGTGCCACAGACCACGATTCCAGAATCTACTTTATTTTCTATCACTGCTTTCCCGACATTGAATCCATACTCCGGATAATCAACGGAACTGTCGCTGTCTGTACCGCAATCTAGAATTTCGTAGCCTTTTTCCGCAAGAAATTCTTTGATGCACTCCTTAAGCTGATATCCTGCATGATCTGCACCCAATGCAATTTTCATTTCTGCCTCCTAAACTCCGTAGTTTTTTATCATTATTTTTTGTAATTTAGCATTTACAGGCGCTAACTTTTCTCTTGATACCGCCTTATTCCGGCTTTGATCGTTTCTTCAATTTCTTCCGCACATAACCTATATGTTTCCAGAGATCCTAGCCATGGATCGGAAATTTCTTTATCTAAACCAGCCCATTCTCCGAGCTGCATGATTTTATCCTGATATTCCGGATAAATACTGACCAATAATTTTTTCTGAGCTTTGGTCATTGTCAGGATCAGGCCCGCTGCAGCAAGTGTGTCTTTTTGCAGTCTGGCTGCTCGGTGTTGCCGGGAATCAATTCCCCTTTCCTGGAGAATTTGCCCTGCATACGGGCTGACGGGATCGCCATCCAAAGCCTGAATACCAGCCGAGAAAATCTCAACCCCTTCCGGAAAGTATAAGCGGGCAAGACCTTCTGCCATCGGGCTTCGGCATGTATTTCCTGTACAAACAAACAAAATTTTCTTAGATATCATTATACCCTCTTTTCCGGACTAGTAAATTATAATTTGATTGACTTAGAAAATAAGACTGAAGATCATTCTCAGGCCAATCAAAAATAAGATACTGCCACCAATGGCTTCAGCTTTGCTGCCGGCCCAGGTCCCAATTCTTCGGCCAAGAAAGATGCCGCATCCTGTCATGATGCCTGCGGTAAAGCCCATGATCAGGATTGCCGGCAGGATCATACTGACAAACGTACCCAGAGAAAATCCGACACTCAGCGCGTCAAGGCTGACGCTTCCTGCCAAAACAAAAATTCCGAAACCTTTTAAACTCGGAATGTTTTTTTCTCCCGATCCCAGAATGGCTCCCAGAATCATTTTACTGCCAAGCCAGAGCAAAATGACAGCTCCAATTCCAATTGTAACATTGCCAAACAGCAATCCAAGTTTCTGTCCAATCCACAAACCCAAAAGCGGCATGAAAACATGAAACGCTGCCACGACAGTACTCAGCCGCAGCGCTGTTTTATTGTCGGTTCCAATCATTCCCAAAGCAAGCGAGAAGGAAAAGGCATCCATCCCTAGTGCTATTGATACCGCTATAATCCATGTTAATTCCAATTTTTTTCCTCCTTAATTTTGGTCAGACCAGGATACTTGCGTCCCTGGTCCAGAAATTCTTTTTTGCCAGCTGCTTTTTTCAAGCGGTTCATAAAAGCAAGTCCTATTCCTTCTTCTGCAATCTCCTCCGCTAGAATGATATCGATATTTTGCTCGTCACACAGTCTCAGTCCCTCAAACAGACGGCTGGCTGCTGAATCAAGATTATTTCTGGAACCAAGTACAAATATCATATCAGCCCTGCTGGTCGTATCTTCGGTCAATCTGGCAATTGTTTCGTCCAAACACAGTGCCGCAGTCCTTGCCGCGTTGTTTTTGTTCCTGAGATATTTCGTAATTTTTTCAGCTTTTTCAAAGGTACTGCCGCTGAATAAAATGATTTCACCTTGCGGTGCGTAATGTCTATATTTCATGCCAGGCGACCTGGGTTTTACGGTAGACAGTCCGTTATCAGTACTACGGTCCAGTTCGACCTTCCCCAGCACTGCCCGAAGTTGTTCAAGCGTAATTCCTCCCGGGCGCAGAACCGTTGGTAATTCCCCTGTCAAATCGAGTACAGTCGATTCGAGACCCACTGTACAAGATCCGGCATCTATCAGCAACGGAATCTTCCCTTTTAGATCACGCCAAACATGATCTGCATTAGTTGGACTAGGCTTTCCCGATATATTCGCACTTGGTGCGGCCAGCGGACAACCCGCTGCTTCAATCAATGCCAGGGCAACAGGGTGATTCGGCATTCTGACCGCTACAGTGTCCAGTCCCCCGCTTACAATCTCCGGAATATCCGTTCTCTTAGGCAGTATCAGCGTTAAAGGTCCTGGCCAGAAATTCCGCGCGCAGATTTCAGCCTGCTGTGGCCAAACACGGACAAGCTGCTTTGCTTCGTCCAAAGTAGCAACATGAACAATCAACGGATTATCCGAAGGACGTCCTTTCACAGCATATATTTTAGCACAGGCTTTACTGTCCAGCGCATTCGCACCAAGCCCGTAAACGGTTTCGGTTGGAAATGCCACGACTTCACCCTGGCGTAGCAAAGCTGCTGCTTCCTGTAATTCTTTATCCTGTTTAATGCTGTCCGGCTTCAGCCAGATTTTTTTTGTTTCCATAGCAGCTCCTTCGTGATCCCTAGTACCTTATTAACTCTAAATTGCATGTAAAGTGCTTAGCCTCAGGGTTGAAGGGTACTCGGCTGACGGCGGTTTCCAAACGGCTATTAACGAAATTCTATTCCTTACGGGCCAGCACTATTCTATCCAGACCAGCGTAGTCAGAAAATAATTCGGTTTGGTATCCGGCAGCCTTAAATAATTCCCGAACCTGGGTTCCCTGGGAATATCCGATTTCCACCAGAATTATTCCCCCATGGTTCAAGAATTCTGTTGCTTTCATAGCAATCCTCCGGTAAAAATCCAATCCATCTTTTCCAGCCAGCAGGGCTAAGACAGGCTCTTTCCTGACTTCCGGCGGACACTCCAGAATTTCCTGTTCTGAGATGTACGGAGGATTGGAAACAATCAGGCTGAATTTTTCTCCCTGTACCGGTGCAAAAAGATCTCCCAGACGAAAGTCAATATTCACGTTCATCTTGGCCGCATTGATTTTAGCGACAGTCAAAGCTTCAAAAGACATATCAACAGCGACAACAGACGCCTGATTCCAATAATAGGCCACAGCAACGGCAATTGCCCCGCTGCCTGTGCAAAGATCAAGAACCCTTGTAGAAACTTCCTTATGTTCTCGTTCTCTACCTATATTCTTGCCCAATTCCAGGACTTTCTCAACTAGAAGTTCCGTTTCTGGCCTCGGGATCAGAACGCTTGGGTTCACAAAGAAATCAAGACCCATAAATTCACGGGTCTTAAGCAGATAAGCAAGTGGTTCCCTCTGACCACGTCGTTTCAGGAAATCATTATAGATCTCTTTTTCCGGGGAAGCGATTACCCTGTCACGCTCGGCATATAGTTTGTCTCTCGTCGTTTTAAGCACAAAGGCCAGAATAAGATCCGCCTCTACCCGGGCGTCAGCTACCCCGCACTGCGCTAAATACTGTGTGCCTTGCCGAAGCAGCTCCATTGGCTGATCAGCATCAAGTCTGTCTGTCATACCCGGTAAACTCCTGCTTTCATCTTTGTCCATTAGACCGAAGCTTTGAGCCTTTCGGCATGATCGGCCGAAATCAATGCCGTAATGATTTCTTCGATGTCACCCATCAAAATGCTGTCCAGTTTATGCAGTGTAAGGCCGATACGATGATCGGAAACCCTGCCCTGCGGATAGTTGTAGGTTCGGATGCGCTCACTGCGGTCACCTGTCCCTACCTGGCTTTTACGTTCCTGGGCAATCTCGCCGGCTGCTTCTTCCTGGGCTTTCTCCAAGAGCCTGGCTCTGAGCACTTTTAAGGCTTTATCCTTATTCTTGTGCTGGGACTTTTCATCCTGGCAAGAGACCACGATCCCCGTCGGCAAGTGGGTAATGCGGACTGCCGACTGTGTCGTATTGACTGACTGACCACCGGGGCCGCTGGAACAAAAAATATCGATCCTGATATCGTTTGGGTTAATCGCAACATCGACTTCCTCGGCCTCAGGCAGTACGGCAACCGTCACGGTAGACGTATGAATCCTGCCGCCGGATTCGGTCGCAGGAATTCGCTGAACACGGTGAACGCCGCTTTCATATTTCAGTCTGCTATAAGCACCTTGTCCTTCGATCATAAAAATAATCTCTTTAAAGCCACCAATATCCGTGAAACTGGCACTTAAGGGTTCCGTCTTCCAGTTTTGACTTTCGGCATATTTTGTATACATCTTGTATAAATCACCTGCAAACAAAGCCGCTTCATCTCCGCCAGCGCCGGCTCTAATCTCCATAATGACGTTTTTCTCATCATTCGGATCCTTCGGCAATAGCAGGATTTTCAAATCCTCTTCCAACTTTTTTTTGCTCTTTGTTAATCCATCCTGTTCGGCCTCGGCCATTTCTCTCATTTCAGGATCGCGTTCCTCAGCAAGCATACCTTTCAAATCTTCGATCTGCCGGTTTATTTCTTTATATTCGTGAAATACTGCGACTATATCTGTAAGCGCCGACTGGCTTCTGGCATATTTCTGAAAATCAGCCTGATTAGCGATGATCTCCGGCTTGGCCAAGAGCTCTGTCAGATCGTCATATTTTTTTTCAATCTCTTCGAGCCTGTTTAGCATGTTTTAACCTCTCCCAAATGAATTTTATCTATGATAGTTCCTGTCCGGTCGCGAGTACCCCGTTAAGCGCAGCAATCGCAACCTCAAGTTGGGAGTCGTCCGGTTCCCTGGTCGTAAGCTTCTGCAGTAGAAGGCCGGGAACTATGATCCACTTTAAAAACATCGATTTGGAAAATCTCCCTGACAGCTTCAAAAGCTCGTACGAAACTCCAGCTACTAGCGGCATCAGGATAATTCTGGAAACAATACGCCACCACAAAGGATCCACGCCCAAAAAGGCAAAAACAAAGATACTAACGATAACAACAATAAGCAAGAAGCTCGTCCCGCACCGTGGATGCAGTCTGGAGTATTTCCGAGTGTTCTCCGTATTTAGTTCTACGCCAGCTTCATGCGCAAATATTGCTTTATGTTCCGCCCCATGGTATTGGAATACCCGCTGAATATCCTTTAATCTGGAAATCAGAAAAATATATAGAAATAACACAATAAGACGAATAAGGCCTTCGACAATATTTTGCAGCACCGTGCCAGGAAAAATATCTGTCAATAAATGGGCGGAAGCTGTCGGTATTCCGACAAATAACAGAAGTCCGGCAGCAAAGGCAATAATGATCGTTAATGCCATCGCCCAAAAGCCAAGCTCCTCTCCTTCTTCTTCGCCAACAGCGCGGTCGGCAGAAAACATCAAGGCTTTGGTTCCAAGCACCAGGGATTCGAGTAGCGCAACAAAGCCCCGGATAATCGGCAATTTGAGAACCGGCTTCTGAGACCAGGGATGAATATCTTGGGTCGTTACTTCAATCTCTCCGTTGGGTAGACGAACAGCCATCGCAATCGCCCGTGGCCCGCGCATCATTACTCCTTCAATCAGCGCTTGCCCTCCATATTGAACAGGTTTTTCCATAAATTTAAACCTCCAGGCCTAATAACCGAAAAGCAGAGCTTACGCTCTGCTCCTTGTCTTTTACAGGCAACGGCCTCAGACCGTTGTTATTGCAAACCGTATTTCTTTTTAAAACGATCGACTCGTCCACCAGCATCAACAAATCGCTGAACTCCAGTGTAAAAAGGATGACACTTGGAACAAATTTCGACCTTGATATCCTTCTTCGTACTACCTGTTTCTATAATATTGCCGCAAGCGCAGCTAATGGTAGTTTGTTCATATTTCGGATGAATTTTCTCTTTCATAACCCGTCACCTTCCTTCCCAATCAGATCCGTCTCAATCAAATACAGTCAACTCTGAATATTCTAGCACATTCTTTGCCTTTCGGTCAAGAAAAAACAATTCTGAAAGCTCCTTTTCACAGCGTTTTTAGCAGGCACCTTTAATTGCATATTTGGGTTTTTTGGCAAAACAATGTTTGGCTTCAATAAAACGAACCGTACCAGTCTTACCTCTCATCACCACAGTGTGCGTCGTGGCACCCTCACTGCTGTATATCACGCCTTTAAGCAGCGGTCCTTCCGTAATTCCGGTTGCCGCAAAAAAGATGTCATCCGTATTGACCAGATCATTGAGTGTCAGCAATTTATTGATATCCATTATACCTAGTTTCCGGGCTCTTTCAACATCTTCTTCATTCTCCGGCCAAAGTCTCCCCTGCATTTCACCGCCCATACAGCGCAGGGCAGCAGCGGCGAGCACACCCTCAGGAGCTCCTCCGACCCCCATCATCACATCAACTCCGCTGCCTTCCAGCCCGCAGGCAACGGCCGGAGCGACATCACCGTCGGTAATCAGGCGTATTCTGGAGCCGCATTCTCTTACCTGACGGATGATTTCACTGTGACGGGGCCTGTCGAGAATAACCACCGTAAGTTCCTGGATTTTCTTATTGAGTCCCTTGGCTATGTTCTCAAGATTTTCAGCGACCGGAGCATCTAGATGGATACGTCCCGCAGCCTTGGGACCGACAGCAATTTTATTCATATACATATCCGGGGCGTGCAGAAGTCCATATCTTTTGGTCACAGCTAAAACCGCTATGGCTCCCGGCATTCCTTTAGCAACAAGATTTGTTCCCTCGAGGGGATCAACGGCAACATCAACCTCGGGCTTTTCGCCCGTACCAAGTTTCTCCCCAATGTAAAGCATCGGGGCTTCGTCCATTTCACCTTCGCCGATCACAACCGTACCATCCATGTGCACGGTATCGAACAAAGATCTCATAGCTTCCACTGCCGCATCATCGGCTTCATTCTTCTGTCCCATTCCTACCCAGCGCGCTGAAGCGAGTGCTGCCGCTTCCGTCACCCGGGCAAATTCCATGGTTAATTCTCTTTCCATCTCTTTTTCACCCTTCTTAACTTAACTTCTTCCAGTCATCCATAAATTTATTAATTCCTGCAGTTGTCAAGGGATGCTCGGATAATTTGCTCAAAACGCCAAAAGGTATTGTCGCAAAATCCGCGCCAATCTTAGCCGCTTCCAGGACGTGAACAGGATGACGAATACTTGCGGCAATCACCCCGCAGTCCAGATCATGGACCTCAAAAATTTCGCAGATATCAGCCAGAACATTCATGCCGACCTCCCCAATATCGTCAAGCCTTCCTAAAAAAGGGCTGACATAAGCGGCCCCTGCCCTTGCTGCCATCAGTGCCTGAACAGGGCTGAACACCAATGTAACATTCGTCTGGATATCTTCTTCCCGTAGTGTCTTGACGGCTTTTAAGCCGCCAAGCGTCATCGGAATTTTGACGACAATATTCGGATGAATATCTGCGAGCCGCCGGGCTTCCTGGCACATACCCTCATAATCGAGCGCTATGACTTCCGCACTAATGGGGCCATCGACAATCCCGGCAATTTTATGGATTAGGGTATGGAAGTCCTCTTTTTCTCTGGCTACCAAAGAAGGATTCGTCGTTATACCGGCGATGACTCCCATGTCCCACGCCCGGGAAATCTCTCCTATATTGGCTGAATCAAGGAAAAAACGCATAGGCCAAATTCCTCCTTTAATAATATACGGCATAGCAAAAAAAGCTACTCAACCTCCGTAATGATATTCTTTCTATGATTTCCCTTTAGAGAATCGTTGATGATCCGTATCTCATTTTCCTCTAAAGTAATTGCTCCCGTTTGTTCTAGTATGCGCAAAATATCCTTATTATCAGTATAAATAATACCTATTGCCTTGCATAAATCGCAAATCAATTCTACACGGTCAGGTAATATTTCTACAGTTAGGTTATGATTTCCGCATTTGCAACCAAGCTTTTTCCATTCAACCAACCTGCCAAGTATTTCCATAACGCCATAGACAACAAAAAAATCATCTGTCATTATATCGAGATCTTCCTGATCGCTTGTTAACTCCGAAGCTAGACGGACAAAGTTCTTTTTGATTTCTGTGCACAATTCCATGACACGTGATTCAGGGCCGATATAGCCTACCGGCAGTTCCTTGTCACTGCATCCCAGGCGCAAAGGTTGTTCTCCCCAAATCAACTCCCTTCTAGTAACCAAGTGATGCGGCCTCCCGCAGTAAATACAAGAATATTCTATGCCGATTTTCTTGCTCTCAAAACTGATGAGCGTCAATAATGGAGTACCGCACGTGCAAATGAAACTGTTTTTTCCCAAGTGAGCAAAAGAAAACACTGATAATGTTTTAAATTGAAGTTTCCCGCAGTGGGAACAAAGCATCCCCATGCTTGAGACCGCCTGAACAATCATCTTTAGGCTCACCTCCCACACTGTCAGCCTATTGGGTCTTTCCGCTCCATGAAATCGCGGTATCAGGCTCCGTGGCCTTGCAGTTCTTTGTCATCCGTGGCCGTGGCATTAGGCCTTCCGTTACCGTCTCAAGTCACGGATCACATCAGCTTACCTATGCCGTATAGTTTATAGTTCTCCAAGTAAAATATTATTCCTGCCTTAGATTTTTTAGAATATTAGAATCGCCGTTTTTTACCATCCATGGCACCGTTGCATTAGACCCCTCCATAGCCGTCAAAAAGCCAGACTTTCGTTGGAAGTCTGGCCGGTTAATTCGTTGACCATTCAAGCCATTATTTTTTGCATACGTTTCAATCCCCAGAAACCTGATCCGCATTGATGATTTCTCCAACCTGTTTTTTTAGGTCATTTAAATCAAAAGGTTTAACAACAAAACCGGATACTCCTAGTTCCTCAGCCTGTTTATAAAAAATCTGATCCCCATATGCCGTCATCATGATGACCCGGCTTTTAAAATCTGTCTCCCTGAGTTTCGTTAGAACCTCAATTCCACTCATTCCAGGCATCTTAACATCCATGATTATCAGATCCGGTTGAAATTTCGGAATAATCTCAAGCGCTTTTATTCCGCTACCGCACGATTCAATCTCATAACCATATTCTAAAAAAACCTCGGTTAGAAGTCTTCTGATCCCATTTTGGTCATCCACAATTAACATCTTCAGCATCAAAGCCCCCCTTTTTATAACTAGATTTGCAGTTGTCAATAGATTTTCACATATCCATTGCACTAAAAGCATAGGATTTGACAAAGATCACCATACTACCTTTTATTTGACAATTGTTCTTCGCTGGGAGACAAAAATCCTTCATTAATTATTCTTATTCTCATTATTTCTCCATTTTTTTTATACATCCGTAGGATCCTGGGATTGGCCTGAGTTCTTCGTAAAGGAATCACAATCTCGTCACCGGCTACACAAGGCACGCTGCCGACATCAAGTACCGTAAGCTGCATCCCAATTTTTCCTACAATACTGACGGTTTGCCCGTTGTAAAGCAGTTTTTCCCGGCCCAGCTGAATACCCACCATAGCCGCCATATTTTTGACGATCATTTTCGCGAGATCCACAATGTTTTGAGGCACAAGCCGAGGTTCGATGCCAAACCCATCAGCATAACCTACCGGTACCACTGCTAGGGTCGTATCCTTTTTAGCCTTGTAAACACTCTGGTAGCCCACAAAGGTACCTTTTGCCGCTTTTTGCAGGTGAACAATTCTTGCTTTGACCAGCCAAGGGTCTTTTAACCACAGCCTGCCTTCGAATGCCGGCGCAGGACAATGACCAATCAAGAGTGTTCCGACTCTGACCATATTGTAATGATACTCTGGAAAATCCAAATAGGCGGCGCTGTTGCACACGTGCTTAAGCGGGATCCGGATGCCTGCTTGTTCCAACGTTTGAACATAAGCCAGATATTTTTCATTCTGTGCTCTGGTATAGGCATGATCACGCTGAGCTCCACGGGCAAAGTGAGTGTACGCCCCGGTTACCTCCAACTGAGGAGCTTCTCGCAACGCTTCAGATAATTCCTTCATCTGATCGCCCGTAAAACCGGTACGTCCCATACCCGTTTCTAACTTCAGCTGAATCCCGGCTTTAGTTCCCAACGCTTCGGCAAGTTTGTCCAATATCGGTATCCAGTCCAACTGTGATATCGTTAGTTCAATACGAGCTTGGATTGCCGCCTTCCAGTCTTCTGGGCTGGACGGGCCGAGCACCAGGATCGCACCGTCAATACCCTGGTTTCGCAGCAGCAACGCTTCAGCGATGGTAGTGACAGCAAAGGCCGTACATCCTTCTCCCTGCAAGGCTCGTGCTACTTCCGTAGCCCCTAGGCCATAGGCATCTGCCTTAACGACTGCCATGATCCGGCATTTAGCAGAAAGCCCGGCCACGATTTGTCGGTAATTATGGATAATGGCATCCATATCTACTTCGATCCACAGATCTGACATGACAAGTCCCTCTTTAACAAATGATTTAAAAATATTTAAGAGATGATTTAAGAAATTACAAGAAATGAATTATTTATTTCGTAGCCTGCGCATCCGGGCAAGCAGCCCTTTCAGTTTCCCGGAGTAAGCTTTTTCAGCAATCTGCCAAATTACATACAGGATAGGCCTGTAAACATAGTCCCATTCCCCAATGAATTCTGTAAACTCGCCGTTAAAACCTTTTTTAAATTTATACAGCCCATACAGTGGATTACTCTCGTCCAGATCTCCGGATACTCCTCTGAAATCATAGAGTGTACAACCATTGGCTTTGGCCCAGCAAATCATTTCCCATTGAATCAAATAGTTGGGCATGACATTGCGATAAGAATTTGATGATGCCCCATAGATGTACCAGGCTTTGTCCCCTGTGATGAAGGCCAGCGTTCCCGCAACAATCTTTCCTTCATATTCGGCAACAAAAAGTTCGGCAAAACCTGCCGGCACCAGCGTATCATACAGATCTTCAAAATAGGTATAAGACCTCACCAAGAAATTATCCCGCTCGGTCGTTTCCTTGAGTACACGAAAAAATTCCGGCAGGTCTTCTCTTAATCCTTTCCGGATCGTGACACCTTTTTTAGAGGCAAGGCGTATATTATAGCGGGTTTTTTGATGCATATTCACAAGCAAGGTCTCTTCATCCGGCAAAATGTCCAGACGAAACACAAACTTTGGCTGAACACCTTCAAAATTCTTTCCTGTATCCATTTTTTTGAAGCCCTGGGCTTTCAAAATACCTGCCAGAACCTGATCGGTTGAAGATACATCCGGATCAATCTTTAAGAGAATCGCCTTACGCTGTTGCGCTAGCTTCCTGATCGCTTCCAAAACAGCTGCTATTTTTCTGCTATCGTGCATATCAATGACCGGACCGCGCGGACAGTAAAAAATGGGCATCCCCAGCAACGGCAGTTTCCTTTCGAGAATTGTTGCAGCAGCAAAAATCTCACCATCTTTTTCCACTGCAAGCCTCCAAGGTTTCCAGCCCGTTCTTCCTTTAATGTCTCCCCATTCCCATAATTGCATCGCATGCCCTTTGAGATGATTACAAATAAAGGAATTAAACTTTGCTTTATCTTTAATTGTGAGCCACCTTGCCGTAAATTCCATTTTTCTACTCCTCCCAAAGACATTTCATTCCATCATTTGCGGAAATACAATTCATAGAAATACCAATCACCCGGTTCGACGTGAACCGGTTGACTGGCAAAAAACGTTTTTCTTCATCCTATTATCCTATTATTCTTATCTTAAACGTAATGATATGATTTTAAACAGTCTGATGTTTGCTGTCTTATACTTCCTTCAGCGTTGCAGTGATAAAGTTTTTGAAGAGTGGATGTGGCCGGTTCGGCCTGGACTTAAATTCAGGGTGGAACTGAGAAGCCACAAACCAAGGATGATTCGGATATTCCGATATTTCGACGAGTCTGTCGTCCGGGGATGTACCCGAGAATACCATGCCGTTCTTCTCAAGAATTTCCCGGTAATGATTGTTCACTTCATAGCGGTGACGATGTCGCTCATAAATCACTTCACTGGAATATGCCGAGTTGGCAAGCGTATTCGGTTTGACCCTGACCGGAGAAATCCCCAGACGCATCGTCCCGCCCATATCTTCAATGTCTTTTTGCTCCGGCAGCAAATCGATCACGGGATATTCCGTATCGGGGTTAAATTCTGTACTATTCGCGCCTTTTAGCCCGCAGACGTTTCTTGCAAATTCTATGATGGCACACTGCATCCCGAGACAAATGCCTAAATACGGTACTTTGTTCTCTCTGGCATACTGGATCGCCTTGAGTTTCCCTTCAATCCCTCTATTTCCAAATCCTCCGGGCACCAAGATGCCTTTAATTCCGGCAAATATTTGCCCCAGATCCGCCCCTGGAACCTCAAGCTCTTCAGAATTGATCCAGCGGATTTTTACACCGGCCCCCTGGTCGATGCCAGCATGGCGCAAGGCTTCTGCTACACTGAGGTAGGCGTCGGGCAAAGTAACGTATTTGCCGACAATCGCAATTTCTGTATACCTGCATGGCGACTTAATCTTCAGAACCATTTTTTCCCACGTTGACATATCTGCTTTGGGGGCTTTAATCCCCAAACAGCACAGAACGATATCATCCATACCTTCTTCCTGAAGACGAAGTGGAACCTCATAAATCGTCGGAGCTGTGGTATTTGTTATGATAGCTTCTTTGTCAATATCACATAATAAAGCTAATTTTTCTTTGAGGTCATCGTCAATTGCTTTGTCAGCTCGGCAGACCAAAATATTGGGCTGAATTCCGATACCTCTGAGTTCTTTGACCGAATGCTGCGTCGGTTTGGTCTTAACCTCACCGGAAGCCGACAGATAAGGAAGAAGGGTGACATGGATATAACAGACATTCTCTTTGCCCATATCTCCACGGACTTGACGAATGGCTTCCAAAAACGGTAGTGACTCCATATCGCCGACAGTCCCGCCAATTTCAGTAATCACAACATCGGGATTGCTCTCTCTTGCAACCCGGTAAATACGTTCTTTAATCTCATTCGTAATATGAGGAATCACTTGAACCGTACCGCCAAGATAGTCGCCTTTGCGTTCCTTGGTGATGACCGACCAGTAAATCTTCCCTGCAGTGACATTACTATTTTTGGATAACGGAACATCGATAAATCTTTCGTAGTGCCCAAGGTCAAGATCGGTTTCCGCTCCGTCATCGGTAACAAACACTTCTCCATGCTGGTAAGGGCTCATTGTTCCAGGATCGACATTAATATAGGGGTCAAATTTTTGGATCGCGACCTTGAGTCCTCTTTTCTTCAATAAACATCCCAAAGAAGCGGCTGTTATTCCTTTACCCAGGGAACTTACTACGCCTCCGGTAACAAAAATAAATTTCGTCATCCTTTTCTACCCTTTCCTTATCTCATAAAATTCTAAAGTTTACGAGTGCTTTGCCACGTTGTATTTCAGATTAATTAACTTCCAAAGGTAAGTTACATTCTTTCCGGTGCTGATACACCCAGTATCTTCAAAACATTCGCCAATACCTGTCTGGTTGAGCGAATCAATCCCAGTCGGGCTGTCCGCAAATCGGCATCTTGAACCAGAACACGCTGACTGTTGTAAAAAGTATGGAATAACGCCGCCAGGTCAAGTACATACCTTGCAAGCCTGTGCGGTTCGGTCAGCCTGGCTGCCAGCGCAATCTCACCGGGCAGATCCGCTAATTTTTTCAATAGATCTCTTTCCTCCGGAGAAACAAGAAGCGCCAGCTGATGTTCACCAGGAATCAGCTGTGATTTGAAGCCCTGTTCTTCCGCCTGTCTTAAGATACTGCACAGCCGGGCATGCGCATACTGCACATAGTAAACCGGGTTATCGGCAGACTGGGATTTGGCCAGATCAAGGTCAAACTCAACCGTAGAATCAGGATCCCGCATCAGGAAGAAAAACCTAGCCGCATCTTTCCCAACCTCATCAATCAGTTCCCTAAGCGTGATATACTGACCGGAACGTTTCGACATCTTTACGATATCTCCGTCCTGGATTAACCTTACGAGCTGCATGAGAATGACCTGCAAAGAATCAGGGCTGTATCCCAGGGCCTGCATTGCGCCTTTCATACGAGCTACATGGCCATGGTGATCTGCTCCCCAGATATTAATGACCTTTTTAAAACCCCGTTCAAACTTATTACGGTGATACGCAATATCCGCTGCAAAATAGGTTGGAACCCCATTACCGCGCACAATAACTTCGTCTTTTTCATCTCCCGGAAGGATTGCTTTCAGCCAGAGAGCACCTTCCTTTTCATAAATGTATTCTTTGTCTTCAAGCTGCTTCATTGTCTCACGAATATAGCCGGACTCATGTAGAGACTTTTCACTGAACCACACATCGTAGAAGACACCAAAATCTCCTAACGTTTCTTTGATATCATTAATTTTTTCTTTAAGAGCATAACTGACAAGAATATCCTGACGGGTCTGTTCTTCCATCCGGACATATTGATCTCCGTCTTTTTCAATAATATTTTTGACAGTATGAATCAAATCTTCGCCATGATACCCGGCCTCCGGGAAAAGTACTTCAACCCCCAGAAGTTGAAGATATCTGGCTTCTAGCGACAGTGCGAAATTATGAATCTGATTACCTGCATCATTGATATAAAATTCCCTGCTAACCTCGTAACCGGCCATCGCCAGCAGCGAAGCCAAACTATCCCCCAAAGCAGCTCCTCTGGCATTCCCCATATGCAAAAGGCCGGTTGGATTCGCACTGACAAACTCAACCTGGATTTTTTCTCCCTGACCAATGTTTATAGAACCGTATTGATCGCCTCGGGCGGAAATCTCCAAAATTACCCCTGTCAGCCAGGAGGGATCCAGGCGAAAATTAATAAATCCGGGTCCGGCAATTTCACTGGAGGTGATCCAAGTGTCTGCCGTATCCAGATTGTTAATAATGATCGCTGCTAGTTCCCTCGGTGCCCTTTTTGCCTGTTTAGTCAAAAGCATCGCTAGGTTGGTTGCCAAATCACCATGCTCACGTTCTCTTGGCTCTTCGAGAACGTAAGAAGGCATTTCCTCAAAGGACAGCTCTCCTTTATCGCGTGCAATGAGAACGGCTTGTTCTAATCTCTTGCAGATGTTTTCCTTGATTTTTTCGTAAACGCTCAAACCTGAAGCTCCTCCTTTGTAGGGCTGCTGGAAATACAATAACTAATAATAAATTTTAAACCATTTTCTTAAAAAATACCAGCGCCCAAAATAATTAAGCAGAAAAAGAGAGTCTTTTTCTGCTTAATTATTTTACATTTACCAATTATATTGGAAATGCATTTTTTTTCAATACCTATTTTCGTAATTCTTATCTTTATTTTTATTGAATTAATTTTCCGGCAGGCGTGTCCACAACCCTGCTGATTTTTTCTTCGGTCCCATTCAACGCATTGATGTAGACCATATACTCCTCTCCAAATGCCGTCCCTCTAAATTCATAACAGAAGGCTTCATTTGTTCCTGCTTTGGAGATGACGGCCATTTTTACTTCGATAATCTTGAACTCCTTACGAAGTTTTACTTTGGCTTGTTCCAAGGTGAGCACGCGATTTAACTCTCGTTTATGATGATACGCATAGTAAGGATTGGCATCAAAGCCAATAATTTGTCCGTTGTCCGTTGCTATCGTCAGTCTAATTTTATCCGGATATAGCAACGCCCCGTTTTCTCGCGGAACTGCATCAACCATAATGTAAGAACCAATATCCTGCGAAGAAGTGACAACCAGATCCCATCCAATCCGAGAGAGAGAAGCTTTGGCAATATTGATCGCTTTATTGACATCAAGCTGACGGTCTCCTAATTCACGCTGATCTTGGTAAAAGGTAACAACACCCCCCTTTTTACTGACTTCCAGGTAACTGGTTTTATACGTGAGATTGAATCCGCCGAGGGGATTCTCACTTAAACCGCTTAGCTGCGGGACTGCTCCTGTCTGCCCTAGATCTTCAAGAAAACGCTTGCCAACCTCAATGGCTTTGCTTTCATTAATTTCTCCTCCCGGTAAGCCAAGTGGCTTATTCACATAATGTTTATCCAGTTCTCCCTGATATGAAAATGGAGGATATTTCTGAAGGCTGACATCAAGCTGCTTCAACCCGCCTCTGACGGAAGTCGGCGTTTGGGCAGCTGCCTGTTGATTTTGCTGATTATTTTTTTCGCTGTTTTCATCACCCTGAGCAGCGGTTTGAATGGATTTTCCAAGACCGATTTTTTGCAGCAATCCTTTGGGTTTGTCCACCCAGGCGAGGTTCTCGGAATTAAACTGATTGTAAACTTGCTGAACCGAGCGGTTGATTTCTATTACTCTTTCATGCATTTCGTTCAATGTGGCCTGCTCCTCATCACTCATCACAGCGGCGGCAGCCGTCTTGCGGGTCATGGCCTTGCTGAAATCGCTGACCTGGTTGATAAACGTGTCAACATAGCTAATCCCGACTTCGTCTGCCGGCAGCTGGCCAAGCCGACTGACCGCACTTTCGCTTCCCTTCCAGGTTTCTCCGAGATAAAGCACCCTTTGGGCCGCGCTGCCCGCAACCTTGGCTTTGGCTATACTTGTTTCCACCTCGTTTAACGATGTCACAAGATCCGTGAAAGCCCTCGAATACTGGTTTTCCGTTTCCGTCTTATACTCTTTAAGTGCCCTGAACTCGTAATAGCCCCAGCCTAGAGAAAAAATCAGCACAATTCCTAGCGTCAAGGACAGCCAGGAAAGCAGCTTTTTTTTTGATTCAGCGTTCATCGGTACCCCTCCTAACGTGTAAAAATATGTTTGCCGATTTTCTTGATCTGCGGTCTTGACCAAACAAATTTATTGGTGGTCTTAGCGGGATTAAAATAATAGACCGCTCCATTCGTCGGATCTGATCCGTTCATTGCTTCCCTGGCTGCCTTAATGGCGGTTTCATCGGGTTGAAGGTTGATTTGACCGTCATCTACTGCCGAAAAGGCCTTTGGCTCGTAAATAACACCGGCTATGGTTTTCGGGAAGGAGGAACTTTTAATCCTGTTCATGATACACGCCCCGATCGCGACCTGACCGATATACGGTTCACCGCGGCCTTCCGCATAAACACACCGGGCTAGCAGTTGAAAATCAGCGTTCTTAAAGCCCACCTGCTTCCCGGAAGAGGTAGTACTTTCACCTGTCAGTCTTTTTAACTCCCGAATTGTTTTGTCTCCGGCTATGCCGTCAGCTTTTAATCCTCTGTTTTTTTGAAATCTTTTAACAGTAGCCACGGTTGACTTTCCATAAATACCGTCAACTTTTCCGACCTGATACCCGAGTTGGACCAGTTTACTCTGCAAGGCTTTGACTTCAGAACCTCTGGAACCCTTAGACAGTGTCCGGTCTCCAAGAGCAGCCTGACTGGCAGCAGAAAGAAGCAGACACAGAATAAGACTTACCGTTATAATACTGAATATTTTTTGTTTTCTTTCATTAGAATTTGGATCCATACTTTCACCTCACCCGAAGTTATTTTTATTGCACCGCATTTCTTTGCTGTTCTTCATGCCAGCTCCGATTCAGCTTTCTTCTTATTTTGGCTAGGTTAGCAGCAGTTTATCCGCCAGCATATTAATAAATTTCTCTGATAATTACATAAAATATAAGGACATTGCCTTATTATTTGACTTTTTAATCAAGGGTAAATGGATCAAAATAAACCCCGGCACGATATACACTTGATCGTACCGGGGTTAAATATTGACCAAAGATGGACAATTTCTGGTTTATTGATTATTCTCAGCAAAAACGTCCTTGAACACCTGAACGGCTTTGGTGCTGTCCACAGAGTATCCCATTTCTCCGAGTGTTTCGCCGATGATTCCGAGCGCTTTGCAGAAAACATCATTCGTGGTATTCCCCATATGACCTAATCTGAAGCCTTTTCCGGCTAAAGAAGCGAGTAACCCGGCCACAATCAGCCCTTTCTTCGCAAGTATGGCTCTGAATTCGGCATCGTTGATGCCTTCAGGATAAAGAATACAGCTTAAAGTCGGGGCCGCGACTTCTTCCGCAGCAAAAATATTCATGCCCATGGATCTGATCGCCGCACGAATTGCTTTGCCAATCGCTGTATGCCGACGATAACGCGCTGCCGTTCCTTCGGCCGTAATGATTTTCATGGCTTCTGCATAGCCATAGATCATATTGATCGGGTGGGTCGCAAAATATTTCTGCGGCTCTTTCATGATCGGGCTCCAGTTGTTGATATCCATATAGTAACTGCTGACACCATCCATTTTCGCTCTGGCTTCCAGGGCTTTCGGTCCGAAGGCCACAATTGCTAGTCCGGGAGGAACCCCGATCGCCTTCTGAGATGCGGTCAAAACAACGTCAATCTTATAATCGTCAGCACCATAGGCTTTGCCCATATCTTCTTCCAGTCCGGCGGAAGCACATACACCATCTAATATTAAGAGCACACCATACTTTTTGACTGCCGGAACAACTTTGTCCAGATTTGCAGCTACTCCCGTTGATGTATCCGCATGGGTTATCGTAACAGCTTTGAATCCACCTTGCTGCAGCTTTTCTTCAATCTGAGCCGGTTCAATTTGTTTGCCCCACTCAGCAGCCAGCACTTCAGCTTCAATCCCTAAAGCTTTCGCGACTCCGATAAAGCGGTCCCCAAAATAGCCATGGCTAACGATGAGCAGCTTCTCACCTCGGGCAAGCGTATTGGCCAGTGCCATTTCCATGGCCAGTGTTCCGGATCCGGCGATAACAAAGACTTCGCCATCCGTATTAAACATTTTTTTGGTCTGGGTGAGTGCTTCGCTAAAAATACCTGCAAAGCGCATATCCGTATGGGACATTGTTTCCCGGGAAAGTGCCTCATAAATTTCATCGACTACAGGGGTCGGTCCTGGAATTAAAAGCATTTCTTTATTGGGCATTGGGAATATCCTCCTTGAAAATAGAACATTAAAAAATTAACCTACATTTAGGGATTATATCATTAATTTAGTTATCACGGCTAATTCTGTCAGAATATTTTTCAATAATTCCACATCAAATATTATCTAGGACTAGCCTGTGTGTCGTTGTGGTCCCTTTCGACACACTTATGTCTCAATTGGGCAAATATGCAAAAACAATTTTTGCTAGAAATCTGCAGACTTCACAGTTCTCGGAAACGGTATGACATCTCGAATATTGGAAATCCCGCTTAAATACATAATCAGGCGCTCAAAGCCTAGCCCAAAGCCTGCATGTTTTACCCCGCCATATTTTCTGAGTTCGAGGTACCAACCATAATGCTCCGCATTCATTCCGAGCTGAGCAATTCGTTTTGTCAGCAAGTCTGTTCTTTCTTCTCTTTGACTGCCGCCAATGATCTCACCGACACCCGGAACAAGCAGATCCATCGCAGCCACCGTCTGCTGATCATCGTTTTGCCTCATGTAAAAAGCCTTAATCTCCTTAGGGTAATCTGTAATGAAAAGTGGTTTTCCAAATACTTTTTCGGTTAAAAAACGTTCGTGCTCGGTTTGCAGATCTAATCCCCATTCCACAGGATAAGCAAAATCCATATTGGCTTTCTTTAAAATTTCAATGGCCTCGCTATAGGACAGATGTCCAAATTCCGAATCTAAAACATTATTCAGCCGGGCCAACAGTTCTTTATCAATAAACTTGCCGAAAAATTCCATTTCGTCCGGGCACTGTTCCAGTGCATAAGTAATCAGATACTTCATCATCTCCTCAGCAATATTTTGGATATCGTTTAACTCTGCAAACGCAATTTCGGGCTCAATCATCCAAAATTCAGCTGCATGCCTGGCTGTATTAGAGTTTTCCGCCCTAAAAGTCGGTCCAAATGTGTAGACATCTTTAAACGCAAGGCAAAAACTTTCGGCATTAAGCTGTCCGCTTACCGTAAGGTTTGTCTCCTTACCAAAAAAATCCTGCCGGTAATCCACTGCTCCCCAGTGATCACGCGGAAGATGATCAGGCTTCAGTGTGGATACCCGAAACATTTCTCCTGCTCCCTCGGCATCACTTCCCGTGATAATCGGCGTATGCACATAAATAAAGCCTTTATCCTGAAAAAACTGATGCACGGCCATTGAAATGACAGACCTCAGTCTGAATACAGCCGAGAAAGTATTGGTTCGGGGGCGGAGATGCGCAATCGTTCTAAGAAATTCCAGACTGTGCTTTTTCTTCTGCAGCGGATAATCAGCCGGACAGGCATTTTCGATTTGGATCTTCTCGGCTTTTAGCTCAAAAGCTTGGTTTATACCCGGAGAGAAAACCAGCACCCCTTCCGCAGTTAAGGCGGAACCAGCTCCGAGTCGGCTGACTTCGGAAAAGTTTAACAAATTTAGATCGTAGACAATTTGTAGGTTTCTGAAACAGCTGCCGTCATTGAATTCAATGAAACCAAATTCTTTGGATGCTCTGACCGTCCTTACCCAGCCTGATATTTGCAGACGCTCCCCAATCTTAGACTCTGTTGCATCATAAATTTCCTTTACAGCTATACTGTTCATCATTAACTCCTGTTTATAATTGATTCACCCTTCAGTTACTCTAGCTTCACGTTTAGTTATATTTGCTGTTTGTTCTTGCTCTCCCGATATTCCTGGACAGCTTCGCTCCACTGATTTCTGGCCATATTGACATATTTTATATATCGGCTTTTATCAGGATGTTCACTGACTGTAGAAAAATATTTGACAGCTTCATTGTATTTTCCTAGTCTGCGGTTCAATTCACCGATCAAATATAAAATCTGAATTTCCGGAGTCGATTCTGGATTGAAATCCGTATAAAGAAAAGATTGCTCATATTCAGTACAGGCCAGGTTTATAAATCTCATCTCTTCTTCAGTAATTCCGGCTCCACGGTAAATCCACGCCAGGCGGTGGCAGATCCTTGCCAGCACAACATGTTTTTCTTTGATCAGCTGGGCAAAGTAGATCGCTAGCTTAAACGTTCTGACTGCCATCTGATAATCCCGCTCTCCGCAGAAGTCTTTATTGTGATCCATCTTGCCGGAGATCTCTTCGAGGGTTTTTTTACGAACACTTTGTGCCGTGATTTTGGAAAAATCCTCTGTAAAAGAAAAACCGCAATGGGGACAAACCATGACATAGTAGAATAACGGATTATTATCATCTTGTTCAAATATCTGGCCAAAATCGCTGTCGACCTGGCGCGGCTTAATGAACCTTGACCGGATTTTTTTGGTCACGAATTCCTGACCACATAAAAGGCATTCTACTTTTTTGTCGTAAAGAGGCTCGAGCTTTTCAGTTATATCCTTTTTTTCCATCATAATCCTTATATTTCCTTCTCATCTTTAAAATTATCCTATCCATATTTTATTCTTTTTTCAGAAATAATCTATAGGTTATTTTTCTTGTCTTTGGGAGGTTTCGGCCCAAAAAACTGATAATAATGGCACTCGATTCTTCCATTATATAATTTCCGACTTTTATCCCACCTTTTTTTAATGAACCTTTCTGGTTTTGGCAGTGAAGTGAGCATATGCAAGGACCAATCCTGGAGTCTTTCCAGAACCTCACCAAGTTCCTGATAAGCAGTTTCAGCTTCTTCTGCTGTTCCGAGCCTTTGCCCGTAGGGAGGATTCGTAATGATACAGCCATATCTAAATCTGGAGCGGGCTTCTTTGACCTGTAGCTTCTGAAAAAATATTTTTCCTTCCAGACCTGCTTCTCTGGTGTGTTCTCTGGCTAAGCGCAAAGCAGCTGGATCAATATCCGAACCATAGATCGCAAGTTCCGCATTTCTTTGCCAGAGATTTTCTGCTTCTTCTCTTGCATTTAGCCAATGTTTTTCCGCAATGTTCGTCCATCGTTCAGCCGAAAATGCCCTGGCTAGACCAGGCGCCCGGTTCTGTCCGATAAAAGCTGCTTCGATCGGAATCGTTCCTGTTCCGCAAAAAGGATCCAGAAGAACACGGCCGGGGTTCCAGTAGCTAAGATAAATCATCGCGGCAGCAAGTGTTTCTTTTAACGGAGCATCCCCGGCCATTTGCCTATAGCCCCGTTTGTTTAATCCCTTACCGGAAGTATCGATGGTCAGCGTAACCGTATCTTTCAGAATTGAGACTTGTACGGCATAGAGAGCTCCTGTCTCTTCAAACCAGCTGACGCCATAGGTATCTTTCAGTCTCTCCACAATCGCTTTCTTAACGATTGCCTGACAGTCTGGAACACTATGCAGCTGAGATTTAACCGATTTTCCGGTCACAGGAAAACAGGCGTCCACCGGTAGCCATTCCTCCCAGGGCAATGCTTTCGTTTGCTGGAATAATTCTTCAAAACTCCGTGCCTCAAACTCGCCCATCTTCAAACTGATACGGTCCGCACACCTCAGCCACAGATTGGCCCGGCAAATCCCTTCTTCATTTGTCTCCCATGATACCTTACCGTTCTGAACTACTGTATTTTCATACCCTAGATTTTTAAGTTCCCTCGCAACGACAGCTTCAAGCCCAAATGCCGTTACTGCGACCAGTTCAACCCTTGCCATATCAAACACTCCAGTAAAGCTAAATTTTAAGCATAATCCACATCAAAAAATTACATTATTTACTAACTTTTTTACATAAATAAGATTTCTTTCTATAACCAAAATAAATGGACAGGCTTTAAAACCATTGGAAATAAACAATTTTCTTCTAAAAAACAGTCAAATTATTTTTTTTTGGCCTTTGACAGGCATCAACATTTTTCTTCCTTATTGTAGTGTATACTGATAAAGGTTGCAAAATAAGAAAATTTTAGAAGGAGGAACGACAGTTGAGGCCCGTTGTAATGGTCATCGACGACGACACAAGTATAGCCAATCTTCTGTCAACAATGCTGATTGGCAACGGCTATACTCCAATTATCGCGTCAAATGGATATTTAGCTCTTACTATGCTGAAGAGCTGCCCTCACCCTAATTTGATTCTCACAGACTATTCCATGCCTATACTTAATGGCTGTGAATTTATTGAGAAGATCTCAGCTCAAAAAAATCTGAAAGATATCCCGGTAATCATGATTTCCGGTTCAGATATTGAAGAAAGGAAGCTGCCGAAAACCACAAATTTCAAGGGGATTATCCAGAAACCGTTTAAAATCAACACGGTTCTTGACGTTATCAAGCATCACGCAATCGATCATTGCGATTCTTCACTTTATCCTGCTTAAATTCGCACTTAAATTCCAAACAGAGTTTTCGTATTAATCGATATATCGGAAAAGGTGTCAAGTCAATAATAACCATAATACGCAAAAAAGGCAAAATTGATGCCTTTTTTTCTTTAGATCTTTAAACCCCTGCAGTCTCGGCAGTGTTAAAAGTCTTTGTTTTTATAGATCCGGACGGAAACCTTGAACGAAAGTACCAACAGAACAATTCCAACAACAAGCATCATAAGGTAAATGACCGGATCGGCATACCCATTCAATATCATAATAAGCTGCTCCAATCCCTGACTTGTGGTTTCCAATTCATCGGCAGGCATTTTTGTCAACTGACCCACCGCGCCAATAAGTCCAAAAATAACAAACATAGAGATGAAATTGGCCCACCTGGAACGCATATAACCTAAACGATAATAGAGGGGCAGGTAAATCGAAATATATAAGCTCAGTAGCAACACGACAATTCCGAGAAAACTTACAATGCCCTGGATACCGCCCGTCAAGCCGGGGAAATTAAATAGATAAAGAATCATACTTTCCGGAATGATGATAACCATGATAATCAGCGCATAGACAATTGCAGACAGATATTTGGCTAAAACAATTTCTTTTCTGTTTATTGGAAGACTGTTGATCATGATTTCCCCATTATATTTGAAATCATAACTATTTGCATAAATCAGCATGAAATAGACACCTAACAGAAGTTGCACTCCCGCTATTCCCGGACTTCTGTACATCGTGCCCGAGATCGAGATGCACAAGAAGAGAATAATGAAAATATTACTTTTTTGAACCATTAAATCTTTTAGTATGATTCGCCACACTTTTACGTTACCCCCATTCCTGTTCTGTTAACTAGATAAATCATAATTTCATCCAGCGTGGGCCTTTCGACAATGATCTTTTCTTTCAGCGCTGGCAAGATAACCTCCAAATCAGCTGTCAGCCCTTCAAAGCCGACACTGCTTTTGCGTAGACCAATGAATTGTTTTTCCAGAGAAGACTCTAGCAGGTAATTGGGGCCCTTAACTAGAGAAAATCGCTCCAGAACCTGATCTTTTTCACTGGTAAATACGACTCTGCCCTGATTGATAAACGTAATATAATCTGCAATCCTCTCCAAATCTGAAGTAATATGCGTAGAAAAAAGTATGGCTTTATTTTCATCCTGCATTAGAGAGTAAAGAATTTCGAGCAGTTCGTTTCTGAACACAGGATCCAGACCGGATGTCGGTTCATCCAGGATAATCAGCTCCGCGTGATGAGAAAGCGCCATGGCCAAAGAAAACTTTGTTTTCATTCCTTTGGATAACTTATCAATTTTTTGTTTTGGGTTTAAGCCGAAATCTTTTAGATACTTTTGAAATAAACGTTCATCCCAGTATTGATACATCGGTGCCACAATTTTTTTCATTTGCTCAATTGTCAATACGCCATAATAATGATTTTCATCGTAAACAAATCCGATTTTGTTTTTAATTTCTTTTTCATCTTTCACATGATCCAGACCAAATACTTTGACCTCCCCCCTGTCTTTTTTCAGGAGATTCATGATCAGTTTAATCGTTGTGGTCTTGCCTGAGCCATTTGGCCCGATAAGCCCCATTACATAACCTTTTTCCAGACTGAATGTGACATCTGAAATCTCAAACTCCGAAAAATGTTTTCCTAATCCCTGGATTTCCAGGATCAGACTGTTGCTGTTCCTTCTGACAGGATCTGCTTCGTTCACTTTATTATCCCCCTTATCTTACCTTACCAGGGTCATATCTTTCATAAACGTTCTTTAATATTTCTGTGATTTCAGCAAGGCCTAAATTCAGAAGCCTGCTTTCCTTGATAACGTGCTTCAACATTTCTTCAATTTGTTTCCGTTTATTTTCAATTCTTGCCTCACAATTTTGCAGAGCAACAAAAGACCCTTTTCCCGGAACAGAGTAAATAAACCTCTCTCGTTCCAATTCCTCATAGGCTCTTTTAGTTGTAATGACACTAATACGCAAATCCTTCCCAAGCTGCCTGATCGAAGGAAGTATTTCCCCCTCGGTCAGATCTCCCGCCAGGATCAATGTTTTGATCTGATTGATGATTTGCTGATAGATTGGTTCTCCGCTCATGTGTGAAATAATGATATTCATGCATCATCCTCATTTATTTAAAGCTAAACCCGGACAAGAGAGAGCATACTGTATATATATAATATACACAGTATGCTCTCTCTTGTCAACGATTCTTTATTGTTCGTTTCTTTCATAAAATTCAATAACCGTTTCAAAAGGCACTCATAAAAAGATATGTAAGACTATGTCGGAAAGGAGTAGCTATGCAGATAAAAACATTATTAAAGACCGCATTCGCCGTGGTTATTGCCTTGCTAATCCAATATCTATATCTGGAAGGACCGGCAATTGCATCCTTCCAAAACGACCGGACGTATGAATATCAGGTGGATAATTATGCAGTCAAAGCACAATTTCCAGCTACAACTGAAGTGCATTTGACTCCCGACAAAGGAGAGGAAATGCGTCTGAACATCTATTTTACGGACAATAAACTCAGCTTCAGGGGATATCTCCAGATCTGGCGGACAGCCGACCTTGAGCATTTCCTTCAAGACAGTAAAGCCAGAAGTACTTATAACTTTATAAGTTATGTTCTAAAACGTACGTCCTTAAATCATTGGAGCGGATTTGAAGAAAGCTGGTCAGCTGATTTTGGCGAAAATGTTATCAGCTCGCAGGAATACTGGCTGGAATTAAATGATAATAATGAAGTTGTCAGAATCTCCTTTTTTACGGACCAGGCTTTTTTCCCGGACAGCACGAGCAGTGCCATTCGTTTGATCCTGGATTCTATATCTGTCAAAAATGACTAATTTGTTTACGGCCTTTCCTCTGATCTTTAGGGAATGACTGGATTCAGTGATATAATACTGTTATTACACATGATCAACGTCTTCTTTCCTAATCTTACCACAGGGAGGAATTGCCTTTGCCACAGGTTAACGGTGAAATAGAAGGTGTAAAAAACAGTATTCTTAAAAAATTAAACGGTTTTTATACTTACCAAATTCCTAGAGACCATTTGTGGACACAGGAACTCATTGAACAACTTGCCGAAATTTCTTCGCAGGTGAACAAGGAAATTGCCGTGTATGCCGACCGTAAAGGCCGGATCACCGATGTCAGTATAGGAAATCACAGTACCGTGAAGCTGGCTGAAGTGGAGCAGAAATGCAGCCTGCAGCGCCTTTCGGGCACCCGCTGTATTCATACCCATCCGAAAAGCAGTGGTTCATTGTCTTCCATGGACATCAGTTCTCTGAAGCAGTTGAATCTTGATGCAATGATTGCCATCGGGATCCGGAATAATCGGGCTGAAGACCTTTATGTCGGCATTCTGTCACCCACGAACATTGAGGAGGTCAATATTTTCGGACCCCTTGCGGCTGATATAGATGACTTTACGTTGCTCTTTCAAAATATCGAAGATGCCGACAATATACTCAGGAAATTGCCTGCAGAAAAAGCCAAAACAAGTGAACGTGCCATACTGGTTGGACTGCAGACACGGTACAGCAGAGACTTGTACGGAATCAGCGAAGCGGAAGTCTCGTTTGCCGAGCTTGAAGAGCTGGCCAAAACAGCCGGAGCCTTGATTGTCGGCCATTTAATGCAAAAAAAAGAAACCCGCGATTCCTCAACGATCATCGGCCCGGGCAAGCTCGAAGAACTTCAGCAAATGATTCAGACAAGCCAGGCTGATCTGGTTATCTTCGACGAAGAATTAACCGGCACCCAGCAGCGCATCCTCGAAGAAAAGCTGGGGTTGAAAGTTCTGTCCCGTACAGGCCTGATTCTGGATATATTCGCCCAGCATGCCCGTTCCAGGGAAGGAATCCTGCAAGTAGAGCTAGCCCAGCTCGAATACAGACTTCCCCGCCTGACAGGAACCGGTGTGGCGCTTTCCCGTCTTGGAGGCGGCATCGGAACAAGGGGACCGGGTGAAACAAAACTGGAAACCGACCGTCGTCATATCCGCTCCCGGATCGCTCATCTGAGAGAACGCCTTGACGATATCCGTAGACAACGCGGCGTTCTCCGCGGAAACCGCCAAAAAAACAATATCCCGGTTCTGTCCATTGTCGGTTATACCAACGCCGGGAAATCTACCCTTTTAAATGCGTTGTGCGGCTCGGATGTCTTGGCCGAGGACAAACTGTTTGCTACGCTTGATCCGACAACCCGCAAGCTTCCTTTAAATAACGGCAGTACGGTCCTGCTTTCCGATACGGTGGGCTTTATTCGAAGACTTCCGCCTAATTTGCTCGATGCCTTTAAATCAACCCTGGAGGAAGTCGTATTATCCGACCAGATTTTGATTGTGGCTGATGCTGCTGATCCCCAGGTCGAAGACCACATCCGGATTGTTGATGAAATCCTGGCAGAACTTGGTGCAGGCAGTAAACCGACCCTGATTGTCCTCAATAAAGTTGACCGTTTGCATCCGGATAACCGGATCAGCTTGTGGCGCGAAACACGGCCCATTGTAGAAATTTCTGCTTTGCAGAGGAGCGGGTTGGAAGAACTGAAGCAGGCCATCGAGAAAGAACTGTTCAGTGACCTCATTCGGGTTAGTCTGGAAATTCCTGTTTCGGATGGAGCCGCCTTGGCCTGGCTATATGCGAATACGAAAGTTCTTGAAGTCGTCTATGACGAACAAGTTACCCACGTCGAAACGGAACTCGCCGCTTCCTTACTGAGCACTGTGGAGAGATATAGAGTCTCTGCTCCATGATAGCACTGCTCATGCCTCTGAACCGGTAGTTCCACTGCCTTTCGCTTTTCGTTCTATTACAGTTGACTTACGCCTACTTCAATTAACAAACCAATGGTAAGTAAAATCCCAAAAAGTGTATTGGTCTGAGCCACACTTTTCATTCCCGGCATCATTTCAGCCGGGAATTTTTTGTTACGGAATCCGTTCAAGGCCTGAAGAGCATTCGGAATACTCAGCAGGACCAATAGTGCCCAGACAGGCAGAACATCTGCCAGGGTAAGTACAACTACCCAAAGATTGGCCACCAGGAACATTCCCGCCATGAATTGTACAGCCCTGCGGTGTCCCAACAAAATGGCGAGCGTATGACGCCCGTTCATCTGATCCCCTTCCCGGTCACGTATGTTGTTGGACATCATGATTGCTCCGATTAGAATCAGATTCGGAACAGAAATTAAAAAGACGTCCCAGTTAATGCTGCCGGTCTGAACAAAATAGGCAATCAAAATAATTCCTGATCCCATAAAGAGCCCGGCCAGCAATTCTCCAAAAGGCGTATAGGCAATCGGGTAAGGCCCACCTGTGTACAAATAACCGACAGCCATACAGCCCAGGCCAATCAGGGCCAGCCACCAACTGCTGCTACTGCAGATGTAAATACCCAGCAGTGACGCAATCAGCAAACAAACCAAAGCCAGACTCAGAACTGTCCCTGCTTTTATTCCGTCCCTGGTTATCGCACCGGCAATGCCAACGGATTCCGCTGTATCCAGTCCCCGGATAAAATCGTAATACTCATTAAACATATTCGTGGCTGCCTGGATTAAGATTGAAGCAATCAGCATTGCCGCTACCAGTCCCCAGTTTAAGCCGTTTCTGATCTGCCAAGCCAGCACCGAGCCAATCAGAACCGGTATGAATGAGGCCGTAAGGGTGTGCGGACGAAACAGCCGCCATAAAACCTTCCTGCGATTTGATTGCATCTTGGCCCCCGAAGGGGATGATTTCGTCTCCATTATGATTGCTCCTTTGATTTAGTCTATGATTTATTCATTTCTTCATCATTCATTCGAAGTTCGTGTTTATCTCGCGCTGGTCAGAAGCTTAAAGCCGAGTGCTCCAAAAATGGTCGCCGAGACAATATTTATAACCTTGGAAAACCCGGGCTTCTTTAAAATCCAATTTCCTAGAGAACCGGCCGAGTAACCGATAAATCCAAAAATCAGCGCAACAAGCCCCATAAAGATAAGCCCTAAGAAAATCATCTGCAAAGGAACGCTGCCAAATTCAGAATTGACAAACTGCGGCAGGAATGCCAGGAAAAAAAGGGCAACTTTCGGATTGAAAACATTCATATAGAAACCTCGCAGCAGCAGGCCGCGGTGATCGGACCCTTGTTGGTCAACATCGGCAGTCAGCGGGTCATTCCGATGTTTGATCGCTTTATATGCCAAATAAAAAAGATAAAGCGCCCCGCAGGTTTTAAACAGAACAAAGGCGACTTCTGACGTC
Organism: Dehalobacter sp. MCB1; assembly: GCF_003590275.1. Classification (NCBI taxonomy): domain Bacteria; kingdom Bacillati; phylum Bacillota; class Clostridia; order Eubacteriales; family Desulfitobacteriaceae; genus Dehalobacter; species Dehalobacter sp. MCB1. Next base: position 70,340 of record NZ_LXPC01000012.1, on the reverse strand, counting down.
TTAAATATGACAGATAGCCCCAGCGCCGCGGCCAACGTATGAACCGAATTACCCAGCGTCAGCCCGATTGAGGTAAAAATGCCTGCCTTCTTTCCCTTGGCTATACCCTGGGTTATCAAAAATACAATGTCCGGACCGGGTGCCAAGATCAGTACAATGGACGAGGTAATAAACAGCAGGACCGCAGATAATGAAAACACGTTCAGTTCTTCCTCTCTTGATCTAAAGCTCCGGATCGATTGCCTTTGGATAGCAGCCTGTAAACTTCGGCATAGATTTCGCTTAAGGGAAGGTCATGCTCCCTGGCAAGTCTTTTACAGTCTTCATATTCAGGTTTTGATTTGATTCTTTCCGCATCCAAATAAGAACATTTTACATTGACCGGACCGTACCTAGTCTGCACCAGCATATTCTCCCGGCGGAGCATCGTTTTTTCAACTGGATAGCTGCGTAAGCCAATCGCCGATGTTTCCCGCAAAATAACTTCCCTGACAGCTGAAATCGCTTCCTTATTGACTAAAGCGCTTAATTTTGACCCCGGTCGCCCCTTCTTCATGATCACCGGGGTTTTAAAGACGTCCAGGGCTCCGGCAGCAACCATCTTTTCTTCAATATATTCATAGAATTCCGGATTCATATCATCAATATTCGTTTCCAGCATCCACTGTCTTTCCTGCTGTCTGAATCCGGGAGCAGTCTTTTCCGCTCTCTCCCCAAGATATACCCGTAGAATATTGGGTATTTCCAAATCCTGCCGGCCAATCCCATAACCGATCCGGTGAATGATTATATCCGCATTGTCTGTATATTCTTGAACATTCGCAGCCAGAATAGCCGCTCCTGTAGGCGTCGTTGTCTCAAAAGGCACGATTCCGGTCTTTACCGGGACACCCTGGAGCAGCTCTGTTACGGCTGGTGCAGGAACCGGAAGCAGGCCGTGTTCACAGCGCACAAATCCACCACCAAGTTCCACACTGGAAGCAACGATCCTGTCAGCTTGCAAATATTCCAGACAAACAGCCGACCCGACAATATCGAGAATCGCATCCACAGCCCCGACCTCATGAAAATGGACCTGATCGGCCTTTATTCCATGAACCCTTGCTTCCGCATCCGCCAGAATGGAAAATGTCCGGATGCTTCTGTCTTTCACAGCTGCTGACAAATCACTTTCCCTGATCATTTTAGTGATATCAGCCAACGCTCTCGCCTGCTGGATGGAATGGTGGTTCACGGGATCTTCAACCGTTATCTCTACGCGTGTGCCTTCAATTCCATGCTTGCTTTCAGAACGGATGTTCATTGTATATTGCTCATTGATTTGAAGTTTAGCCAGCTCAGCGAGTAGATGATCCTTTGGGATGCCAAGATCGAGCATCGCTCCGAGATTCATATCTCCACTTATGCCGCTGAAACAGTCGTAATAGATAACTTTCATCAGCCACCTCTTTTTACAGTTGCCACTACATTTATTCCCAAAAAATCCCCCGCCGGAATGAGTACTGAAATAATCAGCCCCAGGATGAACAACTCCAACATTCTGATACCCTCTTTGAATCTTATTATACAAAATATCTTCGCTTAAAAATATCCCATCAGAAAAAATAATCCCGTAATCGGTAATCATAGGCCCCTACAGCGGCCGGATCTGCGTCAATCAGTGTAATGAACATAGGAAGCTCTTGGCAGACGGCAGAAAACCCTAAGCCTCTACTTGCTTAGGGTTTGTTCTATGTGGAACATTCATAAATTGAGCTTATAAAGTCTTTGCCATCTCATTTAATTCTCCGCACATTGCGGTAATTTCCTCAATACTGGCTGTGACTTGTTCTGTTGCTGCAGCCTGTTCCTGGCTGGCATGCAATGAACTTTTACTCATATCTCCAGCATCATTCACTTTGTCTTTGATGGTATCCGTTAATTCCTGGATCCGGGGAACAGTGCTCTTAGATTGTTCTGAAAGCTTTCTTATTTCTTCCGCCACAACACCAAATCCTCTGCCTGATTCCCCGGCTCGGGCAGCCTCAATTGCTGCGTTCAGACCAAGCATTTTTGTCTCGTCCGCTATTTCTTTTATGAAGACAGAAACCTTATTAATTTCTTCAGAAAGGCCGATAATTTCCTTAATATTGTTGTTCAGATTTTGTTCGTTGGAGTGAATACTCGTAGCCTCCGCTGCGAGCTCTTCAATCGCTGCAGAAATTGCAGACAAGCCGTCTTCAAGATTTCCTGAAATAATGCGCAGGTGTGCTGCTGTTTTTTTGGGGATAATGACTCCTAGAGAAGCAACTATTTCGTCAGGATTGTCTTCGTCAAAGAGCGGGTAATTTGTTTCTAAAACAGGGAAACCGTATATCTCTGCTCCACCTTCTTCTGAAATAGGCTTTTTCGTTTTGATGGTCCGAGAAGCAACATCTTCTTCCTGAATAACATGGCCAACAGGAAGAGACGATATATCAAATTTTCGAGAAGCCTGCCGGTAAACAACCTGAGTTAAATCCGTCATGTAAATAACCGAACCTTCATCGAACATCTCAGCCAAAACAGGGGCAAAATCCTTAAAGGCAGCAGCCACAGGGTGTAATTTCGGTAGAAAAACAGAAAATGTACCAAAAATATTGTCGGTATCATCAATAATTGGCATAGCGACAATGATGAGCCGTTGACCATAGACGGTTCGGGGAACATTTTGTGAGACTGTTTTTTTATTACGCACTGCATTCATCATCACGCCGTTACTCTCAACATGATACCCAACCTCAAACGAATCTAAGTGAAAAGAATCTGAAGAAAATCTCCAAACAATTGTATCTCCTTCCGTTACGCAAAACATAATTCCGCCCGGAACCAGATGGCCTAGAGTTTCTGCCAAGGATTTGCATGAATCTAAAGCCGAAAATTTAATCATATTTGTTCCTCCATTTTTAACTAACAGATGCAAATATTTCGTTTTTTAATTTTGTGACATCCAGAAGCATAATCAAGCGATCCTCAACTTTACAGATCCCTTTGATGCAGCTATTGCCTAAATGGGCGATTTCGACGCATAAACTTTCGATGGACTCTTCACCTACACTCAGAACCTCGGAAACATCATCCACAATATTGCCTAAAAGCATTCCTTCCAGCTTAAGCACCAGTAACCGGCTGTCATTTTCTGTTTCCGTGTTTTCAAGACCAAATCTTTTTCTAAGGTCTACCACGGGAATAACCTGATCTCTGAGGTTTAACATACCTTCTATGAACGAAGGCATGTTCGGCATTTTGGTAATGTTCTTGGGAATCCTTATTATTTCCTGAGCACAAAAAATGTCAATGCCGTAATATTCTTTGCCCACAGCAAACACTACCATTTGAATGTTTTTCAAAATATCACCCCCTTTTTTATAATTATTTATATCGTATTTTTTATGCTATCGTTTAAATAGGTTATATTTATATCAAAAGATAGACTAAATCTAATAATCCCAAACAAAAACTTTTTTAATAAATTTAAACATCTTTAAAAATGAGAAAAAAGCAACAAATATTATTATAGCTTTATAAATAATTAATATTGATAAAATATTTAGATAATTGAAACAATATTTGGCTAAACGTACTAGACAAACGAAGGAAAGGAGAAAAATGTGATGCAGCAGAAAGAAATAGTCAGAAAAATTGTCGAAACGTTTTATGGTGCTACAGAAATTACAACCTTGTACGTCCCGTTAACACTGGTTAATCGCCCTTCAATTCTAAGAGGATCCAACTATACATTCTTGATGGACTATTTTGAGTTTGGTGAAATCATCAATTTTCTTACAGCTTTGTTTGAACAAGACTCTTTTGACTTGAATACTTATCATACTGTTATTACCAAGAACTTCTTTGTCTATAACATTGTGATGATTGGGTACAAAACAAAAAAAATAGGAGCGGTGGTTTCTGGGCCGCTCATCGTTCATGATCCTCCAGAAATAGTTCTGGATAATATTCTCAGGTCTCAATTATTATCCTTTCAGAAAAAGCAGGAGTTCAAGAGCGCATTGAAAACAGTGCCTTTGACCACTTTAAAACGTATTGATTACCTAGGAAGATTTCTCCTTGTGTTATGTAAACCCAATGTCAAGACATTAGTCGGCTCGAAGCAAAATTTTCACTGCTGGGAAGAAAGAGATCCCAAGGCAGGATATAAGAATTTGCTTAATCCCTGTCTGGAGGAGGATAGAAAAAGCCATTATGACATGATTTATTTTTTTCTTAAGAGTGCTAGAGATAACATCATCCGCGGAGATGAAAAAGGAATACAACTGCTTCTCAGAAAATCCGGGGACTTGCTATGGCAAACACGGGCCTACGATGAGCAATATATTTCTTCCCTAAAATTAAATTGCATCATTACAGGCAGTATCTGCTGTCTTTACGCCATTCAGGGAAATGCTCCCTATGAACGGATGATGTCTCTGCTGGAGCGTTTTATTGTCAAGATAAATAAACAGAGTTCACCTGAAGAGATTATTATTCAAATGGTAGAAATCTCTAAAGTGTTTACACACGCCGTTTCTGTCTTAACCTGTAAGGAATATTCGATCCATATAAACCGGGCTTTACAGTATATCAAACGTTATTATGCTGAAAAGATCACTTTAAATCAGCTGGCCAGGTATCTTGGCTTAAGCCCTTCATATCTTTCCAGTCAAATAAACAAAGAAACACACTTAACACTTGCAGGCAATATTAATAAAATCCGGATTGAGCAAAGCAAGGATCTTTTGCTGAATTCCAATAAGCCCATAAAGGAGATTGCTGATGCGGTGGGGTATAACTATCAAAACCATTTTAATTCTATTTTTAAAGGTATAGTTGGGATGACCCCGCTAGAATTTCGAAAAAAAGGATTCTTAAGATAAATTAAAACATCCGGCACATGCTTAAATGCCCCGGACGTTTTTTAGTCTCTATTATCAAATTTCTAGGAACAAGTCTTTTATTTATCCAGATGTCGTCTAATCCCAATATCGGAGATTTCTTTAAGTTTCTTGCTTCGAGGCGTATACGCGGGCACACCTAACGCCTTACAATGTCAAATTGTTAAGATGTAGGTGTAGTTTGACCATAGGTCAAAATTTAGAGCGAATAAAGAAGTGCATTGCAAATGGCTGCAGCAACATTGCTTCCGCCTTTTCGGCCTCTGGCTACGATGTAGGGAACGCCGGAAAGCATGATCAGCTCTTTAGACTGCACAACGTTGACAAAGCCGACGGGAACTCCAATCACCAGTACCGGCTTAATCTGTCCTGAGCGAATAAGCTGGTCCAGTCTGATCAGTGCTGTAGGTGCATTTCCGACGGCGATGATCAACGGTTCCGGAATGGTACTGGCCTTCTCCATGCAAACAGCCGCGCGTGTGCTGCCCTTTTCCTTTGCTTCCTGTGCTACATCCTGATCGGATATAAAGCAGTAAACCTTTCCGCCATATGCGCCTAGTTTGCCGGCATTAATTCCAACGCTGGCCATTTTTGTATCTGTTAATATCGATGCCCCATTTTTAATGGCACTAAGCGCAATCTGCACGACATTGTCGGAAAAACACAAGTTATGGACATAATCAAAATCCGCCGAAGTATGGATCACCCGCTTGATGATTGGGGCTTTCTCCATATCCAGTTGAATATCCCCAAGCTCTTCCGTGATGATTTCAAAGCTTCTTTTTTCAATCTCCTCTGGCAGTACATTTTCAAATCGATGCTCCATGATTATTTACCTTCCTACTTTTTCTGGGTTAATATTTGGGGGCGCATTTTGATTTATGGCTTATTTTAGCTTTCTTTATGCGCTACGCTTACTCCAACAGGCCAGACCGATAACACAAACACCGGGTTCTGTCCCGTAAAGAGATGATAATTCGCCAGCTTTCTGGCTTTGGAGACCATTACTTGAACAATCTCTACATCATAAACAGTCTGATCGTTATAGTAATCCATGGCTTCATTCAGGGTTTCCAGCGTAATTGCATTGATAACAATTCCCGCAACCGGGTTTTTGGCATAAACCATATCGAGTATTTCCTTCAAATTACCGCTGCTGCCGCCGATAAAAACCCTATCCGGTGGCGGAAGCTCTGCAATTCCGTCCGGTGCCGTATTTTTGATAACAATAAGATTTTTTACACCGAATTTCTCTTTATTCCTTTGGATGAGCTCTACCGCCTGATCTTTTTTTTCGATCGCATAGACAAATCCATCCGACTGCTGCAGTGCCATTTCAAGTGCAACAGAACCGGTCCCGGCACCAATGTCGTAGGTGGTATCGCCCTGGCGGAGACGTAGCTTAGAGAGAGAAACTGCCCGGACCTCCTGCTTGGTCATCGGCACATCACCACGCACAAACCATTCATCTGGAAGCCCGTGCGTGATGCAGGCCCGGTTCAGCGGCGTTACATTTTCGATTATCATGACGCTCAGTGAGGTGAAGGGCTGTTCAAGAAATTCTTGGGCCTTTCCGGTGCAAATCCTCTCATCCGGATAAGATAGGTTTTCACCAATACTGACTTTGACATGCGCTAAGCCGAAATCACAGAGTCTCCTACAGATGGATGCCGGATTCTGGTCTCCACCTGTCAGAACAAATACCTTCCTGTTATTCATCACTTTTCCGACAATATTGTTGGCTCTGCCATGCAGGCTGCAGATCACGGCATCGTCCCAGGAAGTTCTGAGCTTCGAAGCAAAATACTGAAGTGATCCGATTCCACAGATCAAGCGGATGTTTGGTGAAGCCACGAGGTTTTCGGATTCCAGAGTGCCGAGGAGCGACTTTGCCAGGCTGTAGAAGCCAACATCCCCAGACACCAGAATAGAAACTTCATAGGCGCACGCGCTGGCTGACTGCAGTGTATGCAGAAATTCCCTGATCTGCCGGTCCTGGGTCGCATGATATAAGTCTTTTCCATCTGCTAAGTTTATCAATCCTGCCAGGATACGCTTATCACCAATCAGACATTGGCTTCGTTCTATTGCCTCCGCTGCCTCACGAGTCAGCTGCAGGAGATTGCCTGGGCCCATGCCAATGATGTTCAGCTGCAGCATTTTGCGTCACCGCTCATTTCCTTTATCCGATCGACAACAATTTGTGCAAGTCTCTTATCTGCCCCCAAAGTTTGTCCAAAGCTGATTTTTACATTGGGGTATTCTTTCAAGAATTCATCAATTTCAGCCGGGATATCCTCCAGAATATGAACACCGGCAAACAGGAAATACGGAATGACCTTGATCTCTGTAACTCCCCGGTCAAGAAGTTTTTTCAGGCCCGTTTCCAGATTGTTAGCGGAAAATTGTAAGAACGCATATTCAATTAGATTAGTATTGAGTCCAGACTTCAGTTCTTCCTTAACCATCTCAATGATTTTCTGCAGCGTATTTTCCGTTTCACTTTGTCTGCTACCATGAGCTAAGATTAAAATTCCCGTCATCGCACTCTTCCCTTTCCAAAAAATAATTCCTTAATTGAAAATTCTAACTCCATTACCTGGTATTCTAATGAAATCGGTTATTCAAATTTAGAGAGATCTTAAGGCCTTCTCTGCACACTCCAGCGTCCGGTCAATATCCACTTCCGTATGGGAATTAGAGATAAATACCGCTTCGAATTGCGCAGGGGCAAGATAAATTCCCTGATTCAGCATGGCACTGAAGAATCGTCCATACATCTTCGTATCACTGGTCAAGGCATCGGTATAATTATAGACTTCCCGTTTGGTAAACAACAGCGTTGAAAGCGAGCCGATACTGTTTACCGTCGCCTTTAGGCCTCTAGCTTTGATCAGTTCCCGTAATCCGTTGCTTAGTCTTGCTGAGAGACTATCAATATGCGTATAGATCTGCGGGTTGTTTTTAAGAATAGACAGTTGAGCAATACCTGCAGCCATGGCCACAGGGTTTCCGCTTAAAGTTCCTGCCTGATAGACTCCTCCGCAGGGTGCGACCTGCTGCATGATTTCTTTTCTTCCACCGTATGCCCCGACCGGCATGCCGCCGCCAATAATTTTTCCATAAGCCGTTAAATCCGGCTTAATGCCAAACAGTTCCTGGGCTCCGCCTAGACCAAGCCTGAATCCGGTAATAACCTCATCGGCAATGAGCAATGTGCTGTTTTCAGTACAAAGCTTTTGCAGTTCCTGCAGAAAACCCGGCTTCGGCAGGACAACACCCATATTGGCAGGTACAAGCTCAACAATCACTGCTGCAACCTGATCTTTATTGTTTTCAAATAAGGCCTGCACACTGCCAATATCATTAAATACCGCCGTCAGAGTATCAGCGGCACATCCAGGAGGAACCCCGAGGCTGCTCGGTACGCCGGAGGACATAACCCCCGATCCTGCCTTGACCAGCATTGCGTCGCTGTGTCCATGGTAACAGCCTTCGAATTTAATAATTTTATTTCTGCCGGTAAAACCGCGAGCTGCACGTACTGCGCTCATCGTTGCTTCTGTTCCTGAATTGACCATTCGGATCATTTCAATTGACGGAACCAAGTCACAGATCAATTGGGCCATCCTGACCTCAGCTTCTGTGGCAGCTCCGAAGCTCAAGCCTCTTTCAGCTGCCGTCACGACAGCCTCCAGCACTTCCGGGTTGGCATGTCCGAGGATCATCGGCCCCCAAGAGCCGATATAATCGATATACTCGTTACCGTCTACATCATAGAGTCTTGCCCCTTTGGCACGGCTGATAAAGCGCGGCGTATCGCCGACAGACTGAAAATTACGCACAGGACTGTTGACTCCGCCGGGCATCAGCTGTTTAGCCTTTTCATATAATATTTCCGATTTCATAGCTTGTACCTGCCTTTTAACTGTTAAATCTTAACCAATTCTTCCTTCACTGATATACGCCGCAATCTCCGGTGCAAAATATGTGATCAGCATATCGGTTCCTGCCCGAAAAAAACTCACGGTCGTTTCGCAGATCATCGCGGCCTCATCAATCAGTCCGGCTTTTGCTGCCGCCTTGATCATGCTGTACTCTCCGCTGACACTGTAAGCAGCCAGGGGAAGGTCAAATGTCTCTTTGAGCTTGGCAATCACATCCAGGTAAGCCAGAGCCGGTTTGACCATCAAAATGTCCGCCCCTTCCAGCACATCAAGTTCAGATTCCCGGACGGCTTCACGCAGATTATGATAATCCATTTGATAAGTTTTCCGGTCTCCGAAAGACGGTGCACATCCGGCTGCCTCCCGAAAAGGTCCATAGAAGGAGGATGCATACTTGGCCGAATAGGACATAATCGGTAGGGTCGTAAAATGGTGTTGGTCCAACGCTTCGCGGATGGCTTGTATCCGTCCATCCATCATATCGGATGGCGCTACCATATCTGCACCGGCCTGGGCATGGGATACTGCCACTTTGGCCAGTATTGACAGAGTACCGTCATTATCCACTTCCTTGCCTTTTAATAGGCCACAATGTCCGTGACTGGTATATTCGCAAAGGCATACATCTGTAATGACATTAATCTGTGGAAAGCTCAACTTGATTTTCCGAACGGCCTGCTGCAGGGCACCGTTTTCGTTATAGGCCTCACTTCCGGTCTCATCCTTGCGACTGTGCTCCGGTACCCCGAAAAGCAGAACACTGCCGATACCAGCCTTGATGACGGTCTCCACCGCATGTTCAACCCGGTCCGGGCTGTAGCGCTTCTGGCCGTCCATCGCTGCGATATTTTCTTCAATTGCACTGCCTTCCTTGATAAATATCGGGTAGATCAGGGCACTTTTAGAAAGACGAGTTTCACGTACCAACTCCCGGGTAACGTTGTCTTTTCTCAATCTTCTCGGTCTGATTGCTTCCATCGGTACCTCCTTTGGCCGCCATTTACTGCTACTGCGAGATTGCCTCAACCATACTGTCCAAAGTAGCTTTTTCGGCAATAATACACTTCATCCCGTGGCTTCGGGCCACCTTGGCTGTTTCTTCACCAATGCAAACTGCCGTCACCTTTGTAAAATCCAGCTGCGGCAGGGCATTGACAAATCCGCCTACTGTCGAAGCACTTGTAAATGCCGCATAATCAAAATCATAAGACAGGATTATTTCTTTTGAAAAAATACTGCTGTCTGATTCGTAGAACGTGTCATAAACCGGAATATCTTCATAGCAGATTCCTGCTTGATCAAAAATGCGGTTTAGATCTTCCGATCCTTCCCTGGCCCGTAAGACCAACACTTTTTCTCCAGGTGCCAGAACGTTGACGAGGCCGCTGGCAAGGCTGGCGACGTTATAGCTTTCCGGCATATACTCAATGCGAATGCCGCGCTGGGTAAACACCTTGGCCGTTCCGGCTCCGATAACCGCGATCTTAATCCCGTACAGGTCACGGATGTCTCTCCCCATTTCGTATATTCTGTCAAAGAGAGCCTCTACGCCAGCCGCGCTGGAAAAAACAAGCCAGTTATATTCTTTGATCCGCTCCAGTGCAGCATTAAATGCTTTATTGTCGCTTATTGGTCTGGTTTGGATACATGGGAATTCCAAAGCTTCCCCGCCAAGATCTCGGATCTTCTGACTAAGGACGGAATTAAGTTTTTCCGGACGTGTTACCACGACACGTTTACCTGCAAGCGGACGCTTCCCTGCCCATTCGAAATTCTCGGACAAGGAACAGACCTGGCCGATAACGATAACAGATGGGTTGCGGATTTCCGCCTTTGCAGCGTCACCTGGCAGGTTGCCGACTGTCGTCAGAAGCTTGCGTTGTCTTGCTGTCGTTCCTCTTTCGATGACCGCCGCCGGCATATCCGAAGCCATTCCAGCATCCAGCAGCCCTTCGGAAATACTTTCGATCGCCGATACTCCCATCAGGAACACCAACGTTCCTTTCATGTTTACAGCAGCCTGAAAATCAATATTCGGAGTCTCGCCCTCTTTTGTATGTCCTGTAATGATATGCAGGGAAGAACAAAAGTCCCTATGGGTTACCGGGATTCCTGCATAAGCAGGAACCGCGATGGCCGATGTCACCCCAGGTACTACCTCGAACGGAACCTGATGTTCATGGAGCAGTTCCAATTCCTCTCCGCCACGTCCGAACATAAACGGATCTCCGCCCTTCAGACGAACGACTGTCCTGCCTTCCAGGGCTTCTTCCAGCAGAATCCGGTTGATCTCGTCCTGCGGAATACGATGATAGGTCGGCAGCTTGCCGACATCTATTTTTTTTGCGTCTTTAGGGATTAAATTGAGGATTTCAATACCTACGAGCTTGTCGTAAATGACAACCTCTGCATTCTGAAGAACACGCAGCCCTTTTACGGTGAGCAGTCCTGCATCAGACGGGCCTGCCCCAACCAGCCAAACTTTTCCCGTTCTCTTTTGCTCCATTTATCTTACCTCCGCAAGTAGTCTCGTTGCCAATCTGTATCCTATTTCCGCCGCATCCCTGCGGTCGCCGGTCATGCTGCCTTTGGCCTTTTCACCGGTTTCAACATCGACATAGAGGCCGGTGATCCTGACTTCTGTACCATGCACTTCGGCAAATGCCGCAGCAGGTGAACTGCACCCGCCGTCAAGTTTTTGAATAAAGGCTCTTTCAGCCAGGGCTGCTGTCTGAGCATCTTTGTCGTTAATACACGCCAAAAAGTTGAGATCCTCGCCTTTTCTGCCCTGAATCGCCAGGATTCCCTGTCCGGCAGAGGGGATCATTTCCTCAGTGGAAAACACCCTACTGATACGGTTTTCCAGTGACAGCCGCTTAAGTCCGGCGAAAGCCAGCAGCAGAGAACTGAATTCACCCTCGTCCAGCTTTTTGAGCCGGGTAAGTACGTTGCCCCGCACAGGCTTGACATCTAAACCGGGATACAGATCTAAAAACTGGATTGTTCGGCGTGCGCTGGAACAGCCAACAGCCTTTTCTTTGTCTAGATTTTCTATAGATCCTGTCCCCTGCGGCAAAACCAGTACGTCCCGAGGATCTTCTCTTTTAGAAAATGCCGTAATCGGCAGGTCCTCCGGTATTTCTGCCGGCATATCCTTTAAACTGTGAACAGCGATATCAATTACACCTTGACAGAGCGCCCTGTCCAGTTCTTTCACAAAAAGGCCTTTTCCTCCTATTTTGTCCAACGTCTGTTCCAAAATGACGTCCCCTGTGGTCTTCATGGTAATAAGCTCAAGTTCCAATTCAGGATGATTTTTTCGGATCTGCTCCATAACAAATTGTGACTGGATCACCGCCAGCCTGCTTTCCCGGCTGCCGACAATTATTTTTCTTTTTCCCATTCGGCTACCTCTATTCTCATTTAATCAAAGTTACTTATTGTTCGTTTATTTCATTATGTTATTTATTCGTCATTATTTATTCGTCCAAGTGTTCATTCATGTATAGCCTCAGCTTCTCTGCTGTCTTCTTAGCCTTCGTATGGTCTTCCCCGCTGGCCGTGAGCCCGATCACCACATTTCCCTTCCTGACCACTGCCGGGAAATAGAACGTACATAGTTCCTTACAATCTGCGACACTGACAGGGATTCCATACCGGGTGCATTCTTCGGCAATTTGACGGTTTACTTGTGTTTCATTGGTTACTGCCAGAACCAGGTCAGCCCCATTACAGTCCCCTTCCTGATACTTGCGACAGAGCAAAGTGACTCTTCCATTATCTGCCAATTCTTGTTTAAGCTCCGGGACAAGTTCAGGCGTAATCACGGTAATGTCGGCATCAAACGGCAGTAATGTTCTGATTCTTCTTGCCGCAATCTTTCCGCCCCCGAAGACAACAATCTTTTTATTCTGAAGAGAAACAAAAAGCGGAAACCAAGGCTGATTCGGACGCTGTTCCAGAGAATAGTCCCAGGCAAGCTTGTGCAAAACCTGTTCCTTGTTGTAAAACGTATGCTGTTGCGCATCTTCTTTCTCATCTATTTTACCTGGATGCTCCAGTGTCTCTGGTTGTTCCGGCCGCCTGATTAGAATCACTGTAATTCCCAGCTCACGTGCTGCTTCAATTTTTTCCTGGAATCCTCCGGTCTCTCCGGAGTCTTTTGTCACCAGAAATCTTGCTTGAGATGCTTTCAGCATGGCAATGTTCAGCTCTTTGGAAAATGGGCCCTGCATATAGCTTATATTTGACTTCTTAAAGCCCAGCTTTTCACACTTCTCCATTACATCCTGCATCGGAAGGACCCTGGCAAATACCCGCTCCTGATAGTCCTTGATTCCGGTAAACGTTTCAATCTCCTTGCTTCCGCAGCTCAGAAAGATGTTCCCAGTCTTATCATTTAATACCCGTACCGCATCCTCGCTGTTGTCCGCATAAATCATGTTTTCCAATATATTTGCGTTAAATGACGGATTATTCGAGACCAATCTGCCCGGTTCCCTTTGCAGACGGATATAGTCCGTTGCGGTTTCGCGGCAAGCTTCGCAGATATTGTCCGTAACAATTTGGGCGTAAGGATGTGTTGTATCAATGACACAGTCCGGCTGAACCTCCCGAATGAAGGCGGCCATTTCTTCCCGGCCCAAACGTCGCGCTTGGATGTGAAGATTTTGATCCGGTTCGATCAGCTCCCTGCCATAATCCGTGGCCACTGAAACATACACTTTTGCGTTACTTCGCCGCAGCTCATCAATCAGCTCCCTGCCTTCAGTTGTCCCGGCAATGATCCAAAATACCGGCATTTTCATCATTTCCTATATCCTCTCGGTGTGACCAGTTTGTTGTTGATTACCCTTGTCTGTGAATTCCCGATAATGACAGTCGTAAACATATCAACTTTCTTCTCTCTCAATTCAGTCAGGCTGGAGACAATTTCATAATTCTCGCCCTCTCTGCCGATGCTGCGGACAATACCGGACGGCAGGTTAGCATTCTGATGGCGCATCACAATATCGCAAGCCTTTTTCAAATAATCGTGCCTTTTGATACTCGATGGGTTGTATAGTACAATGACAAAATCTCCCTGGGCTGCCGCTGCAAGCCTGGCTTCGATCTTCTCCCACGGCGTTAATAGATCACTGAGGCTGATGACTGCAAAGTCATGAATGAGCGGCGCTCCGAGAACAGCTGCACCGCTGCAGGCCGCTGTGATTCCTGGTATTACTTCGACCTCGAGGAAAGGATACGGCTCTGCAAGCTCCAGCACAATTCCTGCCATGCCATAGACCCCGGCATCCCCGCTCGAGACCACAGCAACCGTTGCACCTTCCAGCGCCTTTTCAACCGCGGTCCTGCAGCGATCCACCTCTTTCTTCATCGGCGTAGCAATTAACTTTTTATCTGGAAACTGATCCTTGATTAAATCGATATAAAGCGTATATCCGACTAAAATATCACTTTTTCTAAGTGCTTCCTGCGCACGGTTTGTCATTTGCTCCGGTCCGCCCGGTCCTAATCCCACGACATATATTTTCATTGCCCTTCTTACCTAACTACTTTCTCTAAATTTGTAAAACATTCATCCCACAGATCCCGGTCAATACTGTCCCTAAACCCAAACAGCACCGAACTTACTGCCTTTTCTGCCACTTGCGCCAGCCTGTTTTCAAAGAATGCTTTGTCTTGGTCGCTTAAATTCAGGTACGCAAGATCTTTTTGCAAATTCCGGCATATCCTTTCCGATGTTGAATTGGATATGCTTTGCAGTAGCGGCAGATAACTGCGGATTTCAAATGATTCTATAAATTTGTCGATATGTTCATCAATAATTTCATAAGCCGCTGCTAAAGCATTCTGGTTTCTGAGCTCTGCCTTCCCTAGACCCAAATTGTCCATATCCAGTAATGTAATATTCTCCATATCTCCGACTTTCGGTTCGATATCCCTCGGTACTGCCAGATCACAAAAGATTCTTGGCCTATGATTCTGCGCCAGAGCTGAAATTAAGGCATCAGCTTTAATCGTATAATGTGGGCTGGACGTCACGCTTACCACTACATCCATGTCGGCTAGCACCGTATGGCGTTTTTCGTAATCCACGCCCGTACATTGTTTCGGCAATAAATAAGCTCCGTGTTTACGCTGTCTTAAGGTGATCAAAACCTCCGCCCCACAATCTGCAAGCTGTGCGGCTACAATCTTTCCCATCTCGCCGTTGCCAATGACCAGACACCGCTTTTCCCCCAAGTCAGGAAAGACTTCCTGGATCCGCTCCAGAGCTTTCGTTGCTACCGATACGTCCGTCGTCGTCAGCTGAATCTGTGTTTTTACTTTCTTCGCCGAGGTTATGGCCATCTGAAAAAGTTTTTCCAGATAAAGGTCAGCAGTACCTGTCTCTCTGGCCTCTTCAATGGCTTTTTTAATTTGGGATAAAATTTGGCTTTCTCCCCAAATCTGAGACTTCAATCCGCAGGCAGTTTGAAAGAGGTGAACAAAGGCCTCACGGGACTGCCGGATAACAAATAAGCGCTCATATTTATCCCTGTCTTCCTTCTCAATTCGCTTCAGACCGTAGAGAATTTCTTTCAAATTAACTAGAGATCCTTCATTTTCGCTGACCCATAGCTCCGTACGGTTGCAGGTGGATATAATTACTGCGCCTTCCACACCATAATTATTTACAGCAGCTTCCATGGCCTGTCTGCTTTGAATCGGTGTAAAGGCAAACATTTCGCGTTCCTTTAATGATGCTTTTTCATGATCGATCCCGATCATTCTAATATTCAAAGCTAACCCTCCATTCCTTCTGAGCAAGAGCTATTGTTACCCCATTCCCGGATACTTTTCGGCTAATCAGCCCTCCGCCTGCGCTTACCATTAAGGCCGCCCGCTCACAGACATTGCCGACACCGGTAATACTACTTACAAATTCCGATTCTGTATACTTGCCTGGTACGGAAAGAAGTTCATCTGAACTAAAAAAATGCAGTGGCAGATTATTTTTTGCGGCAAAATCAAGCAGCCCCTGTTCTTTTGTTTTGAGGTCAATACTGGCAATGCCCGCAATGGCCTGAAAGCTGATGTTGTTCCTGCTCAACTGCTCAAGGACAAGATCCTCAATACGCTGCAGCGGCGTACCCCTTCGGCAGCCAATTCCGAGATACACCGTCCGGGGAACGATATTCAGCGTTATGGGATAGGGTTTTAATTTGTCATTCAGAGAAACACAAATGCCAATACCCATGCTGTTTTCATTCTTCTCCAATAAACGCGGCATCTCTCCTTCTATGTCCAGCTCGCTATAAAACCCGACCGGCTTTTCTGCCAATAGTCGTGCCGAAATTTCTTTCGCTACTTTCAGATCCGAAATCCAGGCGTCATGGAAAGCTGCCCATTCATCGACCGAAAAAAGCCTGTTTATATCCGTTGCAGTCGTTATCACAGGGATTGCGTTTAGCGCTTCGGATATCCTGTCCGCCAGCATGTTGGCGCCGCCGATGTGGCCGGAGAGGAGCGGTATAACGAACCGTCCCTTTTCGTCAATACACAAAACGGCCGGATCTTTCGTCTTGTCCTGAACAAAGGAGGAGATTGCCCTGACGGCAATCCCGCAGGCCCCAACAAAAATTAGCGCGTCTTTTTCTGCAAACTGTCTGCCTGTAAACACCTTTAAATCCGGAGCAATGGGTTCTGCCATGCCGGCTGTATTGACGGCCCCGGTAAGTTTTTCCGGCTGATAGCAAGCCGTATGATTACCTTGAGCATCCAACAGCTCTTTTATTTTCAGGCTGAGAGCGACTCCATTGGCGGTAAAAGCCAGGATGCTTATCTTCATTTCAAATCCTCAGTCCAAGAAGGCAGTGGATCGATTCCTTCCCGAAATTCATGCGTAAATGCCGGATCGTAAAGTTTAGATCTTTCGAAGTCGTTTCCCAAAAATCTGCCCACTAGAATCAAGGCCGTTTTGGTGATATGGTTCTCTTTAGCTGTCCTCGCCAATGTCCCTACCGTACAGCGGAACTGCTTCTCATCCGGCCAGGTTGCCTTATAAACAATCGCTGCCGGAGTGTCAGCGGCGTAACCGCCTTCCATAAGCTTGGCACTTAAGTTCTCCAGCATCCCTGTACTTAAGAAAATTGCCATGGTCGCCTGATGCGACGCCAGGAGAGCAATGTCTTCCTTAGGCGGTACCGGGGTTCTTCCTTCCATGCGGGTAATAATTACAGTTTGGCTGATATCCGGCAATGTATACTCCTTCTTCAAGGAGGCAGCAGCTCCGAAAAACGAGCTGACTCCAGGTACGACTTCGTAATACAGGCCCTCGGCATCAAGCAGATCCATCTGCTCACGGATCGCTCCGTAAATGCTTGGATCGCCGGTATGCAGACGCACGACCAGTTTACCTGCCCGGGTGGCAGGAACCATCACAGCAAGCACCTCTTCCAGTGTCATCCCGGCACTGTCGTAAACGGTGCATTCCTTCTTCGTAACATTCAATAGCTCCGGGTTGACCAGCGAGCCTGCATAAATCACAACATCGGCCTGTTCCAAAAGCGTCTTTCCGCGAACCGTGATTAAATCTACCGCGCCCGGACCGGCCCCAATAAAATAAATCATCTGACAATCTCCTTTTCTTTCACAATGATCGTGGAAAAATAGCTTGCTTTCCCCTCGGCTACACTGATATCTTTTATAACTCTCTCTGACGGCATCCCGCAGCATTCCACCATCTGGGTATGCTTAACCAGATCTTTGCTGATAAGCTCTTCCTTAACCTTGCCAAATTCCCTTCCTGATTTCATCAGCACCTTGGTTCCGCCCCAGTCCAGGTAATCAAAGGACCCTTCATAGGATGCGGGGATAATGTGCAACGGCTGGGCGCCCTCGCAGAGAGGCACATTAAGTCTTGCTGCTACAGCACAGAAGGACGGGACCCCCGGAATCAGCCGGGCATCATAGCCTGCTTCCAAAACCCGGTTATGCAGATAAATGTATGTGGAATAGATCGATGGATCCCCTAGCGTAAGAAAAGCCACAGATTTGTTTTGTTTGAGCTGGTCGATGATCTGTTCAGCTGCTTCCTGATGGCTTTGCTCCAGCATTTGGGCATCCCGTGTCATCGGCATGTAAAGTTCCAGTATTTCTTTTGTGGAGAGGTCCACAGCCTGCTTGGCAATATTCCAGGCGGTCATTTCTTTTTCATCCGTCCGCGGAACAGCAATAAGATCTGCCTCGCTGATGATTCGGACGGCCTTTAAGGTCATCAGTTCAAAGTCTCCCGGACCTACGCCTATTCCGTATAATGCTGCTTTCATGATGGCTTCATCCTTTTTATTTTATTGACTATTTCATCCGCCTGCGGTGTTTTGCCCAGGATACCCTGTTCATTGGAATACAGGATCACACCGGCTTTCACCTTATTCTGCAGGCGGTAATTCACATATTCATCAATTTTTAACATGATGGACTCAAATACCTGGTTTCTAAGCCCGTGCCGGTCTAATACCGTAACGGCCTGCGGTGCTGTCAGGCTAGCCATAATTTCTTTGACTATCTCCTTCCCGGCACCGTGTAAGGCAGCATGTACGGCGATAACTTCCATGCGGCAGTCCGCATAGCGGGAGTGGGTATTCATAATGCCCGCTGCCAGCTTGACCAATTTTCCGGCATGTCCAATCAGCAGCAGGCCGTCAAAGCCTAATTCCAAGGTAAAATCCAGCATTTCACCGATATAATTGCTGCAGTGAATCAGAGAACTCTCCAGCCCCAGCGTACTGCGGGCAAAAGTTTCACCGTAATTTCCAGGGCAGACCAACAGATCTCTGCAGCCCTTTTCTTTCTGCTGATTCATCTCCAGTCGAATCGTATCGATCAGGGCCTTTTCGCTCATCGGCTCGACAATTCCTATTGTTCCCAGAATAGAGATTCCGCCAACAATGCCCAGCCGTGGGTTAAAGGTTCTTCTGGCAATGGCCTCCCCTTCCGGAACTGATATCGTAATTTCCAGGCCTCCCTCATAACCGTACTCGGCACAGACTTTCGCCACTTCCGACATAATCATACTTCTGGGAACAGGATTGATGGCCGGTTCTCCTATAGAACAGGCAAGCCCGGGCTTAGTGATTCTGCCGACGCCCTGGCCGCCATCAACCTGAATATTATTATGGTTCGCTCTGGTGACCGTCGCAAAAATAAGGATGCCGTTAGTCACATCCGGGTCATCGCCGCTGTCCTTTTTTACAGCACACGTCACCTGGTTCATGTCTCTCCGAACTTCCAGCACCTGCATCGTAACCGGTATCCCTTTCGGTGTCGCAATGGCTATTTGTGTGCACAGGTCTCCCGAGAGCAGCATTACCGCCCCAGCCTTGGCAGCAGCAGCCGCACAGGATCCCGTAGTAAAGCCGCATCTCAGTCTTTTATTCTGTTTGATGATAAAGAGTTCACCGGATTGACTGTTTTGTGGACTGTTTTGTTCAACGTTTAGATGGTGGATGTCATGATTCATCATTTTTATATTCCTTCAATCAGTTTGTATCTTTCCAGTTAATTAAAGCTTTTCTGGCCTCAGATATGGTATTGGCAGGCTGGGCAAATTCAAAGCCATCTTTATCGTGCAAGATTTCCATAAGATGCCCAATTCTTGGGAGTCTGAGATTAATCCTTCTGATTTCCTCCGGATGCGAAAACACTTCCTGAGGCGTACCTTCCATTACAAGCCTGCCGTCATCGATTACATACGCATAATCGCAGTAAAGCGGGACAATATCAATGTCATGCGTTGAGATCACAACGGACAAATTCAGCTCAATTTGCAGTTTTCTGAGCAGCTTCATTAGCTCGCTGACTCCGAGTGGGTCAAGCCCTGCAGTCGGTTCATCCAAAATAAGCACTTCCGGCTCCATCACCAGAACGCCGGCAATGGCTGCACGTTTTTTCTGGCCAAAACTGAGGCTGTGTGTAGGCTTGTCTTTCAGGTGGGATATCCCGGTTCTCTTCATGGCTAGATCCACCCTTCTGCGGACTTCCTCCTCAGGCAGCTTTAGATTCATCGCTCCAAAGGAGATATCCTGATAGACACTGGCTGAAAACAACTGCTTATCCGGATCCTGAAAAACAATGCCAACAGATTTTCGAAGCTGTTTGAGACCTTTTACTGAATAATCCAGCGGCAGGCCCTTGAATAGGACTTCGCCGCCTGAAGGCTTATTGATGCCGTTAAAGGAAAGCAGCAACGTTGATTTTCCAGCACCGTTGCTTCCGAGGACTGCTGTCGTTTTCCCCTGTTTAATCCCAAGTGACAGGGCCTTTAAGGCCTGGGTTCCATCACTGTAGATGTAGTGGAGATTTCTGACTTCCAAGATATTTTTAGCCTCCACATTTTCAATCAAGCCATTTTCGGCCATTATAGCAAGCCTCCTGTCCATTGTTTGGAAAACAGCGCAACTGCAATCAGGAATAGGTTAATCAGCATAATCGGAATATATTCTGTCCAATGGGTCTCCGCCTGCTCATGGATCACACTGAGCTCACCGTCATATCCCCTGGCTTCAAGCGCAATATACAGTTCATCCGCCCTCTGATAAGACCGGATAAAAAGTGACGAAGCCAGAGCCGCCAATGAACGGTATCCGGAGGAAAGCCCCGCATAGCCCAAGCGAGAATTCTGCGCCGTAAACATGGTGTCTGCCATTTCTAAAAATACAAAAATAAACCGGTAGATCAGTCCCATCAATTCAACCATCAGTCTTGGAACTTTAAGCTTCCGAAGAACTGCCAACAGGTCTACCATTGGTGTACTCAGCGATAAATAATACAGACAGGAAACCGCGCCAAGCGCTTTAAAAAACAGATTTGCCGCACTTAAAATACCGGACTGCGACACCCCGATATACATGCCAAATGCATATACAGAGAATACAAAAACATCTTTGTCCCCTGAAACATTGACCGCAATGGTTAAAACGCCGATCACTAAAAAGGAAAGTGGGACAAGCATAAGTCTAATAAAAATTCTAACAGGTGTACCGCCTTTGCAAACGGTATACCAGCCCATGATCAGGAGCGTCAAGATTGACACCGCAACGGAATCAGCCCAGAGACAGACCCCCAAAACCAAAACGGCTAAGACTAGCTTTTTCAATGGATTCGTTTGTTTAAGCCTGGATAAATAAGCGTATTTATCGATGTAAATCATTGTTTACCGATTCTTCCTTTTTCTTACGACCCCGCAGATAACCTAACCCGTAGCCCAAAACACCTGCTCCGACAGCTGCCTGAAGCGCAAACAACAAGCTTTCAATTTCTCCGCTAGGCGGCTCCCAAATTGGTGAGAACCAGGCCTGGTAATTCCCGTTAAGTTCTGCTATAGCTTGTTCAGCTTGGCTGTCAGCCCCAGCAAACTCCGCATTTTTTTGCACAATGAGGGGTATAACGGCAAGCGCTATGACAATCGTAATTAAAATAATATTTGTGATGATAACCCGATTTTTATTCTTCGGTTTCATCGTTTCTACAGACACTTTCAGACCTCCTTTGAAAGTATTTTTAAGTCTTTAAGCTCATCCCCTGCATAGGATGAAATCGCCTTAAATATCAGCACAGTCAAAATACCTTCACTGATCGCCAATGGTACTTGCGTTAAGGCAAAAATACCTAGAAACTTGGTAAGTGATGCCATAACGCCGCCTGTTTCAGCTGGAAACGCCAGTGCAAGCTGCACCGATGTCGTGACGTAAGTCAATAAATCCCCAAGTGCGGCAGCGAGAAACACAGCAAGCCACTGCGGTCCATTTGCTTTCTTCACCATTTTGTATGTAGCAAAAGCTACCAGCGGCCCCACAATGCCCATCGAAAAAGTATTTGCCCCCAATGTTGTCAATCCGCCATGGGCCAGTAAGACAGCCTGAAACAGCAGTATGATCAAGCCAATTACGGCCATTGCGGTCGGTCCGAACAAGATAGCGCCAAAACCAACCCCTGTAGGATGCGAACTGCTTCCTGTAACGGAAGGAATCTTCAGGGAAGACAAAACAAAAGCAAAGGCACCTGCCATCGCCAAAAGCATTAATGTTTTGGGATGCTCTCCAACAGTTCTTCTGATAGAAAAAAAACCAGCCAGAACAAAAGGTATTGCCAAAGCACCCCAAGTAATACACCAACCCGCAGGAAGGAAGCCCTCCATGATATGCATGGCATATGTCTGCTGGGGCAAGAACATAAACATAAGTACGAGACCCATTATCCAAATCTTTTTATTTATCATCGTCAAACTCTCCTATATAAGATATGAAACAAAAAACCTCTCAACATCTTACGTCGAGAGGCTCATATGCTAGGAAGTTTTCCTCGGTAGTCTTGCACATACATCCCCCTCTCTATCACTCGTAGAGTATATGGTGAGACACTAAAACAGGTAGGTCTTCTGGCTTAAGCATCATCGATCTTCAGACCTTCCCAGTTTCCCAGTGGTATACCTGAAGAACTCCACTTTCACAGCGGCGTGACCGCGCGGGCTTCTACCCGACTTTCCTTATTCATTGAATGATACGCTTATCAGCTTCATTCAACACCTGTTCTGCCTATTCAGTTTTAATCCTGATTCATTATATCGCTCTTTCGACAAGGAATCAATATTATTTTTACTTTAGCCTTGAACATATTAATTGAAGTATCTTTACCTCCATCAATTCTATTTGTGGTAGGGTTCCCCTTTGCTAATCTTGCACGCCCGGTAAATCTGCTCCAGCAGGATAAGCCTGATCATCTGGTGCGGAAAGGTAAGCTTCGAGAACGACCACCGGTAATCGGCGCGTTTTCGGATTTCATCTGCCGTACCGAGAGATCCGCCAATCACAAAAGTGATCCGGCTCTGGCCTGAAAGCCCTTTTTCATCAAACAAAACGGCAAGTTCGGGTGAAGAAAGTTCCTTCCCCAGAAGATCCAGCAAAACCACATAATCCTGAGGTGAAATTAATTTAAGAACCTTTTCAGCTTCTTTCTGTTTTACTCTTACTTCGTCGGCAGCTGATGCCCTTTCGGGGCATGGTTCGTCCTCAACTTCAATCATCTCAAGCCGGATGTACGCGCTAAGACGCTTGGCGTATTCCTTCAGCCCTTCTTTTAAATAATTTTCTTTGATTTTCCCTACCGCTAGAACTTTGATCTGCAGCATGTTTTCTCCAACTCCAGTCACTATGTTTGCGTCCAAACATTTGCAATCAAAAACTTGAAGGTTAAATCTCTCTGATATTGGATTATTTACAATGAAGATTTTTTTCAAAAGTGTCAATAATATTGATGGAGGTGAAAAAAAATGAGTAAAACAAGTGAAAGCAAAAAAAAGCTGCTGCAGAATCTAAAAATGGAGGCTGCGGCTGAAATCGGCCATCTTGATTTTGTAAGGGAAAATAACGATCACTATAAAGGCGATGTTACTGCCAGACAGAATGGTCTGGAAGGAGGCCCGATCGGCGGCCAGATGGTCAAAAAAATGATCGCCTATGCCAAACAGCAGATGAAATAGAATAACGGACTCATTTAGTATTCCTAATCTACTTCAATAAATATTCAAAACTTCTTCAGCCTACAATACTGAAGAGGTTTTTTGTTATATAATCTTCTGTTCGGAATACGACTGCTCTGTACCTTCTTCAGTGTTATGCAAAGCTGCCGCTTCCTCGCCGGGTGCAGATTGCATTTGCCCGGCGTTGTTATTCATTTTGTTTCTATCGTTCGTATTGGCATTATTGAGTGCTTCCGACCTCTCCATATTTTTGAAAGCGACTGAAAGCATCAGTTTAATTCTGTTGATCTGATTCACCTGGCTGGCACCCGGATCGTAATCGATTGGCACAATATTCGCCAGCGGGTAGTGCCGTTTAAGTTCGCGGACCATCCCTTTACCCGTGATATGATTTGGCAGGCAGGCAAACGGCTGCAGACAGGCAACGTTTGTTGCTCCGCTTTCTATCAGTTCCAGCATTTCTGCGGTCAGGAACCAGCCTTCACCGGTCTGATGTCCGAGATGCATGATCTTGCCGGCCATATCGGCCAACTCATAAATCGATTTGGGAGGATGGAAACGGTTGCTCTTTGCCAAAGTGCGTTTCATTACCCGGCGGTAGTTTTCCAATCGCCAGATAATATAGCGGCTGATAAGCTCGCTTTTCAGTGAGCCAGCGAGTTCTTTTCTTCTGAATATTGTTCCATACGCACAGTACATAAAGAAATCCATCAGATCCGGCAGAACGGCTTCGGCGCCTTCCTTTTCCAGAACATCCACAATAAAATTATTGGCAAATGGATGAAATTTGACGAGGATCTCCCCAACCACCCCGACCTTTGGTTTCTTAACATCCAGGATCTCAATATGATCAAAGTCCTTGATAATTCGGCGGATATTTCGGTGATATTCCCGCAGGTTCATCGCAGTCAGGGTCGGCTTTAGTTTCTTCAGCCATTTGGCCAGAAGATCATTCGTTTCTCCTTTATTTTTCTCATAGGGTCGTATGGCATTAGTTACGCGCATCAGCAGATCGCCATAAACCGTAGCCATCACGCAACGTTTGATCATCTTCATGGAAAGTTTGAACCCGGGATTGGATTCGAGACCGCCGGCATTAAGGGAAATAACCGGAATCTGTTCCATGCCGGCATCTTTTAAGGCTTTACGGATAAAGCCAATATAATTGCTGGCCCGGCAGCCGCCGCCTGTTTGCGACATGATGACTGCCGTCTTGTTCAGGTCATAACGGCCTGATTTCAGTGCCGCCATAATTTGACCGACAACTAAGATTGACGGATAGCAGGCATCGTTATGCACATGCAGAAGTCCCTGTTCGACGACATCCATCTCGACATCAGGCAGAATCTCTATCTTATAGCCTTCCAAACGGGTAGCTTCTTCAATAAGTTCAAAATGGATCGGTGCCATCTGTGGAGAAAGAATCGTATACTCATGCTTCATTTCTTCTGTAAACATGACTCTTTTAGGTGTCTCAAAAAGCTTATGCGCATGAATTTCTTTTTTGTCTCTTTCCTTCATTGCAGCGAGCAATGACCGTATCCGGATACGAATAGCACCCAGATTATTGATCTCATCAATTTTAACCAAGGTATAGGTCTTTCTGTACTGATGCAGTATCTCCTGAACCTGATCCGTGGTGACGGCATCCAGTCCGCAGCCAAACGAATTCAATTGGACAAGTTCCAAGTCATCCCTGGTTGCCACAAAACTTGCTGCCGCATACAGCCTGGAGTGGTAGACCCATTGGTCGAGGACGCGCAGAGGCCTTTCCACCTGACCAAGATGAGCGACAGAATCTTCAGTCAGCACAGCGATCCCCAGACCGGTAATCATCTCTGGAATCCCGTGGTTGATCTCCGGATCGGTATGATACGGCCGACCGGCAAGTACGATGCCTTTCAGGTTGTTCTTTTGCAAATAGTCCAATACTTCTTCCGCTTTGTTTCTGAGGTCCTGGCGAACAGCATCTCTTTCGGCAAAAGCCTTATCTACAGCACTTGCTGCCTCTTGTCGTGTTATACCCATCGCTTTAAATTCTTCATAGATCCGAACTTTTAAACGCGCCATATCATCAATCGGCAGGAACGGGAAAATAAATGCAACTTCTTTGTTCCTTATTTCATCCACATTGGCATGAAGAGATTCCGGATAAGAAGTGACAATCGGGCAGTTGTAATTATTATTGGCGCCAGCCAGCTCTTTTTCATCTCTCGGAAGGCACGGATAGAAAATCCGCTTGACCCCTTTGTTCAGAAGGTCCTTAATATGCCCGTTGGCCAGTTTGGCCGGATAGCACAGCGACTCAGAAGCTACGGTCTCCATGCCGAGCTCAAATATCTTTTTTGAGGAGCGGCCGGACAAAATAACTCTGAAACCGAGCTCCGTTAGCAGCGTAAACCAGAACGGATAATGTTCATACATATTCAGGACCCGTGGAATCCCGATTTCGCCACGGGTTGCTTCTTCCTTTTTGAGTGGTTTATAGGCAAATAGACGCTCATATTTATAGGCAAAAAGGTTCGGAATATCCTCAGAGGTGTTTTCCAGTCCGGCTCCGCGCTCGCAGCGGTTTCCTGTCAGAAACTCCCTGCCGTCCGAGAATTGGTTGACCGTCAACAGGCAATTATTGCCGCATAGGCCACAGTGGCGCGTATGGGTCTCCGTAAGGAAATCCTCCAGTTCATTTTCACCAAGCAGGGTAGTCTGTTCTCCGGCCTGATAATGGTCGCGGGCAATAAGAGCTGCTCCGAACGCGCCCATGATACCGGCAATGTCCGGACGAATGACCTGGCGGCCCGTGACACGTTCAAAACTTCTTAAAACAGCATCATTATTAAACGTTCCGCCCTGAACAACAATTTTCTTACCAACTTCGGAAGAATTGTGCAGGCGGATGACTTTGTATAACGCATTTTTGACAACTGAATACGAGATCCCGGCCGCGATGCTGCCGATATCCGCGCCTTCTTTTTGAACCTGTTTGATTTTGGAATTCATAAATACGGTGCAACGGGTACCCAAATCGACCGGGGTCTTCGAAAATAAACCTTTTTGCACAAATTCTGAGAGAGATAAACTCAGAGATTGGGCCAGCGTCTCGATAAATGACCCACAGCCCGAAGAACATGCTTCATTCAGCATGATATTATGAATAACGCCGTCGCGGATCTGCATGCATTTCATGTCCTGGCCACCGATATCGAGGATAAAGTCAACACCGGGCAGAAAATATTCGGCGCCCTTAAGGTGGGCAACCGTTTCTATTTCTCCGTAATCAACTTTGAGGGCAGCCTTTAGCAGGGCTTCTCCATAGCCGGTCACGACGGAACCGCCAATCGTAGCTCCGGACGGCAAAGCCTGATAAAGCTTTTGCAGAGCAGAAACCGTAGATTTTAACGGACTTCCTCCGTTACTTCCATAATGGGAATAAAGTAAATTGCCATCTTCATCGATCAGAGCCAGTTTCGTCGTGGTCGATCCGGCATCGATACCCAAAAAGCAGGTTCCCCTGACTTCTGCCAGCGGTCTCTTCGCGACGGAATTTCCTCGATGCCTTTGACTGAAGGCTTCATACTCTTCTTCACTGGCAAACAAAGGCTGGAGGAGGGTAGTGGCCGAATCCGAATTATGCAGATTCGGGATGTTCTCATAGATCACGTGAAGATCGCAGACTTCACTCTGTTTCGAAGCCAGGGCTGCCCCAATCGCCACAAAAAACTGAGCATTATCTGGCACGATAATATTTTCCGGTTTAAGCTTCAAGGTCTCAATAAAGCGCTGGCGCAGTTCAGGCAGGAAAGAAAGCGGTCCGCCCAGAAATGCCACATTGCCCCGGATTGGTTTGCCACAGGCTAAACCCGCAATGGTCTGATTCACGACAGCCTGAAAAATCGAGGCGGCAATATCTTCCTTGGCCGCACCTTCGTTTAAGAGCGGTTGAATATCTGTTTTAGCAAAAACCCCGCAGCGCGAAGCAATCGGATAAATCTCCTGATGATGCGAAGCCAGTTCATTGAGACCCGCAGCATCGGTTTTCAGCAAGATGGCCATTTGATCAATAAACGCACCTGTCCCGCCGGCGCAGGTACCGTTCATCCTGAGTTCGGGCGATTCCCCAAAATATGTGATCTTGGCATCTTCGCCGCCCAGCTCTATCGCGACATCCGTATCCGGAATAAATCGTTCAACAGCTTTTTGGCAGGCAATGACCTCCTGAATAAAAGGAATCCCAATCTGTTCGGAAGTGGACATACCGCTTGAACCTGTCACGTTCATGGTGACTTTTTCATTGCGGAACTGACTGTAAATCTTTTGCAGGAGGTTGCTGACTGTATGCTGGACATCTGAAAAATGCCTTTGGTAGCTGCTGAAAACCAAGTTATCTTTTTCATCAAGTATTGCAATTTTGACGGTGGTCGAACCGACATCCAGTCCGATATGCATTTGTTTCGTCATTCACCTGTCTCCTTCTGTTTAAACAACCTGCTCAATCTATAAAAAACAGCGTTTTAATATTTTTTTGTATCAAACTTTATTATATCAGGTTTCATCTGTGTAACAAAATAGCAACTTTTTCTGTCCGGTCCTGTGTCTCGTCCTGCTTAGTATCTCGTCCTTATTATTGTATGAGAATACCGGGAAAAACGCCTATCCCTATAGAAAATGTGACTGCCGCCAAGCTTTTGGCGGCAGTCTTTAGCTGATATAGTCGAATGTCTTCCTATAGCTGATTCGTTCGACCTTTCTAGTTTCTGGCTACTCTATTCTGATCTGATTTCTCCGAGGACCGCATCCGTTTTATACGTGCTGCCACCCCGGAAATAGCTGACAGATACTTTGTCTCCCGGCTTGTATTTAAAGAGTTCGTGTGTCAGCTCCAGAGAATTGGTTATGGCTGTTCCGTTAATGGCCGTAATGATATCTCCGGCCTGGATACTGGCTTTAGCTGCCGCCCCACCGTTTTCAACACTGGCGATATAGCAGCCTGCCGGCCAGTCTTTGAATGAAGCATATTCCTCCGTGTAGCGGTCGTCGATATTGATCTGCAAAGCCGGATGACTCGCAAATCCTTTTTCAATGAGCTGCTGAATTACAGGCAGCGCATCGGAAATTGGGATCGCAAACCCCATACCTTCAAAGCCCTGGGTATCGTTTTTGGCTGAATTGATTCCGACAACCTGGCCGCTGTAATTGACGAGCGGCCCACCGCTGTTGCCTGGGTTAATCGCCGCATCCGTCTGAATCAGATTGAAGCTGGCTTCCCCCTGCAGCTGAAGAAACCTGTCTGTCGCTGATACCACACCGGCTGTGACTGTACGGGCAAAATCCTGGCCTCCCGGATTCCCGATCGCAACAACAGATTCTCCGACTTTTAACGCTGCGGAATCTCCGAGCTGGACAGCCGCAAGTTCCTTCGTACCGTCAATTTTGAGCACGGCAAGATCGGTCCGCGGATCACCGCCGACAAGCGTTCCAGGAACATCCCGACCATCGGCAAGCGAAATTATAATTTTTTCAGCATCTCCAATGACATGATAGTTGGTAACAATATAGCCATGGGCAGCATTGATGATAAAGCCGGAACCGCTTCCTGCTTCACTGAGTCCATCACTGCTGCCGGCAAAAATATTCCCGCTATACTGAAAGTTGGCCACACCTACGACAGCAGGCCCTACTGTGCTGGCAATATTAACCACCGGTGACTCTCCACCGGCAGTACTCGAGGATGTAATCGGGGGATTTTCTGCCTGCTGAACGACAACCTTATTACCGCCCTCCAAATAATTGCCTTGAGGATATACCGCAGGAACAAGGACGACAGCAATCAAGCCTCCCAGAATTGCGCTGATGACAGCAAGCAAAACTGTTGAAACAATACGGGGTTTCCCACTCCTTCGTCCGAAATCGTCCCGGTCATTATAATCATCCATCTGACATTCCTCCTATCCAGTATGTATCATGTCTACCTTAAATTTAGTCTGTCAGTTATGTTCTCTTGACATACTATCCCAGTGTAATAAGTTCGTGCGGACAATGTCTTGGTGCGACCCTGATTTTTAGATTCGCGCATTTTTTCTTAACCTGCGAATCCCGAAGCATCTCCACGACTGTACTGAGCGCCATTTGCGGCGTATTATTTTCTTCACTTAAGTGAGCAAGCACGACTTTTTGCGTATTTTCACCAAGCCATTCCGTCAAGGCCTCAGCAAGCTGGACATTGCTCAGATGTCCAGCATTTCCGCTGACTCTTTTCTTCAAATAGTACGGATATCTTCCGTGCCATAGTGTTTCCAAATCGTGGTTTGCCTCGACGACGTAGGCATTACAGCCCCGAAGATTCCGATGCATCTCTTCCGTAACAATGCCGCTGTCAGTCGCTATGCCAAGCGTATGCGTTTTACCTGTTATTTTAAGACCGTAGCTTTCCCTGCTGTCGTGGGAAGTCGGGAAGAGTTTTACCTCCATACCCGCAAGAAAGATGTCCCGATCAATAATTCTTTTCTGTTCAGAATCAATATCCCCAACCACCGTTTCAATTTCCTGCCAAATTCCGGCTGTCGCATAGACGGGAATCTTCAGCTTGCGGGCCAGCACGCCGGCTCCCTTGACATGGTCGGAATGTTCATGGGTAATGATGATACCTTCCAGCTGAAGAGCGGTGATATCAATCATCTCGAGGTTCGTAAGCACTCTCTTGGCCGCAATGCCGCAATCCACAAGCAGACTCCTGTTTTCTTCCCCTACACATATGGCATTACCGGAACTGCCGCTGGCCAGTGTTGCAAAATACATCTGTTCACCTTCCCGATCTGTGATTCAGGCGCTTACTCATTCTGTCATTAACATGTCTGTCGTTACTTGTCTCTGGCTCGTTTGTCTAAGGCTCAATGTCCTGAGCTCTTGCTATCATTTCCTCGAGCTTGGTCTTCATCTTTTCATCCGTATTGTATTTCAACGCCGTCTGCCAGTACTGCTCGGCCTTCTTGTAATCTTCTTTGCTGTAAAACTGGAACATCCCATACCAATACAGCACATCCACATTTTGCGGTTCCTTTTCGATTAATTCCTTGTATGTTTCATCCGCAAGATCAGAATCACGTGAAAGGAATGCGGATATTGCAAGTTTTAACCTTACATCATTGTCGTCTTTCTGTGCCAGGACCTTTTGGTAATGCGTTATTGCATTCTGCAGATCTTCCTGGTATTCTTCATCGTTAAGCTCAATTGTTGTACTCGCTTTACGATAATAAGCGTCGGCCAGAGCCAGCTGCGCTCCGACGTCTTCCGGGTTCTTTTCGAGTGCTGCGCTGAGTTCCACGACGGCCTGCTTCCGCTGATTGTATTCCTGCTCCAACGCTTCCTGGCCCTGGGTATCTTCCGTATTATCAGACCCCGGAAGGGAAATTGCATAAAATGTTGATCCAATAAGGGAAATGCAGATGATCCCTATAATCATACCTACGGTGATTTTTTGAACTTTTTTTTTCATTTTTTCTCTTTCTCCTAACCTGCAACCTTCCTATTATCAATAATAGGAAGGCTAGTTAATCTCTCCTTAGAAACAATAGCGTCAAAGAAGCTCTTCCTTTGTGCCAGGGTTCTCTTGTTAAACAAGAACCCTTTGCCTGGCTTCCATGATTTTAAGATAGTATGCGACTTCAAGCCTTTTCTTCTGCAGCTCGCATCCCATCGGATACACTTTTGTCAGTTCCCCGCTGAAAGCTTCATTGGCTGCATGGCATCCGCCGCTGCATGAGAAGCGTGCCCAGCAGACGCGGCATTCTTCCTTCGCATAGACCTGCGCCTGGCGGAAGGACTGAACAATTTCTTCCTTTAGTTCACAGTTCAGATTATTCACAGATCCCATTTTATATTTTTCCTGTCCGACAAACTGGTGACAGGGGTAAATATCCCCCTCCGGCGAAACGGCTACATACTCATGTCCGGCCCCACAGCCCGATAGCCTCTTAATCAGGCAAGGCCCTTCATCGAGACCTGCATTGAAGTGAAAAAAGACAAATTCTTTCCCTGCCTCGCGATATTCCAGTACTTTTTCTCCTAAAATATCGTAGCTTTCTTTGATTTCTGCCAAATCTTCCTCTCTGAAAGCATACACTTCCTGCGGAGAAGCTACCACCGGCTCCACAGAGATCCTTCGGATGCCGCTGTCCGCCATATGCAGGACATCCTTGTAAAAGTCTTTATTGAAATGTGTATAGGTTCCCCGGACATAAAAATAATTGCCAACAGCATAACGCGATGTCTCCGACCGCATTTCCGTAAATTTAAGAATCTGCGGCATAATCCGGTCATAACTTCCGGCTCCGTTCAGGAAAGGCCGCATTCTGTCGTTTACTTCCTTGCGTCCATCCAGACTCAGTACAACACTGATTCCTTCGTCTTCCAAGAATCTGGTGGTTTCTTCATTCATCAAAACTGCATTCGTTGTCAGCGTAAACTTGATTTTTTTACCGGCCTGAGCGGCTATTTCCCTGCCGTAAACAATCAATTCCCTGATAACCGGCAAATTCATCAGCGGCTCGCCGCCAAAGAAATCAACCTCGCAATGCCCCCGGTCTCCGCTGTGATCCAATAAAAATTTCAACGCTTTCTTGCCTGTCTCAACGTTCATTAATTCGCGGTTGCCGCCGAAAGGTCCTGTTCCCGCGAAACAATATTTACAGCGCAGGTTGCAGTCATGCGCAACGTGCAGGCACATCGCCTTGATCACCGGCCGGTCAGAAAACGACAGTACTGTTTCTTCGGGCTCGCAAGAAAACAACAGCTTTTGATCCTGAAGCACTTTCAATTCTGCCAGGATTTCCTGTTTTTCTTCAGAAGAAAGATTATACCCGCAACTGTCCAACATCTCTTCTGAATCTTCCAAACTGTTTTTCTGCTGATATGTTATCAATTCCTGAATAAAAGCATATGTCTTGTCATCGATCACATGAAGCGACCCTGAATTGACATCGTAGGCAATCTGAAGTTTCCCTTGCGTATACACGTGTACATTTTTTGCTATATTGTAGTTCCTTAATTTCATGTTTCTGTATCCTCTACCCATCGTAATAGTTTTCAGAACAATTATACCATTGAAATACCTTTATGAAAAAAGAAAACTTGGCTGACGCCAAGCTTTTTTACAGAACCCCGTTATAAATAACCGTCTGTCTTCTATAATGTTCCTGTTATTTTTCACAAACCTGATTGCCAACTGTACAAGAAGTCTTACAAGCCGATTGGCAAGATGTCTGGCATTTTCCGCATCCTCCGGTTTTAGCTGTTGAAGCTAAGTTCCCCTTAATGACTGTCTGAATATGTTTAGCCATGTGTATCCTCCTTATTATTGTTTAGGCTGACTGAACAAGTAGATGACCTTTCCTTCAGCGGAGTATCCGGTGATATCTGCGCTTACCGATGGGACCTGCGGTTCACTGACAAATGCATACCATAGTCTCAGCTGATCGGTGTTAACAACCTTCCCCTGAACCTTTTCCCCATCGGTCGTCGTAACACTTACACGTACAATATCCTTATTCGTCACCTTGCCATAATAGACTGAATATTGGGTGCCGCCTTCTCCAAGATCCGCATATCGCCACTGTAGGCCATCGGGATAAGTAACAAGCTTGCCAATCGCACTTCCTGTCCATTTCCAGCCAAAACTGTTTTTCGTAAATATCCCTGTGCTTAATTCTTCTTCAAATGTGTAAAACACGATTCCGGAATTGTCACTGACTTGTTCAATATGCACCAGGTTATATCCCTTGGGAATAAGCGGTTTAGCTTTCACCACCGCGTCTTCCAATGAGTTGCATCCGCCTAATACTGCTGTCATGATCACAATCGACAAAATTGCTACAATTTTCTTGAGCTTGCCCTTCTTGCGAAACATTCGGCTGTTAGAGTCAGATAACATTCTTTTTCTTTCAGCTCCTTTCGGCTTAACGCCTCACTAAAGCCTCGTGTAATCTTTATTATACATGCGTCCCGCTAAAATACCATTAATTAGCTTTTCCGATAAAAAAACCAGCTTAAAACTGGCCTTATATTCTTAAATTGGAGCGGAAGACGGGATTCGAACCCGCGACCCTCGGCTTGGGAAGCCAATGCTCTACCGCTGAGCCACTTCCGCATGATATTTCAAGGCTTTAGACTTCCTAGCATGTTCTAGGAGCATGGCGTACCTTTGTCGGGTAAGCATTATTATACTTCAAAATTTAATACTAGGCAAGATTATAAGTTTAATTTTTACAATTTCGACGATATTACTAGCTCAGTTGACTCTACCCCAATTTGGTGCAGGCTTTATTTTAAGGTTAATACACTTTTAGGTACTCCTACACTACCAGTTTCAGCACTTTGTCATCCTTTTTCTTAGCCCACAGTAGCAAGTGCCGCCAGTAACAACATTCCCTCATTTTCCCGATAGATTTGCGCGAATTGGGAAATCGGCAGGGGATTTCGGCCAAATCCAACCTCAACCGTATAGCCCGGTCTCCGGTACTTTTCAATAAACCAATCCTTATAGCCTGCATACAATGTTATTCCGGTCGCTTCTTCCAGCACATAGCCACTTTTTTCTGCCAAACTGAGTGCAATTT
The DNA here is from genome assembly GCF_003590275.1 of Dehalobacter sp. MCB1. Classification (NCBI taxonomy): domain Bacteria; kingdom Bacillati; phylum Bacillota; class Clostridia; order Eubacteriales; family Desulfitobacteriaceae; genus Dehalobacter; species Dehalobacter sp. MCB1. The sequence continues at coordinate 36,349 of NZ_LXPC01000012.1, read as the reverse complement.
GCCGGTCCCTAGCCGAAGCCAGACCTCTGTAATTCCAGTAGATCACCCTGCCTTGGCTGTGGTAGGCCAGGACAAGTCTAAAATTATGATTTCTCGTAAAATCTGCAACTGCTTTGGATTCAGGTTCGGATTCCGGTCCTGTCCCTGAAAATCTGGTCGGGCCAGGCCCGGTTATTCCGTGACTGGCTTCCGCTTGTTTCGACAACTGCCAGGATGCATCATAATTGTGGTTTAGATCTACGCCACGAATATTGGCCTGCCAGACCTGGCCAAAATTTATTCGGCCTTCATTCCATTTTAGAAGAGATGTGTAGAATGGATGATTTATCCGAAGTCCGTTTAAGACCAGATCAATACCATCTGGATTCACCATAGGGATTAAATAAATTGAACTTTGACCCCATATCTCTCTTATGTTGTATCCCCTGACCGAAGTTCCATCCACATAGTTTTTTAGATAGTTTTCACAGAACTTCATCAGCACAACTGTCGTAATCCATTCCAGTGAATGATGTGACGCATTATAAAATACCTGATTCGGTCCATTACCCAGCCTCAGATAGTAAAGATTCCGTCCCATAATACTTTTTCCGGCAACCCCAGTTTCCAAGAAAGGATAGCGTTTCTGTAACCCGGCAATATCCCGCTGCAAGATTTCGTAGGTGTAATTGAGGTTTGTATCGACAATATCAAAAGCATAGGGCACGGTCAACTGTTGTCCTGCTCTTATATTGTCAGAACTGATCCCGGGATTTGCTGCTAAAAGCCGCTTAGTATTGATTTTATAACGGTTGGCAATCTGGTACAATGTATCTCCCGCAGCAACTGTAACCATGATGTAGCCGTTCAATAACGGCAGAAGCTTTTGATACGTGATTGGACCAATGATTCCATCTGCTTGGAGACCACTGGCTGCCTGAAACTGTTCGACCACTTGCTCTGTATTGTTTCCGAATACCCCGTCTACCGTCCCCGGATCGTAGCCCAGCTTTTTGAGCAAAGCCTGAACTTCCATCACATCGTTTCCTCTGACTCCAATCTTAAGTACGCGCACCTAAATCCCCCCATCTATGTTCGTTGTTATAATCTATGGGGATCCATCCGAAAGGATGTGTGTAAAGTTGCGGCAAAAACAAAAACGAGTCCTTAACAGCAAAAACCGTTAATAACTCGCTTTACAGGAGCGTATGGTGCCTCAGGACGGAATCGAACCGCCGACACGAGGATTTTCAGTCCTCTGCTCTACCGACTGAGCTACCGAGGCGTGATCGATTACCAATCTATCGAAACTCAGCTTAATTTAAAAATATGGTGACCCGTACGGGATTCGAACCCGTGTTACCGCCGTGAAAGGGCGGTGTCTTAGGCCGCTTGACCAACGGGCCATAGGCGATACATTTGTGAACCATCTATAATGGTTTCACCCAATTTTTTTGCTCATGTTTCTGTATTATACAGATAACACGACAAATAGTAAAGAACTTTTTTAAATTTTTTAAAATTTTTTATTTTAAAGATAGTGTATCCTTCAATTGCCGGTATTACATTATACTGTATGGTATTTTGATGGGTAATAAAAAAGCTTGCATCCGTTAAGACACAAGCGTTTTATCGAGTTTTGGTGAGCCATCCGCGACTCGAACGCGGGACACCCTGATTAAAAGTCAGGTGCTCTACCGACTGAGCTAATGGCCCAGGCCACAATTCATGATTTTATCATTTCAGTCCCCGGACTGTCAAGTAAAACTTTAATAACCCTTGACATCCAAGATACCAGGCGTTAATGTGGAAAAATTAAAGTACATTCAGATTCATTATCAAAATCCTTAAAAGATATTACCCCGCGTAATCGTTTGATTGCGGCCAGGCCCGACAGCGAGCATGGTAACTGGAACCCCGGTCAGCTCTTCCAAGCGGTGGATATAATTCTTGGCCTGCTCCGGCAGCTGGCTATATTCGCTGATCTCCGTCAGATCTTCCTGCCAGCCCGGCATTTCTTCATAGATCGCTTCACATTCGGAGAGGACTTTCAAACTTTGCGGGAAATCATGAAGAACTTCACCTTTGTAGCGATAAGCTGTACATATCTTTAACGTGTCCATTCCTGTCAGGACATCCAGTTTGGTAAACGCAAAATCAGAAATGCCGCTGATCCGCACCGCATAACGGGTAATGACAGCGTCCAGCCAGCCACAGCGCCGCGGCCGTCCGGTTGTTGTCCCATACTCTCCGCCTTTTTCCCGGATAAGTTCCCCTGTTTGGCAGGTCAATTCCGTTGGGAAAGGTCCTTCGCCGACCCTGGTCGTATAGGCTTTAACAACCCCGACAACCTTGTTGATCCGGGTTGGTCCTACTCCTGCACCAATGCAGGCTCCGCCGGCTATAGGGTTGGAAGAAGTTACATAAGGATACGTTCCATGGTCCAAATCCAAAAGTGTTCCCTGAGCGCCTTCAAACAAGACCTTTTTCCCGTCACTTAAGAAATGGTTGATTTCAAGGGAAGAATCACGGACATAAGGCCGGATCCTCTCCGCATATTCCAGGCATTCCTGAAGCACAGCTTCATAGCTAAGTGCTTCCTGTCCATACACCTTTGTAATCAGCAGATTTTTTTCTTTAAGGCTATATTGCAGCTTCGCTGTCAGCTCGTCTTTATCTAGGAAATCCAATACCCTGATTCCGGTACGGGAAGCTTTATCCTTGTAAGCCGGGCCGATACCGCGTTTGGTTGTTCCAATTTTTTGGTCTCCCTTATACTCTTCCTCTAGGACATCAAGAATACGATGGTAGGGCATGATCACATGGGCATTACCGCTAATTCTAAGGTTGTCTGTACTTACGCCCTTGTCTTTGAGATAATCAAGTTCTTCAATCAACACCTTCGGGTCAATAACCAGGCCATTGCCAATTACGCAGACCTTTTCCGGATAAAAGATCCCTGAAGGGATCAGATGGAGTTTATAAGTCTCCTTATTAATTACAACTGTATGTCCGGCGTTATTTCCTCCTTGATATCTGACTACCATATCGGCTTTTTCGGCCAAAAAGTCCGTTATTTTACCTTTTCCTTCATCACCCCACTGGGTTCCGATCAGAATGACTGCTGCCAATGCAAATCCCCCATTTCCATCATGACTTCAACCCAAACTTCATCTTAACAACGATCACCCCTGTTGTCAATAAAATCCGAACATTTGCTGTATTCCTACGCTAAATGTTCGAATATTTAATACAATCAAATATAAGCAATAATTTTAATTAACGATCGTGCATTAACCATAATTCTTATCGAGGTTAACAAATTTCGTAAATTCCTTCAGATACCCAAGCTCAACTGTACCTACAGGACCATTGCGGTGCTTGGCAATAATAATCTCAGCAATACCTTTTTTCTCCGAATCAGAGTGATAGTATTCATCCCTGTAAATAAAGGAAATAAGATCGGCATCAGCCTCGATTGATCCGGATTCCAGAAGGTCGGACATCAGTGGCCGCTTGTCCTGACGCTGCTCAACGCCACGGTTAAGCTGAGACAGGGCAATAACCGGCACGGATAGTTCACGTGCAACGCCTTTTAAGCCTCTGGAAATCTGGGCGACTTCCTGCTGGCGACTTTCTACCTTCTTGCCGACGGTCATTAACTGTAGATAATCAATAATGATCAGCCCAAGTCCTTGTTCCATTTTTAATCTTCTGGCTTTAGACCGAAGCTCTGCCAGGGATATCCCAACGGTATCATCAATAAAGATTGGTGCTTCAGACAGCGGACCTACAGCCTGGGTAAGCTTTGGCCAGTCTGAATCCAATAGTTCACCGGTCCTAACCCGCTGCTGATCTACCATCGCTTCAGAACAAAGAATACGCTGGACAAGCTGCTCTTTGGACATTTCCAGGCTGAATAACGCTACAGGAACCTTAGATTTCACCGCAGCATTCTGTGCCATATTTAAGACAAGTGCCGTTTTGCCCATCGATGGTCTGGCGGCAATAATGACTAGGTCGGAAGCCTGCCAGCCGGAAGTGATTCGGTCCAACTCCCGAAAATGGGTCGGGACTCCTGTCAGGTTCCCTTTATTGGAATAGAGGTATTCGATCTTGTCAAATGTTTTCAGGAGAATGCTGCGGATTGTAACAAAACCTTCCTTAGACTGTCTTTGAGAGATTTCAACAATCAGTCTTTCGGCTTCCTCCAATAAACTAAGGGCTTCTTCCCCCGCTTCGTACCCTTTTTCTTCAATGTAGCCGGCAATGCGGATCAGCTGACGGAGCAGGGCTTTCTCCGCCACAATCCGGGCATAATGTTCCACGTTGGCCGCTGAAGGCACAGATCCGGCAATCTGAGAGATCGTTCCAATTCCCCCGATGCTCTCCAGCCTGCCTGACTGCCTTAAGTTCTCAGCCACTGTAACCAGATCAACAGGATCCCCTTTTTCGAAGATATCCCTGATGATCAGATAAATATTTTTATGGTTATCGCGGTAGAAATCCTCCGGGCGTAAAATCTCGAATACAGTACTGCCCTTCTGGGGATCGAGCATTAGTGCGCCCAGAACAGCCTGTTCAGCCTCAAGATTATGGGGAGGAACTTTCAAAAGTTCCATGCTCATTTCTCCTCGTTTGTTAGGCTTGTGCAATTTTTATAGCTTCCTCTATATTTTCAACAGCAAGGACTTCAATTCCTTTTAATCCAGGAGGAACTTCTGCGCGATTTTCCGTCGGAATGATCACTGTTTTTACTCCGGCCTGTTTGGCCCCAAATATTTTTTCGTAAATGCCGCCAATCGGTTTGACTTTTCCCTGGATTGAGATTTCACCGGTGACGGCTACATCTCCTCTCAGGGGCTGTTCCTTCAAGGCGCTGTAAATCGCCATGGTCGTGGCAAGTCCGGCTGAGGGGCCGTCTATTCTGCCACCACCAACCACATTGACATGGAGGTCATAGTTCTTCAAATCTTCTCCTGTTAGGCTCCGGATTACAGCTGCGGCATTAAACACTGCGTCCCTGGCCATTGAACCTGCCGTCTCATTAAAGCGGATGCTTCCTTTGCCGGTCTCTCCGTTGAATACTTTCACCTCAATCTCCAAAACCGAGCCAAGGAATCCCGATACCCCCAGTCCAAGTATTCTGCCGGTTTCCTTGCTAGAGGTTACACGTTTTTGAACGAAAGGAGTCAGTCTAGCTGACCTGAGCACTTCTCTGACATCGTCTTTTGAAATTAGAACTTCCTTTTTGCCGGGATTCCTAAACCTTGCCAGACCATACGCATCCAAAAGGATGCTGTTCGCTTTTCGTCCCTCAATCATATATTCACTGATAATTTCCGGTACATTTTCTTCCAACTTGACATTCAGTTTCAAAGCTGCCTGTCTGATGATATGGGTAATATGAGCCGGTTCCAAAGGCTCAAAATAGACTTCGGCACAGCGGGAACGCAAGGCCGGATTCAGATCCTGTGGTTCTCTCGTAGTGGCCCCAATCAGTACAAAATCCGCGGGAACACCTTCATCAAAAATTTTTTTAATATATAAAGGAATTTGGGGATCATGAGGATCATAATAGGAGGACTCAAAATGAACCCGCTTATCTTCCAGGACCTTCAGCAGCTTATTCAGCAACGTTGGATCCATCTCTCCAATTTCATCGATAAACAAAACACCGGTATGAGCATCGTTTACCAAGCCCAGTTTGGGCTCGGGGATACCAGTCTCAGCCAGATCTCTTTTCGCACCCTGATAAATCGGATCATGAACTGAACCAAGCAAAGGATTGGTGACATCCCGCAGATCCCAGCGCAGCGTCGTACCGTCGACTTCAATAAACGGTGCATCCTTACTGAAAGGCGAATCCGGAAAGTTTTTGACGGTTTCCAGCGCAACCCTGGCTGCTGATGTTTTGCCGACTCCCGGTGGACCATAAATCAGGATGTGCTGGGGGAAAGGCGTCGCAAGCTTTGCAAGCAGGGCCTGCAAGGCACTTTCCTGTCCGATAATTTCTTCCGGGGTCTGCGGTCTCAGGATTTCAATTGCAGAAGATACCGGCTTTGTTGCTTTCATCTTTTCCAGCTGCGCAAGCTTTCGAAGTGTTTGCGCATTCTCAGGACCTCCGGTCTCTTTCAGAACTTGGGTCTTGATCTCTTTGATATATTCTTCATGCCGCTCCTGCATTTTCTCGGCAACCGCCTGATTTAAACGGTCTTCTACAGAACGCTTCGCGACCGTCTCTGCGATCTGCTCTTCAACCTCCGTCAAAATTGCCGGGATATCTTGCAGGTTTGGCGCCGGTTTGTCCGTTGGATCATCGTTGACAAGCTTTTGCAAGCCCAAGACACGTTCCTCGATCTTGTCAGAACGCATCAGGGTAAGGGCCTCAAGCTTGCTCGCTTTTAAAATCAATTTATCTGTCCCGTATAGATTGGAAAGCACGACATACAGCGCGTCTATCTCCAATTTTAACTGTCCGTCCGCAATCTCCGCAGTATATTTTTCGTGACTTTCCTGCCCCTCTTGCTGTAAAAATTTCTTAAATAAGCCTTTCACGCTGGTCACATCCTTGTGCTTTACTCTTCGGTCTTACTGGGCTTCTATCTTTATCTTCAGCCTCGCTGTTACTTCAGAATGGAGCTTTACTGTAGTCTGATATTCTCCCAATCCTTTGATTGGTTCCTTGACTTCAATTTTTCTTTTATCTAGTTTGAGTTGATATTCCTTTTCCAATACCTCGGCAATCTCTTTATTCGTTACCGAACCGAATAAACGGCCTTTTTCACCGACTTTCACTTTGACAATGATATCCATGTTCTCGATTTTTTGGGAAAGATCCAGCGCCTCTTGTTTTTCTCTCTGTTTGCGCAGTTCTTCCTGTTTTTGTTTATGCGCCAGATCCTGAACATTTCCCTGAGTTGCCTCAACCGCGAGTCCGCGCGGGATCAGAAAATTACGGGCATAGCCATCCGTGACTTCGCATACTTTACCCTTTTTGCCGAGCGCCTTGACATCTTCTTTTAATATTACCTTCACGGTTTCTGTTCCTCCATTTTTTCGGGGATCTTTCGAAAATTAAATACTAAATCAAAAAGCCCCGTAAATATTAAACATATGAAAAAGAATGATGAAACGAAAGCCACCATAATTACAATAATCCAGATCAGCAGATGAGAAAACTTCAAGCCTTTGATCAAATAAGCCAGGCAGGACAGCCCAATAATACTGGTTATCAAAGCTGTAACGGCCATCACATTCATACCGGTTATTCTCAGAATACTATTGGCAAAGTAGTCTCCACCCAAATAGGCAGAAATTCCAATAATCGCTAACCACACCGCATACCAGGGCATTCTCCATAAAGAAAAAGGTTTAGGTTTGTTTCCGAAAGAAAATATCCTGAAAAACAGGTAAACCAGTCCAACCTCAAGCATCGCAAATATCCCGGAAAAAGCAGGCATTAATTGATAGTAGACCGGAACCATGGTCCGGAGAGTGCTTTCGAATTGCTCAGTTGAAATCCCCTGCTCCTGAAAAGCACTAAACAGGCCTTGCTGCTCATAGAACTGGAGAACTGTAACAATATTCTTTTCCAGATTCTCCGGCTGAAGAGCCTGACTGACTGCAGGAATTACCGGTAACGCCCCGATAAGTGCAGCCAGCAGTAAACTCCAGAATATACTCTGACTGGTAGAGAACCCTTTTTCTTTTAAGATAACCAGCAAAATTCCTGCCCAGGGAGTAAATCCGATCAAGGAGATTCCACTGGTTCCAACTGGAATAAAAGATAAAATATAACCAATTCCTAAAAAAAATGCCGTGTTTCGGCAGCCGGAACTTCTGGTCTGAAATAACACGAAAAAAATCAATAATACCTCGACCATCCAGCTCCAGTAGTCAAATAAAGACGCAAGTAAGGGAAGAAATAACATGATCAACCTGGAACCATACCGAAGTGCATCCTTATCACTTATAACCATTTAATTTTCTCCTGTTCAGTCTTCCTCGGGAACAAGATAACCAAGCAAAAGACTCAGGTCACCCCATTCAGTTTCGAGACTAAGGAAATCTTCCCGCTGCCACCGGGACATTTTATTAAACAAAACCCTATCCAAACGGGAATAATCAAAGCCAAGCCTGCGGGTAAGCAAATAACTTAAACCAACCAGTCCGGCCATACTATCGAGAAGCTGTTCCTGGGAAGCACTTAAAGTCCCCTGCTGGACCAGCCACTGAGCTTTGAGAAGCTCTACTTTTAATTCCTCTATGGCTTTCGAGGATTTTACGATATCAATATTGATCGCAGCAACAGACTCCACGGCAATTACCTCCTGCAAAAAAGTAATGTAAGATTTCGCGAAATCAAGCTGAAACTCCTTCTTCTACTTTTCCCCAGAACAAAGAAAACTTGCCCTGTTGCCTAAATTAAGAAAATGAAACAAAGAAAGGGAGCCTTGCTCCCTTTCTTTACTAGTCGATAATGTAGGGCAGCAACGCGATGCTGCGAGCCCGTTTAACGGCAATCGTGACTTGCCTCTGGTGTTTGGCGCAATTGCCTGAGATTCTACGGGGCAGAATTTTGCCTCTCTCAGTAATATATTTACGTAATTTTTGTGTATCCTTGTAGTCGATGCTCTCAACTTTATCAACACAAAAGCTGCATACTCTTTTACGCGGACGGCGTCCCCGTTCCTTTTTTACGGCAGCGTTTGCCACTGAACGCTCCTCCCTTCAAACTAAAATGGTATATCATCATCTAGACTAACTTCATGTGCAAAAGAACCAAAATCATTTTGAGCTGAAGATGATCCGGCATTATTGTCTTTGGGACTTAAAAATCTGACGTTTTCTCCCAAGACCTCTGTCACCCATCTTTTTTGCCCATCCTGACCATCATAAGAGCGAACCTGAATCCTGCCATCTACTGCAGCCAGTCTTCCTTTCGCCAAATAATTCGCGCAGAGTTCAGCTAACTGGCGGAAAACAACGCATGGAATAAAATCCGTTTCTTTCTCGCCCTGACTATTCTTGTAATTCCTGTCGACGGCTAGCGTAAAAGATGCAACAGCTACACCGTTTGGTGTATAGCGCAACTCAGGGTCTTTCGTTAATCGCCCGATAAGTACTACACGATTCAACAATCTTAACCCCTCCGCATTGTTATTCCTTCTTGGTTGTCATAAACCGGATCACAGCATCAGAAATTTTCATCAGCCTTTCCAGTTCATCAACCGTACGTGCTTCACCGTTGAAGTTCATCAGGACATAAACACCTTCATTGAACTTCTTAACCTCGTAAGCCAGGCGTCTTTTACCCCAAACCTCAACCTTGAGGTCTGTACCACCATTGGCATTGACGATCTCTTCAAATTTTTGAATATTCGCTTTTGAAGCCTCATCATCGAGATCCGGTCTTATAATGTACATCACTTCGTACGCTTGCATAAATGCACCTCCCCTCGGACTAAATGGCCCCACCTCGAGTGTGGAGCAGGGTTATTATGCTACAAGATGACATTATAACATTTCCTTATGCTATTTGCAAATAGCGTAATCTTGCTAATCTGCTAATCTTGAGGACTTTTATTTAGACGTTATTTAGACATTAAATCTGAAATGCATAATATCGCCGTCCTGAACGATATAATCTTTGCCCTCTAAACGAATCAGGCCCTTGTCCCTGGCCCCATTCAGACCGCGATTCTCCATAAAATGTTCATATTTGACAACCTCGGCCCGAATAAAGCCCCGCTCAAAGTCGGAATGAATCGTACCCGCCGCCTGAGGCGCTTTGGTTTCCCGACGAATCGTCCAAGCCTTTACTTCTTTAGGACCTGCCGTAAAGAAAGTTATCAGTCCAAGCAGCTTGAACGCGCTCCTTATCAGCCGATCAAGCCCAGATTCCGCGAGCCCGAGTTCCTCCATAAAGATTTCTTTCTCTTCTTCTTCAAGTTCTGCTATTTCTGCTTCAATCTTGGCGCAAACAGGAATGACTTCAGCATTCTCGAGTCTGGCTATTTCCTGTACCTTTTGGACATTGGCGTTATTTTCCCCGTTGGAAGCTTCTGTTTCAGAAACATTCGCGGCATAAATCACCGGTCTCAGGGTCAACAGACTGACACAGTTCAGCAATTCTTTTTCTTCTTCAGAGAAACCAGCCAAATTAGCCGGTATCCCCTGGTCAAATTTTTTCATGAGCTTTTCCAATACCTCAGCTTCGAATTTGGCCTTCTTATCTCCGGATCTGATCATTCCGACCAGCTTGGCCTGACGGCGGTATACGGTTTCCATATCTGCCAGGATCAATTCCATCCGGATCGTTTCAATATCCCGTCCCGGGTCAATTTTGCCTTCGACGTGAACAACGTTATCATCTTCAAAACAGCGTACAACATGAACAATGGCATCCACTTCCCGGATATGGGAAAGAAATTGGTTGCCCAGTCCTTCACCTTTACTTGCACCCCTTACCAGACCGGCAATATCGACAAATTCGACAACTGCCGGAACTATTTGCTGCGGATTCACAATTTCAGCCAGTGCTTTTAACCGAAAATCCGGTACCTGTACAATTCCGACATTCGGATCAATCGTACAGAATGGGTAATTGGCCGATTCTGCTCCGGCTTTCGTTATCGCATTAAATAGTGTTGACTTGCCGACATTGGGCAGCCCAACTATTCCTACATGCAGAGACATGTTTTTCCCCCTCAAATTCTTGTTAAATCAGTCCAAGATCCCCTGACTGTTTTTTGCCGTCAAGATCTCTTTAATATTCCTTTCAAGCTTTGCCCTGGTTATCCAAGTCTGATGCCCACATTTCAGACATTCGATCCTAAAATCCATACCTGTTCTCATGATCTTAAATTCTGTATTGCCGCAGGGATGAGACTTTTTGAGCCTGACAATATCTCCTACATTAAGATCCATAGTTGTTCAACCTCTCTTTCAAACCAGCCCATTCAGCAAAGGTATAGAATCCAAAGGATTATTCAGAATATCCCCTGCAAAAACATAAATCCCTGATAAAATCATACCATATCCCTGCATAAACCAAGGATAAAGCAAGGAGCTACCCGTCTTAAGCAATCCAGAGTCACCGGTGCTTAACAACGGTGAAAACAACCCCAGGACCAGAGAAATCACGAGAAAGGTACTCAGCAAACCAAAAAGCAGTCCTCCCCCTCTATTGATAAAACTTAAGTTTTTTGCTATAGGGGTAATGACCAAAGCTATAATAAGATTAATAATACATGCTGCCAAAATAAACAAAAGCAGGACAGCCCCAATCTTCAGGACATAATCTGTCAAAACAGGTGTAGCCTGACCAATCATGGATTGCCTGATGCTGTCAGCGGCACCGTAGGCATCTGTCCCGGATACTTTGCTTTCAGCAATTTTGGTCAAAAAATCTCCGATTTTGGGCTCCAGTTTTGCTTCAAGCCCTAAAACAGGTTCCAATAGATTCAGAAATGGTTTGTGAAAAAAAACCGCAATGCCTATCGCAGCAATCTTCCCGATAAATCTTGATAAACCGGTAATAAGGCCTTTCCGAAAACCGGTTATGCCTCCCAAAACCAGCAGCGCCAGCATTACATAATCAAATGTATTCACGCTACCTCTCCTTTACAGGAATGGCGGGGATATGTGCGAATCGAACACACCTCGGAACGTTCTGCGCCCCGACACACGGATTTGAAGTCCGGGAACGACACCAGCCGCTATATATCCCCAAGACCTTTTAGAGTCTGCTGAATCATTTTAACACTTTATGCTTCGAATGTGAATCTTTGTCTTATTCTTTAGCAATTCTTTGTACGCGCTTAAAAACATTTTTCTTATACATCCAAATATATTATAATATTTACACTCAAATACTAATAAGAATATTAATGTCTTTATTCATTAATATTTACATGCAAATATATTTGCGCTTTATGGTTTTATTAAAGTACTACTGACCTTAAAATCCATCAGGCAATACAATTAAAAAGCTTGTATATGAACGTAATATACTGCTGCAGACCTGGACGTCGTACTGAATTCAATAAGCAATATAAATACAGATAATCTTATATATTATTTATATGATTATTTACATGTGTAATTACACTTTATTTTCATGCATATTTGCATGCATTTCATAATGCAGCTATTAAAATATAACTATTAATTTTCGTAAAAATATTGTGCATATATCAAGCATATTATATTATCTTTAATTCAAAATTATATGATATTGTTGAAATTTCCGCTTATGGTACAATAGGATAGAACGTAAAAGGAGGCTAAATCTTATGAAACTTGTTGATGCCAGAGGATATACCTGTCCAGAACCCGTGATTTTTACCAAAAGAGCTTTAGTGGATGATCCTTCAGAAATCATGATCATTGTCGATAATGAGACATCCAAAATTAACGTTGAACGGTTTTTGAGAGTTGCCGGATATCGGGTCGAAGTTGATCTTAAGCGGCCAAATCAATATTCTCTGAAGGGAATAAAGAAAGCTTAGCCTGGATTTTGGGTAAATCCTGGTTTTATCCTGATATCTCCGTTTCTTTCCGTAACATGAGTTGAATCAAAATATTCCAGTAGAGGCACCGCAAATTTACGACTAGTTTGCCAGCAGTCCCGTGCTTCAGAAACCGTAATCTGTCCATTTTCTTGTAGGTGCTTTTCCAATATAATTTTAGCTTTTTCTATTGCACTTGCTGCAATATAAAATTCTCCTATCTGTTTCCAGATGTTATTTGTTTTAAGATATTCGGCATATTCCGAAAATTTTGCAGCGGGTACGCCGCATTCTACAACCGCAGTTTCCTGCCCCGGAGGATTTAGCCCGGTCTTTTCCCAGATTTTTTGCAAAGCGTCAAGCTTCTGCCTGATATCCTCAGGCAGCTCGATTTCAGATGCTGCCTGAACCAGACTACTGCTTAGCCTAAAATACTGATGATCTGCTCCCCATTCCAAAATCAACTGCCAGCGTTTATGAGAGACAGCCGTTTTAAGAATTTTTTTTAATTCCTCTCTGCCTATTCCTCCGCGCAGCGGATATGTCTTTTGATATTTCATTGCTGCCGCATTTACTTTAAGAGCCCATTCCTCTGCTGTACTTTTAAGCCAGAATAATGATAATCCATCCTCAGATAAGATCACAACAGTCTGGTCATCCTTGAGATGATCCAAAGCCAGCTGAACTTCTTCCTGCCCAAGAGCAGACTTTTTCCTGACTTCATCAGAAGATAAAGGGATAGTAAGCTCTTTTTTTATTTGATCAGTTAAGCCACCTTCTGCTTTAGACTGAAATTCGGTTATGACCTTTTCCCGAAAACGTTTTTGTTTGGCGGCAGCCAGGCTCAGTACAACTCCTCCGCCGATTGTCGCGACAGGTGAATAATACCTAATTACAAACCGGTCCCCTTTCGCTGCGACAACCGGTTCCTCCAGAATGATTTGGGCAAACCCTTTCTCCCCGGGGACCAATTCTTCTTGGGCCAGAAGATGAACCCGCCCCAGCGTTTCGGCCGTTCCTAAATGAAAATGTATCCTCTGCCTTTGTTTGATCGTTCTTTGTTCCGACGCGAGGTTAAACAACTCTACGTCTAAAATTTGTCCTGCGTTGTAATATCCGGGATCAACAAGGCTTGCCCCCTTAGGAATATCACTTACAGCCAGTCCTGCTATATTTATCGCAACCCGCTGTCCGGCATAAGCCTCGGAGACCTGTTCACCATGAACCTGAATATTTCTAATTTTCACGGCTTGTCCTCCCGGTTCCAGGCATACTTCCTGTCCCTTCTGAATCGTCCCTGTGTTTAAAGTCCCTGTAACCACTGTTCCAAACCCCCGAATCGTAAAAACTCTATCAATCGGCATTCTTGACGGAAGATCCGAACGTTTCCCTTCAGTTGTTTGGAGTACAGTCATAATTGTCTGCAGTAACTCCGAAATTCCCTGGCCAGTAACAGAAGATACTTTGCAGTACGGAGCATCCCGCAAAAAACTGTCTTGGAGTTTTTCTCTGGTATCCAGTTCAATCATGGAAAGCCATTCCTGATCGACAAGGTCAATTTTTGTGAATACAACAATTCCTTTCTCTACATTTAACATGTTCAATATATCCAGATGTTCCTGGGTTTGAGGCATTACGCCTTCATCGGCAGCAATAATCAACAGAACAATATCCATTCCGCTCGCACCGGCTAACATTTGGCGGACAAATTTTTCATGACCAGGTACATCAATAATTCCTGCTTTGCGGCCGTCTGGAAGCGTCAGATAAGCAAACCCCAGCTCGATCGAAATTCCTCTTTCCTTCTCTTCTTTAAGCCGATCCGTGCTTATACCTGTCAAGGTTTGAATAAGGTGGGTTTTTCCATGATCTACATGGCCTGCTGTTCCAATAATTAGATATCTTTCCATAGCTAATACCTGAAGTACAGGTCAACCCCATATTTTGATTATAGCGTTGACATGGTACTTATACCTTATATTTTATTGCGGATATTCCCGACTCTATTATAATATGGGTTTAGATTTTTTCATATTCTGATTCTGATTCTGATTTGTTACGCATAATTATTACTGATTGTGGAAATACTAGCAAAGTATTCTAAATATTATTTTGTATGTAGACTCACATAAACAACCATATAATCGGCAATGCCATGGATGAAAAGGATCTGCCGAAAAGCAGTATTGTGGCCCACAGATTTACCCTAACAAAATAATTTGCATCTTATTTTGCAGCGACTCTATTTCATTTAACCTCCGGAGGTATCCGCATTGAACCCATTGCCAGGGATTAAGGAAAAAGAATATCTGCGTGCCCATTACACAGACCGTCCCGGCCTTTATCTGCTTCAGTTAAGGTTGAAAGAATATCTGAAAGCTGCGGCCGGTAGACCAGTGGTTCTATTATGTATAGGAACGGACCGTTCTACCGGCGATTCCCTGGGACCTTTAACCGGTACAAAACTAGATGGAAAAGGTCTTTCAGGATTAACGGTTATCGGAACGCTTGAAAAGCCTGTTCATGCAGAAAACCTTGACTCCACCCTGAAAAACTTGTTTGCCAAGTATTACAATCCCTATATTATTGCCCTGGATGCCTGCCTGGGTCAACTTGACTCCGTCGGCTACATCAGTCTGGCAGAAGGCCCTTTGAAGCCTGGAGCGGCCGTAAAAAAAGAACTGCCGGAGGTAGGAGAAATCCATCTTACCGGCATCGTCAATATCAACGGTTTTATGCAATACATGGTGCTGCAAAACACCAGATTGAGTATCGTATGGCAAATGTCTGAAGTACTATGTAATTTGTTCCAGCGGACTTACTTCTTGTTGAATCAATCGTAATTTTAAATATTTAGCTCATTCCTCAAGGCTTTTTCAATAGCAAGCTTTTCCTCGGGGCTAAGTTTTGCATTGGCCTGCCCTTTTTCGATCCCTTTGGCATAGATTCTGCATTCTTCAACACTATGGATTCCTGTAAGGACGACACCGGTCTTTTCCTGATTCAGTAAAGCAAGGGCAAAACTCAGGTCGGCGCCCATATTTTCAAAAGAATTAAACCGAACCAGTTCCGCGCGGTCAATTCCGCTGCGAACTTTATCTTCGGTAAGTTTAAGCCTCTGTCCATGCTCTAAAGCAACACGGCTTAATTCAGCAACTTCTTTTAAATTGGTACTCAGCAGTTCTTCCAGCTGTATTCCGGATAAAAATGTCTGCAGGCTGATATAGGCTTTTTCAAATTTACTCATACGTACTCGGAGAGCATTGGTCATAATAATCGCAATCACGGTAACGATCAATGCTACAAAAGATACTATCAAAACGACAATCATCTCGGGTTCCAAAACAGTAAACAAAAAGATTCCCCCTATAAAATGTAAATGATAATATGTTCCACGTGGAACATATTAAATTTCAATCTCCCACCGTTCTAAAAGCCGGTTAAGTTCATCCCGAGAATAATAGTTAATCTCAATTTTTCCTTTTTCTTCACTTCCTGATACAGCTACCTTCGTCTGAAAACTGTGTTGTAATTTTTCTTCAATATCATTTAAAGAACTATATCTCTTATTTTTCGGTGTCTTTATAGCATTTTTGGCAGGCTGCACTTTCTTTTCACTATTCTGAACAATCATTTCCGTTTCCCTTACAGATAATAATCCCTCAACAGCCCGTTTCGCGAGAGAAATCTGCTGCTCTTTATTGTCTAAAGAAAGTATCACCTTGGCATGTCCTAAAGAAATTGCTTCTTTATTAATCAGTTCTAAAACTTCAGCAGGCAGCTGTATAATTCGAAGTAAGTTGGCTACAGTAGGCCTGCCTTTACCAACGCGTTTGGCAACCTGTTCCTGAGTCAATCCATAATCCTGAATTAAGCGTGCATATGCAAGGCCTTCTTCTACAGGAGATAAGTTCGCACGCTGAATATTTTCAATTAAAGCCTTTTCCGTCATTTCCTGCTCAGTACAGTCTCTCACAATACAGTTAATCCTATCGTTCCCTGCAAGCTGTGTAGCCCGGAAACGTCTCTCTCCCGCGATAATGATGTATCTGCTTCCTTCAGGCTTTACAAGGATAGGCTGCAGCAATCCATGTTCTTGGATGGAGTCCGCAAGCTCTTGTAGTTTTTCGCGGTCAAACTCCCGTCTCGGCTGGCTAGGATTTGGTACAATATCCGCCAGCATTATTTCTTTAATTTCACTGCTTTCCGTTTCTCTTTCTGTAATCAAAGCACCAAGCCCGCGGCCTAAACCTTTTTTAGACACGTTCCAAGACCTCCTCGGCTAAATCTCGATATACTTCAGCTCCACGCGACTTGCTATCGTATAGAATGATCGGCTGACCATGGCTTGGGGCTTCACTTAACCGAACATTCCGGGGAATAATGGTCCTGAAGACTTTATCTCTAAAATATTTCTTGACCTCATCGACAACCTGAATTGATAAATTTGTCCTCGCATCAAACATGGTCAAAAGTACGCCTATAATTTCAAGGTCTCTATTAATAGAACGTTTGACCTTATCAAGCGTATTGACCAGTAAACTTAAACCTTCCAGCGCATAATACTCACATTGAATAGGAATTAGAACATCTGTTGCAGCACAAAGCGCATTCAACGTAAGAAGTCCGAGGGAAGGGGGACAATCAATAATAATAAAATCATATTCGTCCTTTATTTCCTGCAAAGAGGTTGCAAGCTTTCCTTCGCGGTACAGCTGGGAGACCAGTTCGATCTCTGCACCGGCCAACTCAATACGGGCAGGTGCAACCTTTAAGTTTTTCAACTCGGTATCGGCAATCACACTTCGAATGTTTTCTTCATTGATAATTACATCATAAATGCAACGGGACAACCGATGTTTCATAATACCACAACCACTGGTGGCATTTCCCTGTGGATCAAGATCAACAAGAAGAACTTTCTTCCCTTTCTCAACCAGACTGGAGGAGAGATTCACAGCAGTCGTTGTTTTGGCGACTCCACCTTTTTGATTTGCTATAGCAATAATTCTTGCCAATTTTGTATCTCCTTCCTCACAGACTTGATCAACGAGTACCTAGTCAACCTAAAATAATACAATGACAAGCAGCATTTTTTATAAGACAAGGCATTGAGCTAAAAGACTACGCCGTATTACATAAAATATACCGACAGGATAGATAAGATATAAGGTTAACATGGAACTTGGCCTGTAAAAAATTATTTATATCATTATACTACAAAATTATACTATAAAATGTTTAAAAAAAGCCACTTATTTAATCATTCTTGATCATTTCAGCAGGATGATCACTTAAAAAGCTGACTGAAATATCCATCCAATCATTCTTTATAAAGGTTCTTTCCCATAATAAAACAATATCAGAGAGGGGTTTTTTTTGGTTTTCCAGCTTGACGTGGATACTGAGCAGGTGTGTTCAATATTTTTTTAATTATAATCAAAGAACGGTTATCCGCGCCTTCTGCCAATGAATATTTTTCGACATGCTCAACTTCACAGTTTAGGATACGCAAAGCGTTCTGAGCCAAAGTTATTTCATTTTCAGGATTAATGCCCTTCGCTGCAATAAATCTTCCGCCAACTTTCAGCAAAGGAGTTGCATATTCAAGCAGTACCGGCAACTTCGCAACTGCTCTAGCCACCGTAATATCAAATCGCTGCCGGTATGCCTTGCTACTGCCAATATCTTCAGCTCGTGCATGGCAGGTTTCGACTTTCAAGCTAAGGCTATCACAGACCTCCTGCAGAAAATGAATTCTCTTGGCTAGCGCATCGACAAGCACAAGTCTAATCTGCGGCAACAGTATCTTAATAGGAATACCCGGAAATCCAGCTCCGGTACCAAGATCCGCAATAACAATTTGTCCATTAGGACAATAATGCATTATCCACTTGACAAACACCAAAGAATCTAGATAATGCTTAATCACCATTTCTGCCGGATCAGTAATGGCTGTTAAGTTCATTTGTTCGTTCCTCTGGAGTAACAGTACTGTATATTGTTCAAATTTTTCAAGATGTTCGGCCGAAAGCTCCAGACTCAGGACATCCCGGGCTTTATTGTGCAAGATGCTAAGCGTTTCCTTAAGATTCACTTCCATAAATTGGTCATTCATAAGAAATACTCCTCCGGCTTTGTTCCAGATAAATCAATAAAACCGAAATATCTGCAGGACTCACTCCGCTGATTCTCGATGCCTGTCCGACGTTGATCGGCTGCACGCCGTTAAGCCGCTGTCTGGCTTCATTGGATAGACCTTTGATTCTCAAATAATCCAGATTAACAGGCAAAACTTTTTCTTCAAGTTTGATAAATCGGTTTACTTCTTCCTGTTGCTTCTGAATGTACCCTTCATATTTAATTTGGATCAACGCTTCTTCTAATACTTCAGCATCATACGCTTCCATCTCCGGCATAAAACGTGGAAGCAAGTCCGGCATAATTTCCGGCCTCTTCATAAGTTCCTCTGCTTTTATTCCACTTCGGAGCGGAGTAGACCCTGCCTGGATCAGCAATTCTTGAATATCTGCACTGGCTGGAGAAAATGTGATGGTCTTCCATTGCTGAAAGATCTCCTCCAGATTGTTCAGCTTGTGCTCAAAAATCTGCCACCTGTCATCTGCAACTAGTCCTAGCTTTTTTCCCTTTTCAGTCAAACGCAGATCAGCGTTGTCCTGGCGTAGAATCAAACGGTATTCTGCTCTTGAGGTCAGGAGCCTATACGGCTCACAAATCTCTTTATTGACCAGGTCATCAATCAGTACACCGAGATATCCGTCGGAACGCTTCAAAATGAAAGGTTCTCGGCGTAAAGCTTTAAGCGCTGCGTTAATTCCCGCCATTAAGCCCTGCCCGGCTGCTTCCTCATACCCGGATGTTCCGTTAAGCTGTCCCGCTGTAAAGAGTCCCGGGAGATTTCGTACTTCCAGCGTCAAAGAGAGCTGATACGGTTTGACATAATCGTATTCAATCGCATATCCGGGCCGCAGAATCTGAACATTTTCTAAGCCGGGAATGCTACGGAAAAACATATGCTGGATTTCTTCCGGCAGGCTGGTTGACATCCCCGCAACATATAATTCCTCACTGTCTTTTCCTTCTGGTTCAAGAAAAAGCTGATGGGCCTGCCGCTGCGCAAAACGCACAACCTTATCTTCAATAGAAGGACAATACCTCGGGCCAACGCCTTCCACCACGCCAGTATAAAGCGGCGCACGATGCAGATTATCGCGGATGATGCCATGAGTTGTTTCCGTCGTGTAGCCTAGCCAGCAAGGAAGCTGATTTTCCGGGTTATTTCCCCAAAAGATCCTTCTAGTCGGCATAAACGAAAAATTTTTTGGCTCGCTGTCACCCGGCTGAATTACGAACTTAGAGAAATCTACTGAGCTCTTCAGAATCCGGGGAGGCGTTCCGGTTTTAAACCGGCCAAGTTCTATACCGTGCAGCTTCAGATCTTCAGACAGGGATCCTGAGGTAATCTCTCCGGCCGGTCCGCCTTCATAAAGCGCTTCTCCAATTATTATCCTGCTTTTGAGGTATGTTCCGCCCGTCAGAACAATACTGTCTGCCTCAAAGATTGCCCCTGTACGCGTGACAACACCTTTAAGTTTATCCCCATCAAAATGAAGCCGCTCGACCAAAGCCTGAATCAAGGTGAGCTTGGCCTGATTGTATAGGTTGCTTAACATTCGATGATGATAAGCTTTTTTATCCGATTGTACTCTTAATGCATGGACAGCCGGACCTTTACCCGTATTAAGCAGCCTGGCCTGAAGTGCTGTCTCATCAGCAACAATTCCCATCTGACCACCTAACGCATCAATCTCCCGTACCAGATGGCCTTTCGCCGGACCACCTACGGATGGATTGCACGGCATATGCGCAACTTTATCTAGATTAATCGTAAGCAACAGCGTATCACATCCCATACGGGCAGAGGCGAGAGCAGCCTCACATCCGGCATGTCCCGCCCCGACAACAATCACATCATATTTTCCAGCAAAATAATCCACAATTAACCTACTTTCCAATACAGAATCGGGAAAAAATATTATTTAACAACTCTTCCTGAACCTGATGCCCCGTAATCGAAGAGATTTCTTCAAGGGCTGAACGGACATCGATCGATACCAAATCAAATGGGACATTTGCATAGACAGCTTCAAGTGCTTTTTCCAGAGAGTGAATGCAATTTTCCAGAGCTTGAATTTGACGGATATTTGATAATAAAGGATCAATTGTGACGAAGATCTCTCCTTCAAAAACTCTTTTTAGGATTTCCGTTTCTAGTTCAGCAAAGCCAATCCTGTTTTTTACAGAAAACGGCAGTGCAAAAACTTCAGGAGGCAGAAAAGTATCGTTAAATTCATAAGAAGATAAAAGATCAATTTTATTAATTAAAACAATCGTTTTATTGGCGTATTCCTCAAGAATTATTTTTTCTTCGTTCGTGAGCCTCCCAGAACGGATCTCGGAGGCATCGAGCAAGAGCAGAATGACATCTGCCATGTTAAGCGCTTTCCAAGCTCTCTCAATGCCAATTGTTTCGACAGGATCATCACTTTCTCGGATTCCGGCAGTATCGGTAAGGTGAAGCAGTACTTCACCAATTTTGATATATTCATGAATCTCATCCCGGGTTGTTCCCGGAATATCTGTGACAATCGCCCTTTCTTCACGCAAAAGTGCATTCAGCAGACTGGATTTTCCAACATTCGGTCTACCAGCAATTACCGCGGAAAGACCTTCCCTGATAATTTTACCGGTTTTACTCCCTTTGAAAATTTCTATAGAATTTTCTTTAGCATTTAATATTTTTTCAGACAGTTCTTTCAGTGCCAAATCGTCAATTTCATCTTCAGGAAAATCAATGGTTGCTTCAATATAGGATAGGATATCCAAAATATCCTGTCTCACTTCATTAATTCTGGAGGACAATCTACCTCCGAGCTGAAGTAAAGCCAAGTCCGCAGACAACTCTGTCCTAGAGGAAATCAAGTCAATCAACGCTTCGGCCTGAACAAGATCTATTTTCCCATTCAGAAAAGCCCTTTTGCTGAATTCACCGGGTTCTGCCAAGCGCGCTCCCTGCCGGAGACAGGCTTCAATAATCCTTCTTGCCGGTATCAATCCACCATGACAGTTTATTTCATAGACATCCTCACCTGTAAAAGAACGAGGTCCTTTCATCCTGCTGATCAGGACTTGATCAAGCTGCATCGCACCATCATAAAAGTCTCCCAAATGAAGCGTAAATGTTGTATCGGACAGCCATTTATCCTGATGGACGGGACAAAAACAAACATCCAATATTTTTTGGGCTTGCTTTCCGCTTAAACGGATAACATGAATGGCCCCTTCTCCGGCCGGTGTAGCCAAGCCAACAATCGTATCATCCATTTTTCTCAACTCCAGAAATAGTAAGACATTCTATCTCAAAATAATAAACCTTTTTGATAGAAAAGTAAAAGGGGTTGCCCCCTTCTACATTATTATTCCTTTTCAATATGATTCCGTTTTAAAGCAATGACAACTCTTCGGTGAGGCTCTTCCCCTTCACTGAAAGTCGTTACTTTCCATTCATTTTGAAGGGCCGTATGAATAATTCGCCGTTCTTGAGGACTCATCGGTTCTAAAACAATTCTATTGCCGCTTTTCTTAACCTTTTCAGCCAGTCTTTTGGCAAGAACAATCAGCGTTTCTTCCCGGCGCTTCCGATAACCCTCAATATCAATTACGATTCTCGTCTTATTAGACAGTTTTTTTGCGACGGCTAAGTTTGTTAGAAATTGTATGGATTCCAAAGTATCCCCTCTGCGACCAATCAGTATGCCAAGATCAAGACCGGTGATATTTATTTTGACCTGTTCGTCACGGTTAACTACCTCGAAGTCGGCATCGACGGACATTGCCTGGGTCAACCCTTTGAGAAATTCACAGGCCAGTGCTCCTGGATCATCCTCATAACTAATTCTGACCCTAGCCATTTTGCTGCCAAAAAGTCCAAGAAGTCCTTTTTTTCCCGGTTCTTCCAACACTTGAATAGTAACCTGATCTCTGCTGACACCAAGTTCGGCTAATCCCAATTCAATAGCCTCTTCAACCGTTTTTGCAGTTTTATCTGCAACCTTCATTCGTGTACCTCCTCAGTCAACAGAGGCTCCTTTTTTCTCTGCCGACAACTTCTTATTGATATAGACAGTTTGCAGGATCGACACAATGTTCATCGTTATAAGATAAAAACCTAAACCAGAAGGAAGCGTAATTACGATATAAGCCATAAAGAATGGCATGACATACAACATCATTTTCTGAGTTTGTTCGGCAGTGGCCTCAGCTGTATCCTTTTTCGCACCAGGCTGACTCTTAGTGGGGCTTGTTGCCATCGAGACTTTAGTCATTAAGAAAGACGTCACCCCAGCAAGAATCGGTAAGATTAAATGATAGGACAATTGAAAGCCGTATGCCTGAGTAATATTGAAACCTAAAAACCAGACACTGGCATCATTTCCGTAAGGGAAATTCGCCAACGTTCTATAAAATATCCACAAGATAGGAAGCTGTACTAAAATCGGCAAGCACCCCGAATAAGGATTAACTTTTTCTTCATTATACAGTTCCATGATCTTCTGATTTAGCTTCTGCTTGTCATTGGCATACTTTTTCTGCAGCACTTTCATTTTGGGCTGCAAATCCGTCATTTTGCGCATAGACTGCATTTGCTTCCAGGTCAATGGGTAAAGAACAATCTTAATGATGATGGTAAAGATGATAATTGCCATACCCCAATATGGCAATCCGATCATGGACGAGAGATCGAACAACCACTTTAAGATCCCGGCCATTCCCTGATAAACGATATCCACAAGAACCCTCCTTAAACTGGGTCATATCCGCCGGGATGAAAAGGGTGGCACTTGACAACCCGAATTAACAATTTCCCAATCCCTTTGATGATCCCGTACTTTTTAATTGCTTGAATCGCATAATCCGAACATGTAGGATAAAATCTGCAGGTTCGTCCTTTCAGAGGTGAAATAAATCGTTGATAGAAAACGATGATGGAAACAAAAACCGTTTCCATGATTTTACGCATTCTTACCATCATAAATTCCCGCTTTTCTCCAAATATATAGTACAGATTTTTCAACTTCCTGCAAAGTTGCTTTGTTGATAGCCGTACGGGCAATCAAAATCATTTCACAATCCGTTTTCAATCCGCCTATATTCAAACGGACAGCTTCACGCATAAGCCTTTTGGCTCGGTTGCGCTTAACTGCATTGCCAACTTTTTTGGAAGCAATAAATCCAAATTTTTTGTTGTTTCCTCGAAAGATGTATATGACAACTTGTCTTGAGGTATAACTTTTTCCATTGGTAAAGACACTTTGAAAATCGGCCTTATTTTTTAATCTGTAAGACTTCAGCAGCATATAGCCCTCCTTGCATTGCCAAAGGGCGTTCAGTACAAAAAAGGCCACAAACTTGCGGCCCTAAACTGCTAACTTCTTACGACCTTTCAAACGACGACGTCTTAAAACGTTTCTACCGCCAGTACTTTTCATGCGTTCTAAGAATCCATGGACTCTTTTATGGCGACGGGATTTAGGCTGATATGTTCTTTTCAAAGCAAACACCCCCTTATAATTCCAAGAATAAAAACTCAGCTGGCACCAAGCTATTAGCCGCAGCCTTAGCTGCACTTAAATCTATCAGAAAGATGTTAGAGGTTTTCTGATAGATCTAACAAAAAACGAAAGACAGACTACAGAAAATTATACTCCAATTATTTTTATTATGTCAAGAAAATAACTGGTTAATAACTAGGTGAATACAATATGGAGAAGCTCCGGATTGTTTGTGAAGTTTCCTGGATACTCTGAATTAACTGTTGATAACGAAATGAAAACTTGTTATGATAAATGTAAATGTTCGGCCCATAGTTTGATGATTGGATGTGTATAATTTTTCTTCTTTATCCGAGGTGTTATCCACAAATAACCTGATATTTGTGAATAACTTTTTTTTACTGATGCTATTGCACTATCAATAAGGGGGTTCTCTATGTCTCCTAATATTATATATTTAAACGCTTTCTGGGAAAATATCCTTGAGAAATTGAAAGATGAATTATCTAAGCCCAGTTTTGAAACCTGGTTATCTTCAACAAAGCTCGTTGATTTTTCCAACAATCGGCTAACCATCAGTGTTTCCAATGAGTTCGCAAAAGACTGGCTGGAAAGCAGGTATTCCTCTCTCGTTAAATCTACTGTTCAAAATTACCTGAATGCACCGGTTACTCTAAACTTTATCGCTGAGCAAGATCAGTCCGATCTTACTCCAATAGAAACCCCTGGCGTAAATTTTGGTATTTTGTCTCATTCTTTGAATCCAAAGTACACTTTTGATACTTTTGTAATCGGCAACGGAAATCGCTTTGCACATGCCGCAGCACTCGCAGTTGCAGAATCTCCTGCCAAATCCTATAATCCTTTATTTGTTTACGGCGGCAGCGGGCTTGGCAAAACGCATCTGATGCATGCGATCAGCCACGTGATCAGTAAGAACTTTCCTTCGATGAAAATTCTCTATGTCACGGGGGAACAGTTCACAAATGAAATGATTGATTCTATCCGTTATGAAAGACAGGTCGAATTTCGGAACACTTACCGCAAAATTGACATTTTATTAATCGACGATATTCAGTTCCTGGCAGGCAAAGAAGGTACCCAGGAAGAATTCTTCCATACATTTAACACCCTTTATGAAGCCAACAAACAAATCATTATTTCTTCAGATCGTCCGCCGAGAGAAATACCAACACTTGAGGAAAGACTTCGTTCGCGGTTTGAATGGGGTTTAACAACGGATATTAATCCGCCTGACTACGAAACAAGAATTGCTATTTTACGCAAAAAAGCTGAGCTGGAAAATTTTATTGTGCCTGATGAAATTATTATTTTCATTGCTTCCGAGATTCAATCGAATATCCGGGAACTGGAAGGTGCCTTAAGTAAAATAACAGCTTACTGCATGCTCACTAATCAACCGATAACTGTTACCCTGGCAGAAGAGATATTAAAGGATATGATCCCTCAAAAAAATCAAAAATTAATTTCTCTCGATATGATTCAAAAAAGTGTGGCTGAACATTATAAGATGTCCATTCATGAATTCAAACAGAAGAAAAGAACAAGAACCATTGCTTTTCCAAGACAAATTGCAATGTTTCTCTGCCGCGAGATGACAGATCTTTCTTTGGAACAGATCGGTGATAAATTCGGAGGCCGGGACCATACGACAGTTATTCATGCCTGTGAAAAGATCAGTGAACTAAAAAAGAATGATCCGTTGGTTGAAAAGAGTATCAATGACATTATCAGTAAGATTAAATCAAGTTAGAATCTGATGAACCTTTATTTTATTTATTTAAACACACTGTATATTAAAAATTGTGGATATCTTTCCATCATTTCCACATAATATCAATACTTTTATCCAATCAGATAGAAACTATACTTGGCTTTTCAGATCCTTTTATCCACAATTTTTGACGCTATACTACTACGGTTACTACTAAATTAATATCTTATTATGAATAGTAAATAGTTATGTTATAATTTTGAATTGGAGTCAGAATACATAGGAGGTATCCGATGAAAATCTTATGCAAAAAGGAAGATTTGATTTTAGGAATTAACACTGTACAAAGAGCAGTGTCCTCTAAAAATACGCTTCCTATACTTCAAGGAGTCAGACTGAGAGCAGAAAGACAAAACCTTTGGTTTGAAGCCACTGATCTGGAAATTGGCATCCGCTGCCAGGTTCCGGTCAATATTCAGGAAGAAGGACAAGTGGTTTTACCTGCCAAGCTTTTTTCGGAAATTGCCAGGAAGCTTCCGGATACCGAAATTAAAATTGAAAGCACTGACAATAATATTAATATCTTTTACGATTCCTCTGATTTTGCAGTAAACGGATATGATCCTGAAGAGTATCCTGAGATTTCTGATATTGAATCCAATGAAAGTATTGAACTTCCAGCTTTACTTTTTAAAAGTATGATTCGTAAGACAATATTCGCCTGTTCAGTCGAAGAAACAAGACCTGTTTTTACCGGTGTGCTGCTTCAGGTGAATAAAGAAAATATTACACTTGTCGGAACAGATACACACCGACTTGCACTCAGCAATGAATTTTTACAGGGAAATCAGAAAGAATTCAACGGGATTATTCCAGCCAAGACCCTGCACGAGATTTATAGGCTAATGGAAGATGATGACATTATTTTAATCAGTTTTAACAATTCCAGAATTATTTTTAAATTTAGCCAGGTTCAAATTGTCACCCGTCTAATTGAAGGACAGTTTCCAAGCTACAAACAGGTCATTCCGTCAACATGCAACACGAAACTTTTGATATATACTCGAAAATTGATGGATGCAGTCGAAAGAGCCTCGCTTTTATCTAAAGACAATTACTTGAAGACCAATACGGTCCGTTTTAATATTGAAAATTCCCATATAAACATCAATCATTTTTCGGAAATGGGTAAAGTATTTGAACAGCTTGAAGTGGAACAGAATGGAGAGGACGTTGCAATATCTTTTAATGCCAAGTATATCATCGACCTGCTTAAAGTTGTTGACACCGAAAGTGTGGTTATGGAAGTATCTGGATCATCTAGTCCTTGTATCTTCAGGCCCGAAAGTAATGATAAATACTTATGCTTAGTTCTGCCGCTAAGAAATTAGCATGATGATTCGTGTTTAAATATGTATATTAAAGACTTACATTTGGTTAATTTCAGAAATTATCAAGAACAAAAGGTGGACTTCCAGCCGGGAATAAACTTGCTGATGGGTTCCAATGGTCAGGGAAAAACGAATATCCTTGAAGGAATCGGGTATCTTATTAGCGGTAAATCGGCCCGCTGCAAGTCAGAAAATGATTTAATACGCAGGGGAAAAAAAAATTTTTATCTCTCAGGTTCTTTTCAGGTTTCAGAAAGGCTCTTCATACTGGAGAGTTATTACGAGACCGGAAAAAAAGTCATGAAGATTAACCAATTGGCTTGTAAACGTCTTTCAGATTATGTTGGTACAGTCAATGGGGTTTCTTTTTATCCGGATGATTTAAATATTGTCAAAAAAGGACCCAACGAAAGAAGGCGTTTTATTGATCTGTTGATTGCCCAGGTTAGACCTGCGCATTTTGCCCTGCTCAATGCTTATTTACGGGCTGTTCATCAGAAAAATATTCTTTTAAAAAACGAAAGGAATTTTAATCTGTTAAAAATTCAGCTCCAGGCCTGGAATGAGCAGATTTGTGAGATTAGTTCCAAAATTATCATTAATCGCTTCGAATTTACAGATAAACTGAATACTCACTGCAGAAAGATATTTCAAAGTATTTTTTCGGATGAGGACCATCTTGATATTGTTTATCAAGCCTTAGGAAAAAAGGATTTAGAGCAGGCTTTACAATGCTTTCCGGAAATACTTGAGAAAAAAATGATGCAGGAAATTGAGAGAAAAGCTGTATTATTCGGACCACACCGCGACGAAATAATTATTTATCTGAATGGAAATGATACAAGAATGTTTGCATCTCAGGGCCAGCAGCGTTCTCTGGTGCTCAGTCTAAAGCTGGCTGAAATGGAAATCATTCGGAATGAAAAAGATGAATATCCAATTTTGCTGTTGGACGATGTTCTTTCTGAATTGGATGAATATCGGAGGGACTATTTAATTGAATATATCAATACCCTGCAAAAACAGACGATCATCACTATGACGGATGTAGATGATCGTCTAAATCAGAACGCAGCGGTATATCGGGTATTTAATGGAAATATAAGGAGGGAATAGTTGATGTTTTTACACATCGGTAATAATATTATGGTAAGAAAAGACAAAATCATTCTGATTCTTGATTTGGATACAGCAGGAAGCAGTCAGATTTCCCGAAGTTTGTTGAATAAAATGATGAAAAAGGGAACTGTACAGAATATTACTGAAAAAGGAAAAGAAAAATCATTTGTGATGACGGATTCAGAATATTATCTATCTCCGATTTCTTCATCGACGTTAATGAAAAGATCACAAAGCGGAAGTATTTTTTAGTATATCAGCAAGTGTAAGTACTTTTTGATACATCTAAGTAATGCTAAGGCTTCTGCCAAAGGCTTGGCACCAGCCAAGTTTTCTTTAAGAAAGACGATTCGTTGTTTTATTGACCTCCGGAATCTGGGAGGTCTTCATATTTGAATGAAAGCAGTTTTTATAGTATAATATTAAGGTTAAAGGATAAATTTGGGAGGGAACAGCTTTGCAAAATGAATCGGAATTAGCAAATCAAATAAATCCCGGATCTGATTATAATGCCGGCCAGATAGAAGTACTTGAAGGATTAGAAGCTGTTCGCAAGCGCCCCGGTATGTACATTGGTTCCACCAGCAGCCGTGGTTTGCACCATCTGGTATATGAGATTGTTGACAATAGCATTGATGAGGCAATGGCTGGCTACTGTAATGAAATACAGGTTATCATTCATCAGGGTGAGAGTATTACTGTTAAAGATAACGGACGCGGTATACCGGTCGATATGCATGCAAAGATGCAAAAGCCGGCAGTAGAAGTTGCCTTGACAGTATTACATGCCGGCGGAAAATTCAATAATGAAGCTTATAAGGTTTCCGGTGGCCTGCACGGAGTTGGGATGAGCGTCGTGAATGCGCTTTCCGTCAATTTGCGTGTTGAGATTAAAAAAGATGGAAAAAAGTACAGCCAGGAATATTCACGCGGAAAAACACTGACTGAACTCAAGGAAATTGGTACGTACCAGGGAAGATCAGGGACGATGATTACTTTCCAGCCTGATCCGGAAATCTTCGAAGATATCGTTTATGACTATGAAGTTCTGGCACATCGTTTAAAGGAGCTTTCCTTTCTGAATAAAAGTGTCACGATTACGCTGATCGACGAACGAACGGATATGAAAGATGTCTACAATCACAATAATGGGCTGATTGATTTTGTAGAATATTTAAATAAAAATAAAGATCCGATTCACCAAAAAGCGATTGTATTTGAAACGGAGAAAGATAATACGAAGGTTGAGATTGCTCTTCAGTATAACGAAAGCTATACCGAAACCCTGTTTTCTTATGCCAATAATATCAATACCACAGAAGGCGGAACGCATGAAGCAGGCTTTAAAGCTGCTTTAACCAGGGTAGTGAATGACTATGCGCGCAAAAACAATATTTTAAAAGGCAATGAGAATAACTTAAGTGGTGAGGATGTCAGAGAAGGCCTTACAGCCATTATTTCGGTTAAAATCATGGAACCTCAGTTTGAAGGACAGACGAAGACTAAGCTGGGCAATAGTGAAGTAAGATCCATTGTCGACAGCGTGGTTGGCGAGGGTCTATCGACCTTTTTTGAAGAAAATCCGGCCGTTGCTAAAAAGATTGTTGAAAAAGGCTTGATGGCGACCAGAGCGAGACTTGCCGCCCGCAAGGCCAGAGACCTCACGCGCAGAAAAAGTGCGCTGGAAAGTACTTCTTTGCCGGGTAAACTGGCGGACTGCACCTGGAAGGATCCAAGGTACTGTGAAATGTACATTGTTGAAGGAGACAGTGCCGGCGGCTCAGCCAAACAAGGAAGAAATCAAAAATTCCAGGCTATATTACCGCTGCGAGGTAAAATCCTGAATGTCGAAAAAGCCCGTTTGGATAGGATCCTAGGAAATACAGAAATAAGAGCAATGATTACAGCACTTGGTACCGGAATATCTGAAGAGTTTGATATTGAAAAATCCCGTTATCATAAAGTTGTGATTATGACAGATGCCGATGTCGATGGTGCACATATCCGGATTCTCTTATTGACATTTTTCTACAGGTATATGAAACCGCTGATTGAAAATCATTATGTTTATATTGCGCAGCCACCGCTTTTTAAGATTAAAAACGGTAAACAAATTCAATATGCTTATAGTGATAAAGAATTGAGTAAGGTTATGGAAACTGTCGGCAGAGAAAAGACAGAAATCCAACGCTATAAAGGTCTTGGTGAAATGAATCCCGAACAGCTTTGGGAGACAACAATGGATCCTGAATCCCGGACCATTCTCCAGGTTCAAATGGATGACGCCATGAAAGCGGATGAGTTATTCACGATACTCATGGGTGACAAAGTAGAGCCCCGTAAGGAATTTATTCAAAAACATGCCAGGGATGTACGAAATCTGGATATTTAAAGGAGCGTTGAACCATGTCCATGGAACTTTTTAGTGGCAAGGTTTTGCCCATTGAGATTTCCGATGAATTAAAAAAATCATTTATAGATTATTCCATGAGCGTAATTGTCAGTCGAGCCTTGCCGGATGTACGCGACGGGCTGAAACCGGTTCATCGCAGGATCCTTTATGCGATGAATGAATTAGGGATGACGCCTAATAAAGGGTATAGTAAATCGGCCAGACTGGTCGGAGATTGCATGGGGAAATATCACCCGCATGGAGACTCTTCAATCTATGATGCGTCTGTCAGGATGGCGCAGGATTTTTCCAGTCGTTACCCTTTAATTGACGGGCATGGCAACTTTGGTTCGATCGATGGTGATTCAGCGGCTGCCATGCGTTATACGGAGATGAAGATGGCTCCGCTGGCTACGTATATGCTGGCTGATATTGATAAGGATACAGTTAATTTTAGTCCGAACTATGATGAAAGAGAAAAAGAACCGGACGTCTTGCCGGCAAAATTCCCAAACCTATTGGTTAACGGTTCTTCCGGGATTGCTGTCGGGATGGCCACGAACATACCGCCGCATAATCTGGGCGAAGTCATCGACGGTGTCATTTATCTGATAGACAGTCAAGATAATGAGGATGGAGCGTCCCGACCGGGAATCAAAGATCTGATGAAATTCATTAAAGGACCTGATTTTCCGACCGGCGCCCAGATCATGGGCACGGAGGGTATCATCAGCGCGTACACAACCGGCAGAGGATCAATTAAGGTCCGGGCGAAGGCCAATATCGAAAAGATTGAGAAAAACGGGAAAATGCAAATCGTTGTTACGGAAATTCCGTATGTGGTTAATAAGTCCCGGCTGATTGAAAAGATTGCTGAACTTGTTCAGGAAAAGAAAATTGAAGGTATAACCGATTTGCGCGATGAGACCACGATGAAAGGGATGCGCATCGTGATCGAACTGCGTAGGGATGTTACTCCTCAAGTCATCCTGAATCAGCTGTATAAGCATACCCAGATGGAAGACAGCTTCGGGATCAATATGCTGGCGCTTGTTGACAATACCCCGAAAGTACTCAACCTGCAGGAAATGCTGGAATACTTCATCAAACACCAAAAAGAGGTTATTGTCCGGCGCAGTCGGTTTGAACTGAAGAAAGCGGAAGATGAGGCACATATCGTGCAAGGACTGCGCAAGGCGCTGGACTATATCGATGAAGTCATTGAAATCATTCGTTCTTCCAAGGATGATGACATTGCTAAAGCAAAACTGATTCTGCGCTTTGATTTCAGCGACAGACAAGCTCAGGCTATTCTGGACATGCGCTTAAAGCGGCTCACCGGTTTGGAACGCGAAAAACTGGATGCCCAGTATCAGAAGCTGATGGATGAGATCGCCTATCTCACGGCTGTTCTTAACTCAGATAAGATGGTCCGCGAAATTATTAAAGCAGAGCTGAAGGAAATCAGGGATAAA
Organism: Dehalobacter sp. MCB1; assembly: GCF_003590275.1. Classification (NCBI taxonomy): domain Bacteria; kingdom Bacillati; phylum Bacillota; class Clostridia; order Eubacteriales; family Desulfitobacteriaceae; genus Dehalobacter; species Dehalobacter sp. MCB1. Next base: position 4,110 of record NZ_LXPC01000012.1, on the reverse strand, counting down.
TTTGCGGATCCGAGACGTTCTGAAATCACTTTTGATGCGACGAAGATGGAAATTGAAGATTTGATCGCGGATGAGGACGTTGTGATTACGGTCACGCACAGAGGGTATATCAAAAGACTGCCTTTAAATACCTACCACAGCCAGAGGAGAGGCGGCCGTGGAGTCACCGGTATGTCTACCGGAGAAAATGATTTTGTGGAGAGCCTGTTTATTGCCTCTACGCATCATCATATTCTTTTCTTCACTTCACGCGGCAAGGTTTACCGTTTGCGGGCGCATGAAATACCTGAAGCAAGCAGAACAGCCAAAGGTACTGCGATCGTGAACCTTTTGAGTCTCGCGCAGGATGAAAAAGTCACCGCGACGATTGCTGTCAAGGAGTTTAAAGACCAATTCAACCTGCTGACAGCAACGAGAAACGGGATTGTCAAAAAGACTTCGCTCCAGGATTATGACACGAAAAGAAGTGATGGCTTGATTGCGCTGACGCTGGATGAAAATGACGAACTGATCGGCGTGCGTCTCACGAAAGAAAATGACGATGTCGTGATTGCAACCCGCCTGGGCCTGGCGATCCGCTTCTCCGAGGAGGATGTCAGAGCTATGGGACGGACAGCCCGAGGTGTAAGAGGAATCTCTCTCAGGAAAAATGACTATGTTATTGCGATGGATGTTGTCGATAAAACCGCCAGTGATTTAGAATTGCTGACAGTTACCGAGAATGGCTTTGCCAAACGAAGCGAACTGGATGATTTCCGGATCCAGGGACGTGGTGGCAAAGGCATCATCGGGCACAGAGTCACTTCCAAGACCGGGCCTCTGGCTGCCGTCAAGGTCGTCACCGCCGATCAGGAACTGATGGTCATTACCGATGAAGGTATTGTGATACGTCAGGAAGTCAGCGGCATCTCCGTTCAGGGAAGATCGGCCCAGGGGGTAACCGCAATGAGGACAGGCGACAGTAAGGTTGTGGCCGTAGCTAAATTTGTAAGTAAAGAAGAAGAAGAATAAACGATTAATAAAATGATTATAACAGGGAACAATATTACGATTAACAGATCTATTAGGAGGAATCATTCATGGTTGAGGTAGCTTCATGGAAAGTAAAAACGGGCTTGGCGGAGATGTTAAAAGGAGGCGTCATTATGGACGTCACAACACCCGAACAGGCAAAAATAGCTGAGGAAGCCGGAGCCTGTGCAGTTATGGCCCTGGAAAGGGTACCCTCTGATATCCGGGCCGCAGGCGGTGTAGCAAGAATGGCCGATCCGACTATCGTTAAAAAGATCATGGAGGCTGTAACGATTCCAGTTATGGCCAAAGCAAGAATCGGACACTTTGTCGAAGCCCGGATCCTGGAAGCACTTGGTGCAGATTACATTGATGAGAGCGAAGTGCTAACCCCTGCTGACGACCTTTATCACATCGACAAGAATCAATTTAAAGTGCCGTTTGTCTGCGGTGCACGCAACCTCGGTGAGGCCCTGCGTCGAATCGGTGAGGGTGCTGCGATGATCCGCACCAAAGGCGAGCCCGGAACAGGCAATGTAGTCGAGGCTGTGCGCCATATGCGGACGGTCATGGCCGATATCCGCAGACTGACCACGATGCCAAAGGAGGAACTGATGACCGCGGCCAAGGAAATGGCCGCGCCCTACGATTTAGTTCTATATGTTGCCGAACACGGAAAACTTCCGGTTGTTAATTTTGCAGCTGGCGGAATTGCGACCCCGGCCGATGCGGCCCTTATGATGCAGCTGGGCTGCGATGGTATTTTTGTTGGCTCCGGCATATTTAAATCCTCTGAACCGACCAAAAGAGCCAGAGCGATTGTTCTCGCAACCACCCACCACAATGATCCGGACATGCTGGCTAAGCTTTCAGAAGAAATTGGGGAAGCAATGCCTGGTCTGGAGATTTCCTCGATTGCTCCGGCGGAAAGAATGCAGGATCGGGGCTGGTGAGCATGAAAAAGAAAATTGGTGTCCTGGCTATCCAGGGCGCTTTTCGCGAGCACTGCAAATTATTGGAAAGACTTGGAGTTGAGGCGGTTGAAGTCCGCAGTGTCGATGATTTAAAAGGAATCAGTGGATTAATTATTCCCGGTGGGGAAAGCACAGCAATTGGTAAGCAGCTCGAAATTGACGGTTTTGGTGACAAAATTGCAGAAATGGCTGGTGAAGGTTTTCCCATTTTTGGGACATGCGCCGGCATGATTCTACTTAGTAAAAAAATTGATCAGAGCAGCCAGTATTCTTTGGGTCTTCTGGATATTTCCGTCAAACGAAATGCTTTTGGGCGGCAGATTGCGAGTTTTGAAGCGGATATCCCGGTTAAGGGACTGGAAGGCGGAAATCTGCGGGCCGTATTCATTCGAGCGCCGTATGTGTTGGAAGCAGGTCCGGAGGTCGATGTGCTGGCCGTATATGCCGGAAAGATTGTCTTGGTTCGGGATGATCATATTCTGGCCAGCGCGTTTCATCCCGAGCTTACAGACGATACCAGAATTCATAAATATTTCATTAACATCGTTGATCAGTATCGAAAATAGGAGGGGCCCGTTATGCTCGATCTAAAATTTGTGCGCAGCAATCCCGAGATTGTCAAAGAAGCGTTAGCGAAACGCTGTGCCGATATCAACCTGGATGATTTTTTACGCCAAGAGGAAAAAAGACGGCAAATCTTATTTGAGGCGGAAAATCTGAAAGCGGAACGCAATAAGGTATCTGAAGAAGTTGCCCGGCGGAAGAAAAGCGGGCAGGATGCCGAGAAGCTGATCCTTCAAATGCGTGAGGTTGGTCAGAACATTAAAACGCTGGATGACAGTTTAAACGAGATCGAGCAAAAAATGCTGGAAGTACTCTATTTGATCCCGAATATTCCCGATGCATCTGTTCCGGTTGGTAAAGATGAAAACGATAACATCGAAGTCCGCAAATGGGGTGAACCCAGGAAGTTTGAATTTCAACCGCTAACCCACTATGAGTTGGGGGAAAAACTTGATATTTTAGATTTTGCCCGGGCCGGCAAAGTAACTGGAACTCGATTTACATTCTACAAAGGGCTCGGAGCGCGCCTAGAAAGAGCCTTGATCAATTTTATGATGGACAGGCATGCCGCCAAAGGCTATACGGAGGTCTTTCCGCCGTTTATGGTCAACCGGCAGTCTATGTTTTCCACCGGTCAGCTGCCCAAATTTGAAGAAGACGCTTTCAAAGTGGAAAAAACCGATTATTTCCTGATTCCTACAGCAGAAGTACCAGTCACCAATATTTACAGAGATGAGATCCTTGAAGCAGATATGCTTCCGATTAAATTTTGTGCCTACAGTGCATGTTTCCGTGCCGAAGCTGGAGCTTCCGGGAGGGATACCCGCGGGCTGATCCGCCAGCATCAGTTTAATAAAGTTGAGCTTGTAAAATTCTCCCTTCCGGAGAATTCCTTCCATGAGTTGGAGATGCTGACCGCGGATGCTGAAGCGATTCTGCAGGAACTGGAACTCTCTTACCGCGTTATTGCTTTATCCACCGGCGATCTTGGATTTAGTTCTGCTAAAACGTATGACCTTGAAGTATGGCTGCCAAGCTTTAATCTGTACAGGGAAATATCTTCCTGCAGCAATTTTAATGATTTTCAGGCTAGAAGAGCGAATATTCGTTTTCGGCGCGGACCTAAGGAAAAAGTGGAGTTTGTGCATACCTTAAACGGCAGCGGACTGGCCATCGGCAGGACCGTATCGGCTATTCTGGAGAACTATCAAGAAGAAGATGGTAGAATCAGGATTCCGAAAGCACTGGTTCCATACATGGGTACGGAATTTATCGGTTAGATTAGAATAAAGTTTTTTTGATTAATGCTAAGAGCATTAATGCAATTAGATTATTATATTGTTTGTTGCTTTATTGTTTAAATTTGGCGCAAACAGCTTCTTGTTTAGTTATAAAGTTTATGTTATACTATCTATCGTCTTACTGCTGGAGGGGTGTCCGAGCGGTTTAAGGAGCCGGTCTTGAAAACCGGTGACTCCGAAAGGAGCCGTGGGTTCGAATCCCACCCCCTCCGCCATGCAATCTATATGGCCTCGTAGCTCAGGTGGATAGAGCGGGGGTT